>CAKZMC010000210.1 GCA_937128055.1 uncultured Actinomycetes bacterium | reverse complement strand
GACATCACCGACAGGAAACACATGGAAATGGAGCTCCAGAACCGCAACGAGGAACTGGAGGCGTTCGCCCATACCATATCCCATGACCTCCTCACGCCGGTGGCCATAGTGGAGGGCTACGCCAAGGCTGCCCTGGAGGCGGACGCGGAGGGCCGCACGGAGGCGGAGAGGGAATGCCTGGAAGCCATCGCCCGCGGAGCGAAGCGCATGAGCGAGCTCATCGGCTCGCTCCTGCAGTACGCGCAGGCCGGCCACGCGGACTTGGACACGCTCAACGTGGACTGCGAGGAGATCCTCCTGGAGGTGCTCATGGACCTCGAGGAGGAGATACGGAGAACCGGCGCTTCCCTCGCGATCCAGGACCATATGCCAAAGGCGAAAGCGGAACCGGTGAAGATGCGCCAGGTATTCTACAACCTCATCGGCAACGCCCTCAGGCATATGGGCGACGTGAAAAGCCCACGCATAGAAGTGGGGGCGGCGCGCAAGGGAGGGCTGGTCACCTTCCACGTAAGGGACAACGGCGTAGGGATCCCGCGCGAACTCCAGGAGCAGATCTTCGAGCCCTTTAAGCGCTTCTCCCTGGAGGGAACCCCCGGACTGGGCATCGGCCTGTCCACCGTGAAGCGCGCGGTGAGAACGTGGGGCGGGAACACCTGGGTGGAATCCACCCCCGGCGAGGGGACCACCTTCTATTTCACCGTCCCTGCCGCGGAGGAGTAAGCTTCGCCGCGCTCCCGCCTTTCCGCGAAAACCTCCCGTCCTGCGGGTTAAGAGAGAACGGGCGGGGAATGCCTTCCACATCCGTCCATCGTATACTTTATGGGTGGATCGCGCGCGGCGCGCCCCATGCAGGCAAAGCGACAAGAGAAAGAGAGGGCAAGGTGGAGAAGGACCTCAGGAAGATACGGAAGATGGCCAAAGAGCGCGAGGCGGAGGTAGACGAGTTCATCGAGGAGCTGAAAAACAGGCTTGTTCCCAAGCGGAAGCTGGATGCCGCGCTGAAGCGCTTCATGAAGGAGGCCATGCCCTCTTTCGACTGCACCAAGTGCGCCGCCTGCTGCAAGGAGGCTTACGTGGTGGTGGAGACGCCCGACATCGCCCGTCTCGCCTCGGCCCTGGGCATGAAGAGATCGCAGTTCCGCGCCGAGTACGTGGGCAGGAACGAGGACCGGGACACCTGCCTCAAGCGGCGTCCCTGCCCCTTTCTCAAGCGCAACCTCTGTGTGCTATACGAGGCGCGCCCTGACTGCTGCCGGGAGTACCCCTTCTCGCTCGCCGTGGACAGCACCGAGAAGTTCGACAACCTCTCGGCCAATTACCTGGTTTGCCCAGTGGTCTTCCACGCCGTGGAACGCCTGCGGGAAGACTTCCCGCTCTAAGGCACGGTTTCCCCCTCCCGCACACCGGCCACACCGGCCACACCCGTCACGCCGGGCAAGAGCGCCTGGCCTTCCCGGGAGTACCCGGATCCGCCATCCCCGCGCGTCTTTCCATTATAATGATGGAAGGCTGTAGCGGCTTGTCAGCAGAGCGGGTTCCACATTCCGCAAGGGAGGGATAGCAGATGACGGATTTCAGCGGCTTTTATGAACATATCCTCAATTCTTTCGCAGCCTACCCCGCCATCATCCACGGGGACCGCACCATCACGTACCGGGAACTCAACGAGCGGACCAGCCAGCTGGCCCACGCCCTGCTCGACCTGGGCGTGAAACGCGACGAGAACATCGGCATCGCCGAGTACAACACCCCGGCCTTCCTGGAAGCGGTGGCGGCGGCGTGGAAGATAACCGCCCGCGCGGTCACCCTCAACTTCAAGTTCAAGGAATGGGAGCTGAAGCACGTCATCGAGGATGCGGAGATGCATACCGTTATCTTCAACGAGGATATCGCCGAGCGCATGGTAAACCTGCGCCCCGAACTGCCGGGCGTGAGGAACTACGTGATCATCGGCGACCGGCGCGTGGAAGGGATGCTCAACTACGAGGAGCTGCTGGAAAGGTCGCCGCGCAGCCGTCCCGCCCCTCCCTGGGAGGGCTTCCGCGACGACGACATAGTGGTCATCATGTACACGGGCGGGACGACGGGCTACCCCAAGGGCGTCATCTACACCCACGACCAGGTCCTCAGCGCTCCCCTGGAAGCCATGATCCGCAACTTCGCGGGCGGCTTGGCAGACCTTTCCAAGGCGCCGCCCCAGGTCTTCGAGGGCATCGAGAAGACCCTGCATATCCCGGGGGCATCCCGTGCCCTTCCCTGGCTCCTCTCCCGCAAGGCCACGCGCAAGGCGCTGGTGGCCGCGGGGAAAAAGGCGGGGCCCTTCATCAAGTGGTCCCCCGACCCGGTGATGCGGGCCACGCTGTGGCTCATGGCCAAGCTGACGGGAGGCAAGGTAAGGATGTTGCTGGCCAGCCCCATGATGCACGCCTGGGCCTACAACCATGCCCTCATCGGGATGATCGGCGGGTTCACGAGCATCATGCTCCCCTCCAAGAGCTTCGAGGTGCGGGAGATGCTGCAGGCCATAGAGAAGCACCGCGCCAACGTCCTGGTAGCGGTGGGTGACGGGCAGTGCCGCCCCTTCGCCGACGAACTCGACAGGGCGGCGGCCGAGGGGCGCCGCTACGACCTCTCCTCGCTTCTGGTGATCCTTTCCAGCGGCATGGCCCTTTCCGTGGACGTGAAGAGGCGCCTCCTCGACCACTTGCCGCAGCTGATCATCCTGGACGTGCTGGCCTCCACGGAAGGCCATTACATCTCCGTGACCCCCTACACCGCGGCCGACCGCGAGCTGGAAAAGACCGTCTTCCGGGTCAGCGACATGGTTAAGGTGATCACCGAGGAGGGGAGGGAGGCCCACCCGGGCGAGATCGGCGAGGTGGCCGTGGCCAGGGAGCACCAGGGGTCCTCCGGGTATTACCGCGACGCGGAGAAGACCGCCCGCACCTACCGGCGTGTGGGGGGAAGGACCTACATTTTCACTGGGGACATGGCCATGGTGGACGAGAAGGGCCATGTTCACCTTATCGGGAGGGGCTCAGGCTGCATCAACACCGGCGGCGAGAAGGTGTTCCCCGAGGAGGTCGAGGAAGTCATCAACCGCCACCCGTCTGTGGAGCTCTCCGGGGTGACCTCCGTCCCCCACCCGCGCTGGGGGGAAGCGGTGACGGCCGTGGTGCAGCTCAAGCCCGGCGCCTCGGCCGTGGACGAGGACATCATCTCGTGGTGCAAGCAATACCTGGCCGATTATAAGGCCCCCAAGTACGTGCTCTTCGTGGAGGAACTCCCCCGCCTCATCACCGGCAAGGTCCATTACCGGGAGATAAAGAAGATGGTGAGCGAGAAATACGAGCAGGGCGAGATCGCCGGCTGAGCGAGCAGGTTTGCCGGGGGATGCCCTCGCTTCCCCGCGAGACTCTCCAACGACGTTCCCGCTTTCCCTCTATTTCGCATGGAAAAAGCCCTCGCATCCGCGCGAGGCCTCCCGCAGAGGACCTACCCGACACCCAGGAGGCCCTTCACGGGAGATCACCCGCGCGCTTCCAGTCAGAAAAGGTGGAACTGCCCTTCCGGCACGTGACGCGGACGGCCCGGGTAGAAGCCGCACCTCTCCATGTCGTTCGCATCGAACAGGGGCATCTGCTCCTCCGGGATCCCGAACCTCAGGGCCTTGAGCAGCGGATGCTCGTCGGGAAGGCGGGGCGGTTCATCTTGCGCTGTTTCGCCATACTCCTCCATTTCGGGAAAGAGGAGGTACCTGCTGGCAGCCAGGTCATCGAGGAGGCCGCCGTCCGTCACGTGCTCCCCGGAGACGGGTATCTCCACCCAACGAAAGGAGGCCTGCGGCCGGTGGGGATCGGGCAAGGAGAATACCCCCACCAGGTCATGCGGGGCCAGGACGTAGATGCCCGACCACTCCGCCCGGCAGCGGCAGCCCGCGATCTCGCCGAGGGCCGTCACCAGCTTTCCCCTCATGCCGGCTCGCGTCGGCGGCAAGCCGTCCGGAAGAGGCCCGCACTGCTCAAGGTAAGCGTTCCATAAACCCTCCTCGTACTCCGCGAGCGGGGAGGGGCGCGGATACAGCTGGTGCAACCTTATCTCCAGGGTAAGCATCCTCTGCACAAGCCGCGCGAGCGAGGGTAAATCCCGGGGCGAAAGGCGGTCCCTGCCGAGCAGGGAAAGGAGCTTGCGCCTTGCCTTCTCCCTTCCATTTCTTACCATTTTCTCCGCCTCCGCGGGGGAGAGGGCGGCGATCTCCGGCAAGCCGGAGCAGATGCGGGATGCATGCCAGGCAGCGGGAACCGCCACCCGGTTGAAAAAGGGGATGGAAACCCCCTCGTTCTCCAGGAGGGCGCGGTAGATCCTTTTCCTCAAGTACCCGTCGAACTGCCCGGCAAGCTCCTCCTCGTCGCCACCACGCAGGGCGCGCAGCCCGGCAAGGAGGGTCTCCATGGCCCTTTCCTGCGCCGGCTTCAGCGCAAAGTCGCGCCTTACCTCCTCAAGGCCTCCGCACACCGCCTCATGCAGCTCCCACATCCCGACGGTGCCGCCCCCCTGCAGCTCGAAGCGGCGGGCGGTCTCGCCGCCCGATAAGGCCACGCAGGCCCGCTCCGGGCACGCGAGACGTTTTCCCCGCAAAGGCCCCCGTCCATAGAGGACGAGGGCCAGCAGGAGCTGGCATGCCTCAAAGAGGAAGGCGGCCATCCTCCGGGTCATGGGGCTGTCCAGGCAGGAGACGTGGAAGCGGCTCTCCGACCCCCGCTCCTCTGCCCCGCCGTAGCCATCCCGGCGCCCTGCCTGGCGCACCATCTCCTCGCGCCACCACGGCCGGCCGGCATCGCAGAGGGACTGGCGCACCGCGAACCCTCGCGGGGAGCGGGAGAAGCCACGCAGGGTGAGGCCTCCGCAGCCCAGGAGCGGCGCGAGGGCGGCCAGCACGGTGCAGAACTCGCATGTCTGCTCGCGCCCGAGTCGCAACGAGAAGTTGAGGTGGAAGGCCAGATCGAAGCGGCGAGGCGCCCCCGGCTCGAAACGAGGCAGGCTGGCCGGGCCCTCGCAAAGCAACGTCCGCGCGGGCAAGTCTCCGCAGCCATGCAGCATGCGCGCAAAGAAGCCCCTGTAATCGTCAAGGTAAGCGAGGGCCGTGCGGGCATGGTAGGTCTCGGGCGAGGAGACCTCCAAGACGTTCGGCCCCTCGCAAGAAACGCATCCTCCGTCGGGAAGCACGTACCCGGCCAGGCCGCTTCCCACCGTCAGGAGATGCTTGACCCATCCCCCCCTCTCCGCCAGGGCCACTTCCAGGGCATCGATGACCCTGCCCGCGAGCCGCCAGTGAAAATGCTCGTCCTCCCCCTCGGGCCGGGGATAGACGAGGGCGTATTCCCTCTCTATCCCGCCCAGAAGCAGGGGGAGCGACTGCTTCGCTGCCAGGTACATGTTGGAGCGGCCTCAATCTCCCTGGACATCCGGGAGGATAAAGTCTATGGGCCGGCTCACCGCCAGGCTTATCTTCAGTATCAGGGCATCGCCGAGGGGCGACCCCTGCCCGACCCTCCCCTCCTTCACTTCCCCGCCCTCTCTCGGCGGCGCCAAGACATCGCTTTCCGCGGTGGCAGTCACTTTCTCCTCCATCGCCTGCTCCTTTCCCGCTCTGCCGGCACCGTAACCCATCCGGGATCGCCGCGATGGAGACGACGGCCCGGCTGCCGTTTCCTTCCTGCAGTTGAAGATACGGACTTCCGGGAGGAATTTTAAGTTCCGGGGACGACATCGTTTCCCGGAACCCGGAGCAAGGGAAGCGGCCTGCGGGCTTTCGCGAGGGCCGGCGGGAGCTCCCGGCGAGAATCGTGAAAGGGTCCTTCGCAAGAGCTGGCGCCGTTCCAAGAAAAGGGCCAGGCCCGGGGACATACCCTCTGGCCTGGTCTTTCGCTGGTGGCGAGACCCGGAATCGAACCGGGGACGCCAGGATTTTCAGTCCTGCGCTCTACCGACTGAGCTATCTCGCCACGATATACGGACTCCCACGGGGAGTTTACTTTCTGGCGGAACCGACGGGATTTGAACCCGCGATCTCCGGCTTGACAGGCCGGCGTGTTAACCTGACTACACCACGGCTCCGCGCTGATGCCTTGCGACCCGCAAAGCCACTCGACGAGAGGCGCTTCGCGGCTCTCTACCGATCGAAGCCTAATATCAATAGTATCCGAAGTCGCCCTCCCGGACAACGACATGCGCTGGTGCCCCCAGCGGAATTCGAATCCGCGTCACCGCCTTGAAAGGGCGATATCCTAGGCCTCTAGACGATGGGGGCACGAAACCTCTGACGCTAAAAACATCCCATCGATAAGCATACCACCCACCGGTGGATGGCGCCTGACGCGGGCCATTAAGATTTAAGCACCAAAGCCAGCGCATATCAATCCCCGCCAAGCTACGGCAGATCAGAAGGGGCCCCGTGGCGCCTGCTTTCCCGTACCCGCCGCCTGCGGCGGGCGGAAACGGCGAGAGCTCCGGGACGGCCCCGCGAATGAGCCCGGCGCCCCGTTCGTGACGGGACTCCCTTCGGAAAGGGTCCGTTCAAGCCGGCTATCCGCGGGCGGCGACCCCGTAAATGCGGTAACGCCCGCCACGAAAAATGCCGATAAGGATTATTGGCCGAGCTTCGCACGCAGGGAGGCCGCGCGACTCGCCCTGTGCGAGACAACGGCAGCGGTGAAGCTGCCTCATGACGCTTATGCCGGCGTGGAAGGCGACGTTCTCGCGAGGGATGTTGGAGAGCGCCACATGGTGAACTCAGGAGAGAGCAATCCATACGACGCTCCTGAGCAAGCGGGAGAAACCCCGGGGGAGGAAACGGGCTCGGCAGCGAAACCGGCGCTGGATATCCTCTCCCGCCTTGCCGTCGCATGCAAGTCACGCCTGCTTTACCACGCCAATCACCCCGCGGTCATAGACGCCATCACCGTGCTCCACGCCGTCGCGTCCGATGCGCTGGCCTACTACCCCGAGATAGCCCTGCGCGTGGAGCGGGACGGTTTCCTCTGCCAGGGCCAGAGGATCGGATGGGAGAAGGAAAGCCTGCGGCAGCTCGCCGCCCGCGTACGGGCACAGAACGTGAGGGCGATCTCCTTTTCCGCGGGGGCAGGGCTGAGCGAGATGGGAGCCCTGGTGGAACTGCTCGTTACTCCCCCCGAGAGCCTGGAAGAAGCCGGCGGCGCCGAGGCTTTCCTCATCGGCCAGGGAATTCACGGGATAAGCGTGGTGGAAAGCGAGGCGCGGCGCGCGGACGATGAAGCCGCTCCCGATGAGGGCGAAACGGTGAAGGATACGGTGGCCGTGGAGGAATTCCCGGAGGAGGCTCCGGAACCGCTCTCGGAGGAGGAATACGAAACCCTACTGGAGGTGGTCTTCGATCCCGAGGCATTTGCCTTGACGCTCGAACAACTGCGTGACGAGAACGGCGAGAGGTTAAGCGGCGCGGCGTGGGCGGAGGCCGCGTTTTCCTTGATGAGGGATGCCGCGATGCTGGTAGAAACGAGACTCCCGGAACGAAAAAGGGCCATGAACAGGGCGATGGCGGAGATGCTGCTGTTCCTGAAGCGGGAACAGCGCAACCTCCTGCTGCTGAGCAGGTTGCTGCCCGAGCTGAAGAAGGAGCCCTTCTGCGCCGAGACGCTCGTCCGGCTGAGCCCCGACGAAATGGCCGGGATGCTCAGCTACTTCCTGCCCGTCGCGGTGGAGCTTATCCCTAACATCGGCGCCCTGCTGGAAAATATCGGCTACGACAGGTCCGAAACGCTGGGGACCATCGCGTTACTCCGCGACCGCCTCGCCGACCTCGGAGAGATCCCCATGGCCCTCCTCTCCCCCCTCGACGAAGCGCTGCACAGCGCCGGTCTGGCCGACGCGGCGAAAGCCATGCCGAGCGCGAGCGACGTCACGCTCCTCTCCGAGGCTTACCAGCCCCAGGAGATGGAGGAGATTCAGCGCATATCGGAGATGGACCTGGCCCTGGAAACTTATGTAAGCGTAACCCCCATGCTCCTGGACCTGATGCAAATGGGGGGGAAGGTCGATAACCTGGGCAAAGCGATAGACCTGGTGCAGGAGAACTTCTGGGGCCTGGTCTCCACCTCGCAATTCGGCCAGGCGGCCGACGTGCTGGAAACAATCGGACGGGCGCTCAACAGCGGCGATCCTGTCTTCGTCCCCTACCGCGACGAGCTCCGGCGCTTGCTGGAGGAGGTCTCCAGCGAGGACATGCTGAGCCGCTTGATCCAGATAGCCAGCGCCGGGCGGCGCGATCCCGAGACCGTAAGCGGCTTCACGCGCTTCATGGACCAGCTCGGGGAACGCGGCATCCATGCCATGATCGATGCCTTGGGCTCCGAGGAAAACATGTCGGTGCGCAAGTTCATCATCGATATCCTGGCCGCGGTCGCCCGTGACCGCTTATCCCTCCTGGCTTCCTACCTCGATGACCAGAGGTGGTACCTGGTGCGCAACATCGTAACCGTGCTTGCCCGCGTACGCTCTCCCCTCACCATGGGATACCTCGAACATGCCATGCACTACCCTCACCCCAAGGTCAAGGCCGAGGCGATACGGGCCGCCGGCCTGACCGGCAGTCACGAGGCCTGCGAACTGCTCGTCAAGGGCTTGTTCGACGGCGACGAAAGAGTGCGCATCCTGTGCATAAGGTGGCTGGGAAGGCTGCATGTTACGCGGGCGGTGAGCAAACTGGTCGCCCTGCTGGAAGAGAAAGAGCCGGGGGGAGAAAGCCTGAAGGTGAAGAGGGAGATCATCGAGAGCCTGGGAAGGATCGGGGATCCGGCGACCTTCGACACCCTCGCCAAGTACGCGGGCAAGCAGAGGCTTTTCTTCAAGGCGGAACGGCAGGAGCTGAACCAGGCTGCGCAGGAAGCGATGCGGCGGCTGCAGGAAAGATACCCGCACCTGCAGAGGAGAGGGGCGGCCAGGTAAGGAAAGGCATGCCGGGGGAGGAAGAGATGGAAGGCCAGGGATTTCAGGGCGCCGAGGACCGGAAGAAGATAGCCCTCGATTATTTCCGCTCCAAGGGACTCCTGGAAAGAGCGAGGGAGGTCCTGAAACACCTCTCCGCCGCCAAGAAGACCTTCCTCATATACCCCCCTCACCACGAGATGTGCCTGCAGGCTGTCTCGCAATTCATGGAGGCGTTCAGCGCGTACCTGCGCTGGGGGAAGGAATTCTCGCTGCGGGTGATCGGCGAGGAGTTCTTCTTCGAGGAGAGATTGCTGGCCAGGGAGAGCGTCCTCTATTACCCCCTCTTAAATGAGCTGCGCGAAAAGGAGGTGGGGGGGATCACCCTGCTCCCCGGCCTAGACGGCGCGGAGTTCAGCGACTTCATCCAGCTCCTGAACCTGGGTTGGGACGAGATCGCGGAAGCGGGGGGGCTTCCTGCGCTCCTGGAGGCAAAGGGAGCCGCCCACGTGCTGCTGGACAAGCCCGGAACCTGGGAGGAGAAGCCGCGGCAGCTGCGGGAGCTGGCGTCGGCGCGGGAGGAATACTTCGAGGCGGTGGACGTGATCAGGGAACTGGTCGAACAGGTCGCCAGCAGGAAGCGCCTCTCCCTGAACAAGGCCAACCGCGTGGTGGGCATGATCCTCAACCGCGTGGGCGAGAACCGCTCCGCCGTTCTGGGGCTGGCGACCATCAAAAGCTACGACGAGTACACCTCCTTCCATTCCGTGAATGTGCTCATCCTCTCCCTCGCGCTGGGCTCCATGCTCCCCCTGGACCGCAATGCCCTGATGATCCTGGGCACGGGCGCTCTCCTGCATGATCTGGGAAAAGTTACCATCCCGCAGAACATCCTCAACAAGAAAGGCCCCCTTACCCGGAGGGAATGGGAGCTCATGAGGCAACACCCGGTGCGGGGGGCGGACATCCTCCTGGCGCAGCCCGGGGTGCATCCCCTTTCCGTCACGGTGGCCTACGAGCACCATGCCCGCTACGACCTCTCCGGTTATCCCGCCATCTCGGGCAAGGACCATATCAGCCTCTTCTCGCGCATCGTGCAGGTAGTCGACGTCTTCGACGCCATGACCTCGGCGCGCCCCTACCAGGGAGCCCGCACGCCGGACCACGCCATACGCGTCCTGGTCAAGGGGATGGGCAATGCCTTTGACCCCCTCCTGGTGAAGATCTTCGTGGACATGATGGGACTGTACCCGGTGGGCACCCTGGTGCGCCTGCGGGGAGGCGAGTTGGGCGTGGTCTACGAACAGGCGGAGGGAGAAGCGGCCTCGCCCCGCGTGAAGATCATCCGCGACTGCGAGGGGAGGGAGGTCGAGCCTTACCTGGTGGATGTGGCGCGGCTGCGGGAAGAGGCGGGCGGGGATGACCGCGAGGTAGTGGAATCGGTGCTGCCGGAAAAGGTCGCCGTCGACCCGCTGGACTACCTGTGATCCCCGACCCGTGTTTCTCGACCCGTGTTTCCCGGGAAAGCCCGGGCCCTCCCGCCTTTCCCGCCTCCTCGCCCTTCGACCCGTAGCTTCCGGCGCGGCGTCAAGGCCCCAAGCCCGCGGCCGCAAGGTTTCACCGGACATCCCGCGGGGGCAACATGACGCGCACGCGCATGAAGAGCAGCGTGGATATGACGACGCACGCAAGCGCCAGTATCCAGGCGCCCGTGTAGCTCCCCGTGTGATCGAAGATGAAGCCGGTGATCACGGGGCCGGCGGCGCCTCCCAGGGCGCCACCGGTGGTCACCGCACCGAAGATGGCACCCATGTTCGCCTTGCCGAAGACCTCCGCGCAGATGGCGGGGATGACGGGTCCGTAAGCCGAGAAGCCGAACCCGTAGACGATCGCGAAGATCAAGAGCATCCACACGCTGCGCACGAAGAGGAGGAGCAGCACGCTCACCACGAGGATGATGCATGCGGGGTAAAGCGCCCCTTTCTTCTCGCGCGTGCGGTCCGAAAGGCGCCCGAACAGCAACCTCCCCGCGATGGAGGTGGCGCCGGAGATGGCGACGGCCCATTCGGCCCAGCTCTTAGCGATCCCTTGATCGGTCAAATAGGGGACCTGGTGGACCATGATCCCGTAAAGGGCCACCACGATGA
This sequence comes from uncultured Actinomycetes bacterium, assembly GCA_937128055.1. Classification (GTDB taxonomy): domain Bacteria; phylum Actinomycetota; class Geothermincolia; order Geothermincolales; family RBG-13-55-18; genus JACIXC01. The sequence continues at coordinate 7,768 of CAKZMC010000210.1, read as the reverse complement.
GCACGAAGCCCAGGAAAAGCAGCCAGAAGGAAGCGGTTTTCAGCGCTTCCCGCAGGGTTAGCCCTTCCGGCAAGCCACGTTCGCAGCCCCTCGCGCCCTTCCCGGCCCCGGCGGCCGCAAGGGGTCTCTCGCGTTCGTCATGGCCGGCAGCCCCGCCTCCCCCCATCTCTTCCCCTGCACCCTCCCCATCACCCTCATTCCCCTCCCGGACCTCTCCCTCACATGCCGCCGTCTCTTCTTTCTTCTCCCGCAGCAGGAAGAAGGCGGGTACGGTAAGGGCGAAGGACAGATATCCCAGGAACTGGAAGGAAACCCGCCAGTCCCATCGCGACTGCACCATGCCGGTGAGCCGGGGAAGGATCATGGTCCCGAAGCCTATACCCATGGTGGCCAGCCCGAGGGCCGTTCCCAGGCGTCGCCGGAACCACATGGCCACCGAGGTGTTGGAGGGGACTAGCCCTATGCCGTTTCCTCCTACCCCGAAGACGATACCGAAGAAGAAGACCAGCGCCGCCAGGCTGTTGGCACGCGAGCACATCCAGAGCCCCACCCCGGAAAGGAAAGCGCCGCCCGCCATTACCCAGCGGGGACCGAAGCGGTCGACCAACCTGCCGGTCAACGGCGCCAGGAAGGCGTACGCCAGGATGCAGACGGTAAAGGGCAGGGAGGCAGCCGCCCTGCCTATGCCCAGATCCTCGGAAAATCCCTTGATGAGCACGGTCTGGGTGCTGCGCACGCCGTAGTTGACGAACATGACCAGGAAGGCAACGGCCACCACCACCCAACCGTAATAGATCCCCTTGCGGACTCGGCTCATGCCGGCCTCCCCGTATGCTCATCGCGGGCGCGGGTCCGCCCGTGCGCCTCTCGTTCCGGAAAGATGCCGCCCGCAGCACGGCCTTCGCTGGCCACCATGCTAAGCAAAAGGGGGTGGTTTCTCAAGCGCGAGCGCCCGCGCCCCTTGAACGCAGGCTGTGATCCCTCAGGATCGCGGCGGCCTCCACCGCTTCCTCGGCGTCTTCAAAGATGGGAAAATCAACCATATAACGCGCCCTGGCCCGCACCTCACCGGTAGCCATGAGGCTGAAGACTATGGGTTTGCCGTGCTTCCTGACCAGCTCCGCGAGGTCGGGAATGATGTTCTTGCGCAGCCCGTGGATGCCGCCGGTGATCACCTGCTCCGTTGAGAGCCTCGCGATGAGCAGCATGATGATGCCGTCGATAAAATCCTGCTCCAGCAGTCGGTCCACGATGTACAACCTCGCCTCCGCGTCGTGCACGTCTCCCAGGTCCAACGGGTTCGAGATGTTTATCACCCCCGCCCGCAGGCGCTCCCTAATGTCATCAACCAGGGACGGCGGCAGCTGCGGGAACACGAAACCACGCCGCGCGCACTGGTCGCTGGCCAGGACCAGGATCCCTCCCGTGGGAGAGACCAGGGCTACGCGGTTTCCACGCAACGGCGGCAGCGAAAATACCTTGGCGAAACCGGCCAGCTCCGCCAGGCGACGTACGCGGATGATGCCCGCCTGCCGGAAGGCTCCCTCGAGGACGTCGTCGTCGTTGGCCAGGGCCGCGGTATGGGAACGGGCGCTCTGCCGCGCCAGCGGCTCCACGTTGGCCTTGTAGACCAGGATGGGCTTGTCGATCTCCCGCGCGGCTTCCAGGAATTCCCTGCCTCGCTCCACGTCCTCCAGGTAGAGGCAGATGACCCGGGTCTGCTCGTCTCTCCCGAGGTAGCAGAGGAAATCCACCTCGTCCAGGTCGGTCTTGTTGCCCATGGAGGCGAACTTGGCGAACCCGGTGTTCTCGTCCCTCAACCTCGCCAGGAAATCCAGCCCTATCCCCCCGCTCTGGGCGACGATGCTCACCCCTCCCCGGGGGAGGTCGGGCGGCACCGGCACGAAGGGAAGGCAGAGCCCGGTGTGGGCGTTGATCACGGTGAGGCAGTTGGGTCCCATGAAACGGATGCCGTGGCGCCGCGCCGCCTGGATGAGGCGGTCGCGATGGCTGACCCCGTCTCCTCCGAATTCCTCGAAACCGCCTGAAGGGATGGCCACGCGAGTGATCCCCTTGCGTCCGCATTCGTCCACCGCCTCCGGCACCGCGGGCGCCGGGATGATGAGCACCGCCAGGTCCACCGCTTCCGGGATCTCGCTGATGGAGGGGTAAAGCACGTGCCCCAGGGCCTCCCCGCCCTTGGGGTTCACGCAGTAAACGGGCCCCTCGAAATCCCAGTCGATGAGGTTCTGGAGTATGTATCTCCCGAGGTTGTTGAGTTTTTCCGATACTCCCGCTATGGCAACGCTGCGTGCTCCGAATATCTTCTCCATGGTGTGAAGATTATAGCAGGATCGGCCTGGGGAAATGTGGCGGGTTTGAGGCAGGCGTCTCCGCAGGGAGGCGTACCGGGAAGACAGCGCAACGCTAACCCCTTTTCGGAGGGCAACGGGCGAGCCTCGACCCCCCGTTTTACCTCCGTATCCGCAGGCTTTTTTGCCGGCGGATTTCTTGTCGCACTGCGCTTTTTGCCACCCCTCCACTGGATATATAATGTCTTTGGGCCGTTAGCTCAGTCGGTAGAGCACCGGACTTTTAATCCGGGTGTCCTGGGTTCGATTCCCAGACGGCTCACCATAAGAGATGCGGGCCAGGGAACATAATCCCTGGCCCGCTTCTATTGTCGCAGACTACCCGCGGGCAAGGCACAGCAATCAAACCCCGGCGCTGCCGCGCGCCTTCTGCCCGTGCATGCGCCTTTAATAATCGTACCAGGAGGGGGGCTCTATGCCGGTGCCGAAGTCCACTCCCTCCCAGCCATTAGGCCCCTTCTTCATGATCACCAGCGGGGCGTCCAGCCTCTCGTTGGTGCACACGGCGATTCCCGCTGCCTCATTACCCCTTATGACCAGGTTCTCGATCCTGAACTCAAGCCCGGGGGCTGCGTTGGCCTTCACGAAGGCGATCATGGCCGCTTCCACCTCCGCCCTCTCGTCTCTATCCCCCTCCTCGCCCTGGCCTTCCAGTAGCTCCTCGAGATCCTCCAGGTCCAGCCCGCTATAGGGTATGGGGCTCCAGGCCGGGTCCCTTGCACCCTCAAAAGCCAGAGCCTCGGGGTTGGCTTCCCCCGTGGGTATAATGCGGAGGGTGTACTCACGATTTCCCTCCACGTCTTCGAGCCACGTCGAGCAATATGCCAGCCATTCCCCGTGCGGGGAGAAAGATAGCTGCAATCGCTCTCCTGCTGGTCCCACGAAATCGAGGGAATAGACCGCTTCGCCCTCCAGGTCCGTATAGTAAATGGCCTTGTCCGGCTCGTCGTAGCAGACGACCGCCAGGTGCTCGCCATCCGGGGAAAAGGACGACTCGAAAACGTGACCCCGATAACTACCGTTCACCGTCACCCTGACCTTCCTCTCGTCTCCGCTTGCCAGGTCCCGGATCACCAGGTCTCCCGGATCCCCGCTCAGCCACATGGAGTCAGCCGCAATGTCGCTCCAGTCCTCGGGCTGGCGCACGTAGGCAAGCTCCTTGCCGTCCGGGCTCAACGCGGGGTTTGCGGCCTCCTCGGCCACCACCTCCACGCTGGGGGCGGAGAGGTCCACCTTGACCACGCGGGAGTACAGCCGGCTGAGTTCCTCCATCACAGCGGTGGCATACAGGGTATCCTCGTCCTCCCAGGCCATGGTGCCGAACCAGGGGCGCACGCCAGCCTCGTTCCATGCGCCCGAGTATTCCTCGTTGGTCCAGGAGACGTCGGTAACCTTGCCGCTCTCCACGTCGACGATCACCAGCTGGGGGTTGGCATCGCCGACCTCCATGGTGGCCGAGAGCTTGCTGGCGTCCGGAGAGAAGGCCAGGCATGAATATCCTCCCTCCCGTGTGGTCAGCCTGCGCACCTCGCCCTTCTCCGCATCCGCAAGGTAAATGTGGTCTCCGCGCACGTAGGCGATGCCCGCGAAGCCCTCGACCTGCGTCTCCCCGTCACCATCCTGCTGCGATTGGTCATCCCAATACTTAGACTTCCCCTTTCCGCAGCCGGCGAGCAAGGACGCCGCCAAGAGAGTGGCCATGAGAAGCGAGAGCATGAGAAGCAATCTCGTGCAGGACCCTCTCCGACGCAACATAAACACCTCCCTCCTCCAGGAAACCTTATCTGCACATTCGCTTGAAGTTCGCTGCGCTCCTGCAATAAGCCAGGTGCTCCGCGCTTTAACAACCCCACATCCCAGGCAAGGCGTCCCTCCCGCCTCGAGATGGAGCCCCGTTCTCCAAGCTCGCCTCCATGCGTTGCTCCCCTTTCCTTGCCGTCTGCGTCTCGTGGAGAAACCGAGGCGCTGCCGCCGCTTGGTTCAGTTAATCCTCGGCGTCTGGTCACCTTTGAAGACGTACCGGCCACGCTTGATGATGAAGCCGCGCCCTTCGATCAGGCTTTCCACTTTGCGGACCAGTTCCTCCATCTCTTCCAAGCACCTTTCCCAGGAAGAATCGCCGCTGCTCTCGTCCTCTTTGCGCTCAGTTTCCAGCTTGCATTGGTAAATCCTACCATCATCAAGAGTAGATATATATACCCCGGCCCTATATATCCATTTTCCCTTGTGGCTGTACCATTTCCTGGCGAAAGGCTGCACCCGGATTATCTTGCCCTGGGGAGAGCGTATCCTTCCGTCGTATGTTTCCTGCATCTCGTCGAGCATCGAGCCCAGGGAATCCCCGAAATCTACTACCACCCCCATATCTCCCTCATCTCCTTTTCACCGCCAATGGCCGGCACTCTTCGCTTTGTTTCCAATTATACCTTCTCCGCAGTCAAGCAAACAGGGAAATCGGGCATGGCCGCATGCTTGTAAAATTATCCAGGGAGCAACATTGCCAACTCGGTCAGTATAAAGCCTTGCATGTTTTCCGTTGCGCCAGGTAGCGCATGGAACAGCCGGTTGTCCGCCCGGCGCGCGATGAGTTAAGGTTTGTGCATGGACAGGCGTCACAAGGCCACGGAAAACGATGCCCGTGCCGGCGGCAGGATGGATTGCCGCCGTTGCGGCGCTTGCTGCATCGCCCTTTCCATATCCTCCCTGAACAAGCCGGCGGGCGTGAGGTGCGAATACCTCACGGAAAGCAACCTTTGCGCCCTCTGGGGCAAGCCGGAGCGGCCGAAGGTCTGTGCCGCCTTTGAGCCGGATCCTCTCTTCTGCGGGGGCAGCTTCGAGGAAGCGCTCGCCATCATGGGGGCGATGGAGAAGGGTTGAGAGGGAGACTGAATAACGGGGGTAAAGATGGCGCGAAGCGTGCTCATCGTGGGCGACAGCCTCTCGGGAGGTCTCCCGCACCTCGGCTTCCCCTGGCAGTTGCGTAGGGTAAATCCCGGCTGGGAGTACCTGGTAAGCGCCAGGGGAGGCGACACGCTTTCGGGCATAGGCTCCCGCCTACGGGAACTCCTCCATGCCAAGGCGTACGACGTGGCGGTGATCGAGGGTGGCGGCAACGACATCTTCTTACCCTATCTCGCAAGGCGCGGCGGAATATGGAGTTATTTCGCACGGGCGATGATCTCCAGGGGAAGGAAACCGGCCGAGGATCTTACGGCCTTCCGTTCCCTGCTGGAGGGCATCATGCAGAGCGCACGCGCCGGGGCGGAAACGGTCGCCGTGGCCACCATTCCCTGTCTCGGTGAGGACCTCGCCAGCCCGCTCAACGCGAAGAGGGCGCTATATAACGTTGCTATCCGCGAAGCGGCACTTGCCTGCGGGGCACTGCTCATCGATTTCGGGGCCAAGTATGAGGAGATCCTTGCGGCCAAGGAATCCCCCGGCACCTATCTACTGGATCATTTCCGGGACGTCTTCCTGGACACCTTCCTCGCCCTGACCCCGCAAAGAGCCCTTGCTCTCAGCGAGGGGAGGGGCCTTTCCCTCACCATTGACGGCCTGCACCCCAACCCACGGGGGGCAATCGTGCTTGCGGGAATCGCGGATGCCGCGCTGCGCTCCCTCCCGTGAAAAGACCGACGCATTTCCAACGCCCCCCTTCCCGCCCGCCATGTTTAGAAGGGGATCGCGCAGGCAATATGATAGTCGAAAGCAGCCGCACCGCCGGGCACAGGAAGGAAAGCGCCATGGGAGTCAAGGGGAGAACGGTAAGGGAATTCACGGCAGGGCCGGAGGTCTGGAACATCCTGGACCAATGGGCCAGGAGCACGGGCTACGCCCTCATCGAGCAGGACCAGAGCTCTCGCCTCTACCAGAGGGGGACCGGGATGCTGGTCGCGCAGCAGCGACTGAAGCTCTCGTTCCTCGGCAACGCCTACCGCCTTGAGGCCTGGGTTTACGTGAATCTCCTCAACCGCATATTCACCCTTATGCTGATGCCCGAGGAGCTGATAATAGACTCGGGGGGGTTCGTGGGGGTGATTCCCCGCAGCAAGGCGCGCGAGCAGGTCAACCAACTGCTGCAAGCCCTGGGCCAAACGCTTATAAGCTGATCGCGAGGGGGAAATATATATGTAACAGCCGCGCGCGCCATGAAGTGCGCGGGGAGGAGAGGCTAGCGTACGTTTGCCGTCAAAGACTGACGCGGGGAGGGGAATATTATCAGCGCCAAGGGGGCTGCCATCCAGGGCACGGTAAACGCGCATCGCTTCGGGCGCGGCGATCACGTGACGGCGCTCCCGTTTCATTGAATTTTCCGCCGCGGAAAGGGGTAGCCATGCTAGCGGAAAAAACGCTCAAGGAGTTGCTGAGCGCACTTCCCGCCTACCTGAAAATGGAAGAGACCAAGGGCCTGGGAAGAACCGTCAGGCAACAGTGGGGCAGTCCCCGCAATACGAGAAGAATAGTCCTCGGGATAATAACCGGTGGGCGGGGAACCCTGGCCAACCTCAGGGACCTGGGAAGGCAAAAGGTGGGAAAGATAGTGCCCAACTGGATACTGGGGATGTGGGAGACCTTCCCGGAAAGGGAAGCGGTGGTGGACGGGACGAGGAGGTTCACCTACGGCGAACTCAGGGACAGGGTCCTCAGGCTGGCCAATGCTTTGCGATCCCTGGAGGTCGCGCCGCGCGATACCGTAGCGGTCATGTTGCCCAACAGCACGGAATTTCTCGAGACGCTCTGCGCCTGCAGTCTCGTGGGCGCCACCACTCCTTTCGTCAACTGGCACCTGCGCGGCGAGGAGTTGCGCAAGATGATTGACTTGAGGAAGCCGAAAGTGCTGGTCTTCGACGCGGAGTTCCTCGAGAGGGTGGAAGAGGTGAGGGCAGGCCTGCCCAGCCTGGAAGCACTGGTCATGGTGGGAAAAGCCGCGAGCGTCCCCGCCGGCGTCCTGGGCTATGAGGAGCTCCTGAAGGGTCGTCCGGCCACCAGGCCGGAGATGAACTTCATCGTCGCCTTCAACCCATACACCGGGGGGACCACCGGGATCCCCAAGAGCTCCAACCTATACGACAGCCTGGGATACCTGCTCTCGGACATAGCCGAGCCCCCACGCACCAGCCTGCGGGAATTCATGCGCTACATCTCCCTCCAATTCAGCTTCCTCTTCTGGTTCGGAGGAGAGCACATCGAGGACGAGAAGACGGGAAACATACGCAGCCTCATCGTCACCCCCCTATACCACGCGGGGACGGCGGTAGGCTGGTCCCCCTTCTTCCTCCTGGGGGCCACGGCGGTGATCATGCGCCACTTCGACCCGGGGGAGTTCCTGCGCCTCATCGAGGCGGAGAGGGTGAACTGGACCTTCGTGGCCCCCACCATCCTGCAGAGGGTGCTGG
>CAKZMC010000209.1 GCA_937128055.1 uncultured Actinomycetes bacterium | reverse complement strand
CGTTCACCACGGCACCGCCGAAGACGTGCGGTGGGAGACGCGGCGCCTGCTCAGGAACACTAAGAGGATAAGGAACTACATCTTCTCCACCGGGTGCGACGTTCCCCTGGAGGCCCCGTTGAAGAACCTGGAGGCCATGATGGGGGAGGTGCGTGCCTGGAAGCGCATTCCCTGAGGGGATACGCGGGTGTGAGCCCACGAGGTGTCCGTCGGGTCCTTGCGGCCGAATCGCTTGAGGTCACGGGAATGATGCGTTCGCGCGAAGGCAAGCTTCTCCGCCGTGCGAAGGCCTTGCTCATCGTGGCGTCCCTGCTCGCGGCGTGCACCGCCGCCGGACCGGGGAGCGCCGCGCAGGCGCAGGAACCCGGCCCCTCGCCCCGTTTCCCCATCCTTCTGGCGAACGGCGCCGTCTATCCCTGGGACTACGATCCCGGCGGCCTCCCCCCCTCCTTCCGGATCGACGGTTACCGGGAGGCAGGCCTCTATCTCGTGCAGTGCAAGGGAAGCGTGGAGGAGTCGTGGCTGGGGGAGCTGCGGGAAGCGGGAGGGAAGGTCCGCGGTTACCTCGCCTACAACACGCTGCTGGTGGCGATGGACGGGGAGGCCCGCGCGCAAACCGGCGGGCTGCCCTTCGTTTCGTGGACGGGGATATACCAGCCATATTTCAAGATCTCCCCCGCCCTGCAGCTGCGCCTGACCCAGGGCGGGGAGGCGACGGTGGTCGCCCTTCTCTACGACGGCGCGCTGCTGGACGGGACGGCGCAGGAACTGCGTGAGATGGGGGTGGAGGTCCTGGCCGGCGAGACGGATGCCTGGTGCGGACTGCTTGCCTTGCGCCTGTCTCCGGACATGGTGGACGAGGTGGCCGCCCTGCCGGCCGTGGAATGGCTGGAATTGTGCTCGGGGGGCACACTGGCGGGAGCCCCGACCCCTTCCGCGCGCGGCGCTGCGGGACGGGGTTGCCCCGGGGGGTTCGCCGCCGCTCCTACCGGTGCCCCGTGCAGGGTCGCTCTCGCGGACAGCGGACTGGCGGCGGGGAGCGTGGAGGACCTGCCGCAGGCTCTCGAGGGACGGGTGGCATCCCTCTTTTCCTTCCGTGGGGATGAAGGCGCGGACGCGTGCGGGCACGGGACGGCTGTGGCGGGAGCGCTGCTCGCGGGGGCTTCGCCGTCCGGGAACGCAGGCGATGCACGCTATCCCCTGGAGATAGCCGTCTATGCCACGGGGTACGGGGTCACCCCCCTGCCCCGGCCGCTCTCCATGGCCTCCCTGCTGGGGAAGGCGTACGGTGAGGGGGCAAGGGTGATCCTCAACGGAAGCGTCCCCGAGGGCAGGGAATCCCTGGGAGAATATGGTATTTTCTGCATGCAGAGAGACGCCTTCGCGTGGGATCATCCGGATATGACGATAGTGGAGCCGGCCGGTAACGAGGGAAGCGACGCGGACGGAGACGGGGTGGTCGACAGGGGTAACCTCCTGGGAGGGGCGGCGGCCAAGAACGTGCTGGCGGTGGGGGGCAGCGAGGGCCCGCGCGCGGCGGGGATCGCCTACGAGGTGCCCGCCTACGGGGAACTGGAGGGGATCTTCCCGGGGCGCTTTTCCGCTTCTCCCCTCAAGGAGGACAGGGCGGAAGGGAACCTCTCGGGCATGGCGGCGTTCAGCTCGCGGGGGCCCACCACGGACGGCAGGATTAAGCCGGACCTGATCGCCGCGGCGACCGGCGTGGCCACCTGCGCTTCGCCGGCGGCGCAAGGCTCCCCCGCCATGATCTACCGTGACGGAGATGCCGCCGTGCTCTACGGTACCAGCGTGGCCGCCGCGCTGGTGGCGGGAAGGATCGCCACGTTAAGGTCCGAACTTGCGGCCGCGAGGGGCGCGGCCCCGTCCGCCGCCCTCGTGAAAGCCTTTCTGTTGAACGGGGCCATGGACCTGTATCCCGGCCAGTACGGCGAGGGGAGCCTGGAGGTCCCCCGCGCGCCCAACCCGGTGGAGGGATGGGGTAGGTGCGATTTCGCCGCCCCCGCGGAGCGGGAGACGTGGCTGAGGGTGGTTGACGACACGGAGGGGTTGCGCAGCGGGGAGTCGCGTGTTTTCCGCGTGGAGGTAGGGTCCGGAGAGCAACTGAGGGTGACTTTGGCCTGGTCGGATTATCCCTCTCTGCCCGAGGCAAGACTTCACCTCGTGAACGATCTCGACCTGAGGGTGATCGACCCCGACGGGGCATTCTCTTACCCGAACGGGAGGACCTCCCGCGACCCCCTCAACAACGTGGAGAGGGTGGTCCTGGAAATATCCGGGAAGCCGGGGACCTACACCCTGGAGATAGCCGCCCCCAACGTCCCCATGGCCCCGCAGCCGTACGCGCTGGTGGTGCAGCTTTTCTGAGCCCTTGCTCGATGAAAGGAGCCCTCATGGGAAAGGACGACGCTTACCGCAGATTGCGCGAGTTCCTGGACCGCATGCCCCTGGGATTCCCTGCCACCCCATCGGGGGTGGAGATGCGCATCCTCAAGGCGCTCTTCACGGAGGAGGAGGCGGAGCTGGCCACGCTGCTCACGCCGTTTCCCGAGGAGGCGGAGGACATCGCCGCGCGTGGAGGCCTCGACGCCGCTTACCTCGAGAAGAGGCTGGAAGAGATGTCCCGCAAGGGGTTGATATTCCGCTCGCGGCGGGAAGGGCGCACCCTCTACAACACTGCCCCCTTCATGATCGGACTCTACGAGTACTCGGTGGAGAGGATGGACGGGGAATTGGCTGCCCTCTACCGGGAATATTACGAGGCGGCCTACATGGAGGAGATGGGCGCCAGCGGCGTTCCCGGCTTCAAGGTGCTTCCCCTCGGGGAACGGGTGAAGGCGGACCTCACGGTGTTCCCGTTCCTGGACCTGTTGGACCAGGTAAGGTCCGCGCGCGTGATCTCCGTGGCGCAGTGCATATGCCGCAAGGAAGCCGCGCTGCTCGGCGCGGGGTGCGGCCTCCCCATGGAGACCTGCCTCAGTTTCGGGGCGGCCGCGGAGTACTACATCGAGAACGGTACCGGTCGGGAGATAAAGGCCGCGGAGGCCATAGAGATATTGCGGCAGGCGGACGAGGCCGGGCTGGTCCACGCCGGCGCCAATACCAGGCACCTCTCCAACATCTGCAACTGCTGCCCTTGCTGCTGCGCCTCCATGAAGGGCATCACCAAGAAGGGCATGGACAAGCGCCTTTTCCTGAATGCGGTGTTCGAGGCGGTGGTGGACGGAGAGGAGTGCACGGGATGCGAGGCGTGCGTGGAGCGCTGCCCCGTGGGCGCCGTGCGCGTGGAGGAGGTGGCGGCGGTCGACCGGGAGAGGTGCATAGGGTGCGGCCTCTGCGCCGGGAGCTGCCCGAGCGGAGCGATCACCATGGCGCTGAGGGAGGACAGGGAGGAGCCCTTCGCGCGCATGGTGGACCTGGGGCTGGCCATCCTCGAGGGAAAGGCGGAACGGGCGCCTTACCGCCGGGGGCTTTGAGGCCTGCCACCCAGGCGCCTCTCCGGAGGACGGGCCCGCGCGCCGGGGTCCGGGCTCGCCGGGCGCCGGCGCGGACGCCTTGTGTTAGAATCGAGTCGTACGGGACCTCTGCGAAAAAGCGGGCCGCGCCCCGTGCCGCGCACGCATTTCGGTGCGGCGGGTGCTGCCCGGGGAGGGGTATCGGCTACCGGCAGGCCGGCTTCATACAGCCGCATGGAGAAGGAGGTGCGCGTATGGGTTACCGCATTGTGCAGGGATTTCCTTCCACTTCCAACAACGACTACCAGCTCAACGTGCCCACCATCTTGAGGCACGCGGCACGGAGCTTCCCGGAGGTGGAAATCGCTTCCAGGAACATGGATGGGAGCATGTTCCGCTACAACTACCGGGAATGCTACGAGAGAGTGTGCCGGGTGGCCAACGCGTTGAAGAGACTGGGGGTGGAGCCCGGAGACAGGGTCGGCGTGCTCGATTTCAACACGCACATGTTCGCGGAGCTCTTCTACGCCATTGCCGGGATCGGGGCTGTCCTGCTGCAGATCAACCCGCGCGTCTCCATGCAGGACCGCAGCTACATCATCAACCACAGCGGGGCCAAGCTGGTCTGCGTTTCCGATCTGCTCATCCCCTTGATAGAGCCCATCGCGCCGGAGCTGAAATCCGTCGAGGGATACGTCGTTATAACCGGCCGGCCGAAGGAGGAACTGCAGACACAGCTCAGCCCGCTCTATACCTACGGGGAGCTGCTCGAGGAACCGGAAGCCGAGTTGGATTGGCCGATGATAGACGAGAGGTCGGCGTGCACCGCGTGCTATACCACCGGGACCACCGGCAAGCCCAAGGGGGTCTACCTGTCCCACCGCGCCCTTTACCTCCACACCCTGGCGGTGGTCGCAAACCTGAACCTCAGCATGCACGACGTCATGCTGCAGATCACTCCCATGTTCCACGTGCTGGGGTGGGGCGCCTTCATCACCGGTCCCCTGGTGGGGGCGAAGATGGTCTTTCCCGGCCTGTACACCCTGGAGATGACCAACATACTGGTGGATCTCATGCTCTCCGAGAAAGTCACCGTGACCTGCGGGGCCCCCGCCATTTTCATGCCCATGCTGGAGTATATAAAGAAGATGGAGAGCAAACCGGATTTGCACGGGGCGCGCATGGTCTCCGGGGCGAGCGAGCCTCCCCTGGCCATGATGAAGGATTACTGGGAGCTGGGTAAGGCGGAGATCATCCATGCCTACGGCGCCACCGAAACCACCCCCCTGGTCTCCATCAACCTCCTCAAACCCTCGCTGCAGGGCCTGCCGGAGGAGGAGAGGTGGGACCTCAAGAGAAAACAGGGCATTCCCGTGGTGGGGATAGACGTGAAGGTCGTGGATGAGAGCGGGCAGGAGGTGCCCCACGACGGGAAGTCCGTGGGCGAGCTGCTGATAAGGGGCCCCTGGGTTACGTGTTCCTATTACGACGATCCCCGCAGCGCGGAGTCCTTCACCGAGGACGGGTACTGGAGGAGCGGGGACGCGGCGACCATCGACCCCAACAGTTACCTGAAGATCGTGGACCGCTTCAAGGACCTGGTGAAGAGCGGGGGCGAGTGGATCTCCACGGTGGACCTGGAGAACGCCATCATGGCCCATCCCGCGGTGCTGGAGGCGGGGGTGATAGGGGTGCCCCATCTGGAGTGGGAGGAGAGGCCGCTCGCCCTGGTGGTGCTCAGGGAGGAGCAGAAAGGTTCCGTCTCTAAACAGGACATCCTCGATTTCATCGCGCCCGGCTTCGCCAAGTGGCAACTGCCGGACGACGTGATCTTCGTGGACGAGCTCCCCAAGACATCGGTGGGGAAAGTCGCCAAGAGGCTGGCGCGCGAGGAGTTCAAGGACCACTACGGGGGAGGGAAATAGCGCATAGAGGCGCGCGTCCTACCGCGCGGGGCGGAGGCATAAAGCCCGCCTTGCTGAAATGGTGGTGCGCCCGGAAGGACTCGAACCTTCAACCTTGGGATTAAGAGTCCCCTGCTCTGCCAAATTGAGCTACGGGCGCACGCGATATATTATGAGAGCCGCCGCCTTAAAAGGCAAGACGGGTAAGCCGCATGGCAGGGGACAGAGCCGGCGCGGGAGGCGCGGGAGGCGCGATGCCGGCGCGGGAAAGGGCTACCGCCCCCGCAGGGGCGGTAGAAAGTAAAAACACGTTCCTTCCGTGAATATGCTGCCTTGTTACTTCTTCCCGGAAACCGCCTTCTTTAAAGCTGCGCCGGGCTTGAAGGACACCACCTTGGTGGCCTTGATCTTGATGGCCTCGCCCGTCCTGGGGTTGACGCCCTTGCGCGCCGCGCGCTTCTTCACTTCCCAGGTGCCGAAGCCGACCAGGGTCACTTTGTCACCCCTCTTCAGAGCGCCGGTAACCATCTTGATCATGCTGTCCACGGCCACCGCGGAGTCTTTCTTGCTCATCTTGGTGTCCTTGGCCACGGCATCGATCAGCTCCGCCTTGTTCATGTTTCACCTCCTTCTGACTACCGTTGTACACAATATTTATTCTCTTTCAGAGAAATTTTCCCTCTATTGCTCAAGAATAAACCTAAAAAAGCGCGTTTTTCTTTGGCGGCGCCTTTGCCGCCGCCGGTGGAGTATCTCCGGAAGCGGCATGAAAGCCGGGACGTGCCGGCGGTGCGGGCAAACCCACGTTCCGCCCCCGGGGATTTCAACAGGCGGCCGGCGAAGCGCAGCGCGGCCGGCAGGGCTTGGCGCGCCTTGCGCGCATCCTGGTTTATTCCTGCGAGGCCTCGCTGATGGCCTCCAGGGCCGCCTCGATGGCCAGCAGGACCCTCTCCCGCCCTTCCTTTTCGCGCGTCGCGAGCAGCGGCTCCACCGCCCGCTTGCTGCCAATCCTTCCCAGGGCCTTCACCGTCTCCAGGACGTCGCTTTCCACGTCGCTTTCCAGGAGGGGCAGGAGATAATCGATGGCGCGCAGGGCGTGCATCTCGCCCAGGGCCCGTGCGGCCACCGCCCTGACGCCCGCCGACTGGTCGGCGAGCATCTCGCTGACGGGGACCCACAGGGTGGGCTCGCCCATGCCGGAGAGTGACTCCACGGCGCGCAGCCTCACTATGCTCGCCGAGTCCCCCAGGGCTTCGACGAGGTAAGGGATGGCGCGGCGGTCCCCCAGCTTGCCCAGGGCGCGCACCGCGCTGTAGCGAAGGGAGAGGCTGTGGCTGCCCGTTATCTTGCAGAGATCCGGGACCACGTGCACGTCCCCAATGTCCGCCAGGGCATCGATGATGAATTGCCCGACCCCGGGAGTCTCCTTTCCCAGGCGCTCCAGCAGATGACGCACGGCGCGCCTGTCTCCGATGAGTCCCAGGGAGCGCGCGGCTCCCTTGCGCACGTCGGGATGGTCATGGGTGAGCGCCTCCACGAGGAAGGGGAAGGCCTTGTCGCCCTGGGCGGCGAGGAGGTCCGAGGCGGTCAGGCGCATATAGGGTTGCGGGTGGCCCATGGCCTCCACCAGGCCGCGCAGGTCGCCCTTTGCTGCCAATTTATGTAAATATTCGCGATCTTTCATGGCCCATTCATTTTATCATTTTACCCTACTGCCCGACACTCAGCCTCCGCGCGAGCAGGGAAGGCAGTCCGGCGGCAAGGATCTTTCTCTGCGTGGACGCGAGGTCGTAAGGGAGGAAGCGGAACTCCACGTACATCTCGTCGAGATCGAGGACGGCGAAGGTGGCCGCCGGCGTGCCTCCCCGGTACTGCCCGCAGCTGCCCACGTTGAACATGTAATGCGCCCCCGGCTTGATGGCGAAGCGGTCTCCGTCGCGCACCGCCGTTTCCTCCACCCGCCTGCTCTCCGTGTCGAAGGCGTAGGCGGCGCAGACATGGGTGTGCCCTATGCAGCAGAGTAGGTTGGCGGGGGGAGGATACTCCATGGTCAGGGACTTGAAGGCGTAAGCGGCCTCGAAGGAATCGAAGATGTACTCGTCGGGGTCGGAGGGCGATCCGTGGAAGGCGAAGAAGGAGCCGTCCACCTGGAGCTTGTCGGGCAGGGACACCAGCCATTCCCGGTAGCTTTCGGGCAGGGTCTCGTAGGTGAAACGGAGCGCCTCCAGGGCAAGGGGGTTCATGTTGGGGAGGTGCCGGTCGTCCAGGTCGGCAAGCCCCCGCTCGTGGTTGCCGCGGATGCAGCGCACGCCCCTTTCCCGCACCAGGTCCACGCAGGCGACGGGATCCGCGCTGTACCCTATGACATCGCCGCAACACAGCAGGGCATCCACGCCGAGGCGGTCCGCTTCCTCGAGCACCGCCTGCAGCCCCTCGAGGTTGGAATGGATGTCGGAGAAAACGGCATACCTCAAACCCGCCCCCTTCCTTTACGAATATGATTATATACTCACCGCCATCTGTTGGTAACGCGGGAGCGGCGCTGCGGGAAGGGTGCGCATGGGGCGCGGGTTCTTCCGCGGTGGGCGGTCGGGGGGAGCGGGAGGCCCCTTTCCCGGGTGGACTGACATGACCCGGTAAAGTTATCATCTACGTGAGGAAAGGAGCGGGAAATGAAGAGGATAGCGCTGTTTCTGGTCATGTCCCTGCTGCTGACCGCGGCGCTCGGTTGCGGTGGAGGGGAGAAAAGGGATGCGAGCAGCGAAGACGCCCTCTCCCTCTTGATGGAATCCAGCCAGGCCATGTCCGCCCTGTCGGGGTACCGCATGAACGGCACCATGGAGATGGGAATGGGAAACGCGGATGCCGGCGGCGGTTCCTTGAGCATGGAGATGGCCGGCGAGGTGGACAACACGGGGGAGAGCCCCGCCCAGCACATCACGGTGAAAATGGGGACGGTCGCCAGCGAGGCATACATCGTCGGCGATTACTACTACCAGGAAATACCGGGGCAGGGATGGATCAAGATGGACGTGGCCCAGTACCGCGCCCAGAACGTGAGCATGGGCATGGTGGACTCGCAGCAGTGGAAGTCCATAGCCGAGGCCGCTGAGGATATCGCGATCGACGAGGAGACGGAAGAGGAGACGGTCATTTCCCTGAAGCTGGGGGAGGAGTTCTTCCGCATGTCCTTCGAGAGCTACCGGGAATCCCTCTCCGAGGAGGAACGCGCGGAGATGCAGGAGTGGATCGACTACATGGAGGAGGGCATGCAGGGCTTCAGTGCGCGCATCCGCCTGTGGATTGGCAAAGGAGACCGCCTCGTACGGCGCATGGAGATGAGCTACCGGATGCAGAACGCGCAGGTGGGCTCGATGACCGGAGTGGCGGATATGGAGATTACCGATTACAACGCCGATATCCACGTCACGCTGCCGGAAGGGGCCGAAGGGGCGCGAGAGTTCTCGCCCTCGACCATACTCTGAGAGGGTGCGGCGGAGGGGCCGCCACGGCCCCGCGGCGGTCGGGATCGGAAGCTTGCGCGGCGAGCCGCGGCCCTGGCGCTACGCGGCCAGCGGGAGGAAGGTGTCCGTCTCTTTCGGGCAGGGAGGTCGCATATGTCCGATTACGCGGAAGGTAAGAGCCGCTGGTGGGGATGGGGCAACCTCGACCAGAGGTTCGACGTGGAAAACAGGGAGAACATCATGCCCTTCATGCGGGAGAGCCTGGGCATGAGCCTGGATGGGGACCGTTTCACCGATCCCAGCCTCGAGGAGATCGACCTTCCGGCGCCGCGGTTGGGAGATGACGTCCTCGCTTTCCTCAAGGACCTTTGCGGCCCGGACGGCGTGGCGGTGGACAGGTTCCAGCGCGTCAGCCACTCCATGGGGAAGAGCTACCGCGATCTCCTGCGCTACCGCCAGCGCCGCATCGAGCGCCCCGTGGACGCCGTCGTGTGGCCGCGGGAGGAGAGGGAGATAGGGGAGATACTCCGTCTCGCGGAGGAGAAGAACCTGGCGGTGATCCCTTTCGGCGGCGGATCCAGCGTCACCGGAGGGGTGGAGCCCATGGGTGAGAAGGCGGGCTTCATCAGCCTGGACATGGCGCGCATGAACCGCGTGCTCAAGGTGGACGCCACCTCCCACACGGCGCTTATCCAGGCGGGCGCCCTGGGGCCGGAGCTCGAGGAACAGCTCAATGCGCACGGCTTCACCCTGGGCCATTTCCCCGAGAGCTTCGACCATTCCTCGCTGGGCGGGTGGCTTGCCACGCGCGCCTCGGGCCGCCAGTCAACCGGCTACGGCGACATCGAGGACATGGTCCTGGCGCTGCGCATGGTCACCCCGCGGGGAGTGGTGGACACGCGCAAGGTGCCCTCCAGCGCCGCCGGCCCCTCCGTCCTGCAGCTCTGCGTGGGTTCCGAGGGATACATGGGGGTGATCACCGAAGCCTTGATGAGGATCCGGCCCGTTCCCCGGGTGCTGGACTACCGCGGCCTCCTCTTCCGTGATTTCGCGGCGGGCGTCTCCGCCGTGCGGGAGATGATGCAGCAGGGGCTCGTTCCCACCTGCGTCAGGCTTTCGGACCGCGCCGAGACCGCCCTGGCCAAGGCGTTCCGTTCCACCACGGGACCCAAGTGGAAGAGGAAAGGGGAGGAGGCGGCGCTGCGGCTGCTCGCCAGCCGCGGCTATTCCTTCGACGACGGCGCCTTCATGGTGCTTGGCCTGGAAGGCGAGCAGGACGACGTGGATTACCTGCGGACGGGGATCCTACAGCTCTGCAGGAGGTTGGGGGGCTTTCACCTGGGGACCAGCCCCGGCAAGCAGTGGTACCGCAGCCGCCACGAAACCGCCTACTTCCGCGAGCAGCTGATCAACTGGGGGGTCATGGTGGATACGCTGGAGACCGCCACCACCTGGGACAACCTCCTGCACCTTTACGGAGAGGTCCAAGGCGCCCTGAGATCCGCGCTGGAGGAGGGCGGGGCGAGGTGCATGGTGGCCTGCCACCTCTCGCACGCTTACCCGGAGGGCGCATCGCTCTACTACACCTTCTTCGCCCCCATGGCCGGCGAGGGGGAGGAGGAGGCCCAGTGGGAAAAGGCCAAGAAGGCGGCTTCCGAGGCCATCATGGAGTACGGGGGCACCATCAGCCACCATCACGGCGTCGGCTACGAGCACGCCCCCTGGATGCGCAGGGAGGTGGGAGAGATATCCATCGAGGCCCTGCATGCGGTAAAGAAAGTCATGGACCCCGCCGATATCATGAACCCGGGAAAGCTGTTGCCGTGATGTGAAAATGAAGGAAACGCCCATCTTCGTGTACGGCGCGCTCAAGCCGGGCGAGAAGATGTTCCGCCACATCAGCCACACGGTGAGGAACGCCATTCCCGCCTGCGTGCCGGGACGCCTCTACGAGACGCCCTTCGGTTATCCCCTGCTCATCCCCTCGCAGGGGGAGGAGGAGGGGCTGATCAACGGCGTCATCCTCCTCCCCCTCGAGGGCTGTTACGAGGAGATGGTGCGCATCATCGACGTCATCGAGGGGGAAGCCGGTTTCGAGAAGGGGGAGATGGAGGTCATCCTGGAGGACGGCAACCGGGTTCCGGCCATCGTCTATTTCTACCAGGAGGCGCCCCCCTACGCCCGGCCCTATTTCGGGACGGACTGGCCCCAGGTTCTTTAAGGTTTCGTGCGGGCGCTCCGCGGGGAGGGTTCCCGCCGGGCGCGCGGGTAAGCGGCGTGCCCGAAAAGAGTTACCGGCGCGGCACCGGCATGGGCGGGGCGGGAAGCGTTTCGAGGGCCGTTGCGGGGCATGGTATAATCTGCCAGATAACGCGCCGCCTCGTGGAAGGCCTCTTCGCGGGGCGGCGGCTCAACCGGCTTCCTCCGCCGCCGGCTCGAGGGGCAGGGCCAGGTAGAAGGAAAGCCCCGCCTTGCCGGACATCTCCATGCGCAGGGTGCCCCCGGCCTCCCTCGCCAGTTGGGAGGCCAGCCGGTATTCCATGACCAGGGTTGCCATCTCGCCCTCCGCCTCGGCGGGGGGCCAGCGGTCTATGGCCGAGGCCTTTTCCGGGGGGAGAGCGAGGTTGGGGCAGCGGACGTGCAGGGTGATGCGGTTATCGCGGTGGGCGCACCAGGCGGAGACTATCTTGCCGTCCTGGGAGCAGCGCAGGGCGATGTCCAACAGGTTGTAGAGGAGGTCGAAGAGATGGGAGGGGTCTCCCGAGAGCGCCGGGAGCCCTTCCAGGAAACGCAGGCTCAGCGCGACGCCCCTCTCCGCGTGGATGACGTCGAGCAGGGAGGCGGCCTCGGAGAGCGCCTCCGAGAAGTTGACCCTCTCGCGTTCCGGGCGCGCGGGTTCCCGGGCCAGCTCCAGTATGCGCATGAGGTCGTTGATCATCCCCTCCAGGCGGGACGCCGAGACCCGGATGAAGCCGAGGGACTCCCGCCTCGCCTGATCATCCAGTTTGTCCCAGTACTGGAGCAGGGTAAGCGAGTAGCCGATGATGGAGGTGAGGGGGTGCTTTATTTCGCGGGCCGCGATGCCGGCCATGCGCCGTGTCTCCTCCGCGCGGTGCAGCAGCAGGGACATCTTCTCCGCCATCTCCATGCGCTCCCTCTCGCGCTCGCTCAGCAGCCGCGCCGCTTCCCTGCGGTCCTTCTCGGAGCCCAGCAGGTAGCCGGCGAGGAGGCAGAGCGGGAGGCTGAGCAGCACGGTGATCACGGCGGCGGGGGACTCGCGCAGCAGGCTCGCGGGAGTGCCCGAGGAGATGAGGTAGTGGAGGAGGAAGAGGAGGCCCGCGTAGGCGGCGGCGAACGCGCATCCCGCTACCGCGTAGCGGTACTTGAGACGGCTCATGCCCAGGCCACCCCCTTCCGGGCGATCGCTTGCCTTCACGTGGCAGCGCCCCGCTTCTCCGGCGTGCGCTGCCCCCTGTTTCCTTGTCGCACCCAACACACTTATTACCTTTATTACCCAGGATGTGGGGGCGATTAACCTTCCTCAGGCGTGAGAGGCGGAAAGGCGTGGTTGCTGGCGGCCGGAGGAGGTGGAGGCGTCCCTTTACGGCGCGCCGGGCAGGTCGGGTGGATGCACCTGGGTGTCCACGCCGATGAGCTGTCCTTGCCGGTAGAGCAGGACCGCCTTTTCGTAGACGATGAAGACGTTCTCTGGGAGGAGGCTCTCCTCGACCTCGTGGGTGAAGAGGGGCTCGCCGAGCAGGGCAGCAGCCTCCTCGGGGGTGAGGAGGAGGCTGAAGTCCTGGGGGCGCAGGGAGGTGGGGGGGTATTCCGCGGACTCGTCCTCCACGGGCTCCTCGCCGAAGAGGCGCCCGTTGTCGAAATCCAGGGCCTTGCCGCGCGCGTAGTAGATCCACCTCTCCACGCGGTCCTGGCTGTAGGGGTCTATGGAGATGAAGAAGTGATCCGGGTAGCCATATTCCGCCACGGCGCGGCTCTGGTCGGCGGAGAGGCCGGCGACCGGCTCGTAGGCCGCGCTCTCCCCTTCCTCGCGGAGCGGGGGGACCTGGCGTTCCCCGCAGCCGCACGTGGCGAGGGCGAGCGCGAGAAGCACGGCGGCGAGGAGAAGGGTGGCGAGGGCGAGCGCGGCGAGGACCGGCGACCCTCCGTGCTTCCTACGGCGGCGACCTGCATGCTTCCCCATGCCTTGATTATAGGGAGGTGGAGGGGAAGGGTGGTAGGGATGCGGCCCGTGGAGGGCGACCCCCGTATGGTTCCCCGCCCCTTGCGCTGTGGGGGACGGGCTCGCGGGGGGTCGCGGCGTGGACATCGCTGCAGGCGGAGCGCCCTCGGGAAGGCTTGCAGCCGCGCCGCGTCCGCGCCGCGTAAGCGCGCCCAAGGAGAAAGGGCCCCGGTTTCCCGGGGCCCTTGGTTTCACCCCTGCTCGAGAGTCTCGCGGTCTATTGGAACTGGTACGCCATGAGCCCTATCCACCAGAGGCCGTAAACGAGGGGAGCCAGCAAACCGCTCATATCAAGCATCCCGAAGTTTTTATTGATGTAGTACTTGCCGGCCTGGCCATTGATAACATAATGCCCCTTGTTGTAACCGCTTGGCGGCCAGGTGCACAGCTTGTAGAAGGGACAGGTCTGGTTCCAGCCCCGGGCATCCTTCACCCAGACCCTGTAGGTCCCGGGCTTCAGGCCGCGGAACTGGTAGTACCCCCACTCGTTGCTCTTGGTGGTGGCCACATTCCTGCCGTTCCTGTCGGTGAGCATCACCGTCCAGCCCTCGCGCGTAGGCTCGTAGAAGTCCCTCGCCAGGTTGGCGTTCATGTCGTGCCATACCGTGCCGGAGATGAGGACGGTGGTTGACTGGATGCGGAAGGCCCGAAGGTCGGCGCTATCACCCACCTCGAAGTACCAGCGGTACCAGAGGTTGGAGGAATCCAGCGAGATGATCCGCTCCGTGCTGCCCACCGGTATGAAAGTCTGGTCGGTTATCAGTTCCAGCTTGTAGTAGGTCCTCACGCGCGGGTCGGCCACCACCGGCAGGTCTTTCCAGCCCACCCAGCCGTGTTCGGCGTGCCAGATGAAACCCCCGGCGTGAGTGCTCTGGCTGTCGTAGAGCTGCCATTCGCCGTTCTCGTCCTTCTTGTAGAGGTTGACGATGATGTCGTCAACCCCCTCGTTGCGGGAGTTGGTCTCCTTGGGAAGGACGGCGTCGTCCCACACCACCGCCTCGATCCTTCCTATGTTCTCCACTGGGAGGCAGGAGATGCACCTTATCTTGAAGGCGCGCAAGTCAGCATTATCGGCGACCTCGAAGAACCAGCGGAAGTAGTTGTTGGAGCTGTTCAGCCTGACGATCCTCTCGGTGCCGTTCAAGGCCTGGAAGGTGTCGTTGGCCACCAGCTCCAGCTTGTACTGGGTGGTCGCCCGCAAGTCCTTCACGACCGGCAGGTCTTTCCAGCCCACCCAGCCGTAGGGGACGATCTTGGAATAACCTCCCATTCCGGTCACCTTGCTGCCGCAGAGGTCCCATCCGCCGTCCCTGTTCTTCCGGTAAAGGTTCACGGTGAGGCCGTTGATCCCTTCCGAGCAGGAATCCG
>CAKZMC010000208.1 GCA_937128055.1 uncultured Actinomycetes bacterium | reverse complement strand
CAAACCAGCACAAAAGCTTGACAAGAGGGGGTCGGAGTTCGATAATTTTTCCATTGTCGCATGTGAGGGAGTCGTGGTTATGTTTGGTAATTGTCTTCGTACGGCAAGGGAGGGAAACTCCTGGTGGTGGCGGAAGCGCCGTGGCGGTGCCCGTCCACCTCGCGTCTGGTGATGTAGGCAGGCACCAAGGGCCACGGAGAGAGGCTCCGTGGCCCTTTATATATAGCGGGATAAAGGAGAAAGTGCCGGGGAGCGAGCGAAACGCGTCGCGAGCATCCTCAAATGAGATGGAATAAAATGGTAAGAACAAAGAGGAGGGAAGATGAAGGAGCAAGCAAAGATCATTCACCTGAAGGAGAAAGAGATACCGGAAGCATGGTATAACGTGCTGCCGGATCTCCCCAAGCCGCTGGAGCCCCCGCTGCACCCCGCCACCAAGGAGCCGGTGGGGCCCGATGACCTGGCACCCATATTCCCCATGGGACTCATCGAGCAGGAGGTCAGCTCGGAGCGTTACATCGACATACCCGGGGAAGTAATCGATATCTACCGCATATGGAGGCCCACCCCCCTGATCCGCGCCACCAGGCTCGAGCAGCACCTGCAGACGCCGGCGCGCATCTACTACAAGAACGAGGGGGTAAGCCCCGCGGGGAGCCATAAGCCGAACACCGCGGTGGCCCAGGCTTACTACAACAAGAAGGAGGGCGTGCGCAAGCTCACCACCGAGACGGGCGCGGGACAGTGGGGAAGCGCCCTGGCCATGGGGTGCAACTTCTTCGGCCTGGAGTTGCAGGTGTTCATGGTGCGCTGCAGCTATGAGCAGAAGCCCTACCGGAGGGTGCTCATGGAAACCTGGGGGGGAAAGGTGCAGCCGAGCCCGAGCGAGATGACGGAGATCGGAAAGAAAGTCCTGGAAAGTGATCCCGACACGCCGGGCAGCCTGGGCATCGCCATCTCCGAGGCCATCGAGATGGCGGTACGGGAAGACGACGTCAAGTACAGCCTGGGAAGCGTCCTCAACCACGTCATCCTGCACCAGACGGTGATCGGCCTGGAGGCGAAGAAGGCCTTCGAGCTGGTGGGAGATTATCCAAACCTGGTCATCGGCTGCGTGGGCGGAGGGTCCAATTACGGCGGTACCTCCATGCCCTTCGTCGTGGACAGGCTGCAGGGTAAGGACATCAGGCTCATCGCCGTGGAGCCCACCTCCTGCCCTACGTTCACCGGGGGCCGCTACGAGTACGACTTCGGCGATATCGCGGAGATGACGCCGCTGCTGCTCATGTACACCCTGGGGCACGATTTCATACCGCCGCCGTCTCATGCCGGAGGGTTGAGATACCACGGGGATGCCCCCATCCTCAGCCTGCTGGTCAAGGAGGGGGTCATGGAGGCTTGTGCCTATCACCAGGTAGAGGTCTTCGAGGCGGCGGTGACCTTCGCGCGCACCGAGGGCATCATCCCGGCGCCGGAGACGGCACATGCCATCAAGGCGGTGATCGACGAGGCCGTCAAATGCCGGGAGAGCGGTGAGTCCAAGTGCATCTTCTTCAATTTCTCCGGGCATGGGCTGCTGGATCTCGCCGCCTACGACGAATACATCAACGGGAGATTGAGCGACGTCTGAGATGGCGCTGCGGTAACGGGCAGGATCAGCGAGGAGGGAAGCCCCGGGCTCCCCTCCTCGCTTGCGTTGCGTGGATGGAGGGCGGGAGACGCGGCAGCGGGCTCCTGCCGCTCTCCTTGGGCCGCGTAAGGCCGGACATTATAATATTCACATGAAAAGAACAGGCGTCCCGTGCACCTTGCTCGTCGTGGCGGCATGCGCCGTGATTCTCCTTGCTGGCTGCGGGGGGAAAGCGGTCGGCGGCGCAGAGGAAGAATTGGTAGATTATGCCATCAGACAAATACTCGCCCCGCAGGAAGGAGAGAGGGAATTCGTCGTAGCCTGGATGCGAAAATCCACGGGCACCGGCGATGTCTCCTTCGATGCCCTGGCGCAGCGTTTCTGGAAGTGGGAGGGGGGGCAGCTTACGGAGATAGGCAGGGAGGAGTACGATTCCCTGGCCGGAACCGCGGGAGGGAAGGGACAGGACACGTGGCTTTACGCACGGCACTCGGTGACCGTCCTCGCGCTCGACGAGGAGAAGGGCGAGGCGGTTGTAGAGATCGGGTCCATGTACGGGCCGCTCGCCGGCAAGGGAGTACGCTACCTCTTGCGCCGGGAGGGTGGTTCCTGGAGGAAGGTGTCCGAGGAGACGGTGTGGATAAGCTGAAGCGCGGGGGACGGCTGCCGGAACGGCGGAGTTGCCAGCCGTCCTTGCCTGCGAAAGAGGCGCGGAGGCCGCGACGGAACCCCCCGCTCGCCGGCGCTTTGCTGACGGCGGGCGTCCTGCTGGCGTCGGCCGTCTTCGCCCTACCGGGTTGCGGCGGCGGCGAGAAAGCCTTGGGCGAGGAGGAGCAAGTGGTGGAGCGGGCCTTGCGGAGCGCCTTCGCAGGCGAGGACGAATCCTTCCTTAAGCTGGTTGACCCCTCCTTCGTGGAGGAGGCGAGGGCGGAGATGCCGGATGCCGACGACGAGACCCTGGGAGGGGTTCTACTCTCCGGCTTCCTGCGGGACATCCCCTACCGTGGCCTGGAGGATTCCGTGTACCAGGTGGAGGTGGAGGGGGACAGGGCAGTGGTACACGTCTGGGGCGCGTTCGTGGACGGCGAGGGGCGCGAGGTGGCCGTGGCCGAGGAGGAAGCGATACGCGTACCGCTGCGGCGAGAGGGAGGACGCTGGTACCTGGACCTCCTCGACCTTTGAGCGCGTGATGCCTTGGCGGAAAGGACGCCTGTCCCCCTTCACGCGCTCGCCCCGAAAAATCCCCTCACCGCCTCGCCCAGCTCGTGCCCCCTGATCACGGCGACGCGCATGCCGGGGGGGAGCGCCTCGCGGAAGTAGCGGGAATACCTCCGGGTTAGAAAACGGGGATCAAGTATCACGATGACACCGCTGTCGGTGGAACGGCGGATTAACCTTCCGATGCCCTGCCTGAAGAGGGTTACCGCGAGCGGGAGGTAGTAGGTGTTCCACCCGTTGCCGTTCGCGAGGTCGTAGTAGTCGACGCGTCCGGCCGTCACGGGATCCTGTGGGTGCCGGAAGGGGAGCTTCGCCATGATGACGGCGGAAAGCGACTCCCCCGGCACGTCCACCCCTTCCCAGAAAGCCTCGGTTGCAAGGAGGACTGAGTCGCGGTCATCGCGGAATCTCTCCAGGAGGAGGGCGTTGGGGAGGTCCCTGCGCTGGCACAGGCAGCGGATACCCATCCTCTCCAGGCGGGGCCGCAGCAGGGAATGCAGGTGCCTGATCTGCTGATGGGAGGTGAGGAGCACCAGGGCGCGGCCTCCCGTGGCGGCGAGGACGTCCTCGATGACCGCGCACAGCTCCTCTTGGGGAGGGCTGTGGAGAGAGTTACCGCCGGCCGGCTCGGGCAGGTCCGCGACCGCGAAGAGGCGGGACTGGCACGCGTAGTCGAAGGGGGAATCAAGGGCCAGCAGGCGCAGCTCGCGCCCCCTCTCCTCCACGTGCTCCAGCCCCGTGCGTCGGAGGAAGAAGCTGAAGCCGTCCCTGCCTCCGGGCACGCGCAGGGAGGCCGAGGTGAGCACGGCAGCCTCAATTCTGCCGGCGAAGAAAGCGGCAAGTTCCTCCCCGACGCTCACGGGGGCGCACTTCAGGTGCACCCTGGGATGGGCACCGGCGTGCGCTTCCGGCACCGTCCTCTCCACCCAGCGGATATAAAGCGGGAAATCCGCGTCCCGCGGATGCTGGAAGAAGGTGAGCAGCGCCTCTGTCTCCCGCTCCAGCCTCCTCGCCAGGACCTCCGCCCGGTGCGCCACGCTCGCGGCCTCGCCCTGTTCGCCATCCCGGCACCGGGAGGCGATCTGCCCTGCGGACTCGGCCAGGCCGCAGGCCAGGCGCTGCAGCTGCGCCGCGAGCTGCCGGCCGCCTGCACATAGCGATTCCCAGGCGGGACGGTCGAGGTCGCTTGCGGAGAGGCGGCGCCGGTACGGCTCCGTGACCTCCCCCGGAGAACCTATCGCAGTATGCAGGAAGGCAAGTAGCCCCCCCGTTATAAATTCCATTA
>CAKZMC010000207.1 GCA_937128055.1 uncultured Actinomycetes bacterium | reverse complement strand
CGACTGGAAGGTCATCGACCCCGTCTACCACGTCTATTTCGAGGACGGCAGCAGCCTCTCTCTCCCGCGGGAGGTGGATGCCATGGCCGAGGCGGTTGCCAGCATCTCTCCCCGGGACGTGGACGGCTACTACCGCTACTGCGGGGATATGGAGAGGATCTACCGCTCCTACCGGGCCTTCCTGGAACACCCTCTGCCCGAGATGCGCTCCCTGGCAAAGTTTTCCAGCCTGGTGAGGTTGGCGGCGCGCAAGGAGCTGCTGCGCCCCCTTCCCGTGGCCGCGAGGCTGGCCCTGCGCAGCATGGACAGGTGCCTGCGGGGGTACTTCGAGAGCCCGCGCGTGCAGCTCCTCTTCGGGTGGGAGAGCCTTTACGCCGGATTCCCCCCGCATCGCTGCAACGGGCTCTTCAGCGTGGTTTCGTACCTGGGGCGCGCGGGGTATTTCTACCCGCGGGGAGGCATGGAGGCCATCCCCCTCGCGCTGTCGCGCATAGCGCAGGGTCACGGCGCGCAGTTGCGGCTCGCGGCGGAGGTGGAAAGCCTGCTGGTGAAGGGCGGGGAGGTGCGGGGGGTGAGGTTGCGGGGAGGCGAGGCCATCACCGCGCGGGCGGTGGTATCCAACGCGCACTCCCGCGTGACCTACCTGAAGCTGGTGGGAGGGGAGAACCTTCCGGCGTGGGCGGCGCGCACCGTGCGCAGGCAGCCCTGTTCCATGCCCGCCCCCCTCTTCCACCTGGGCCTCAGCCGCAAGATGCGGGAGCTGCGCGCGCACATGTCCCTGGTGGCCAACGCGAGGGAGCAGCTTGACAACATATGGAGGGACTACTACGACCGCGGCCTTCTTTACCGGCCGCAAGACGGTGCCTACCTCCTCATATGCCCCACTTTCGACGACCCCGGGCTGGCCCCTCCCGGCAAGGAGGCGCTCACCGTGATCTACACGGCGCCCTACCGCCTGCGCTACCACCGCTGGGAGGAAGTCGCCGAGGAATGGGCCTGGGAGGTGATCTCCTTCCTGGAGAAGAGGTGCCTCCCGGGGCTTTCGGCGTGCGTGGAATGGCTGGATTGCGTGCCTCCCACGGAGCTGGAAAAGCGGTTAAACCTGCCGGAGGGAGCCTTCCTGGGGCTGGAGCTGAGCCCGGGCAACCTGGGGCCGTTCCGGCCCTGGCACCGCTCGCGCCTGGTGAAGCGGCTTTACCTTGCGGGACAGTGCACCAACCCGGGGTTTGGCGTGCCGGGGGCCATGGTTTCGGGAGTGGCCTGCGCCGCCGTCCTGCTCGCGGATTGGCCTCGCCTGCGATGAGAGATTGACTTGGCATGGCCGGCACATATAATGTAATGACATGTCAGTACCAAAGAAACGGATGCCGGCTCCCGAGAGGAGAGAACAGATACTGCGCAGCGCCTCCAAGGTATTTTCCAGGAAGGGTTACCGCCTCGCTTCCGTCTCGGACATCGTGGAGGAAGCGGCCATAGGGCGCGGCACCTTTTACCTCTATTTCGAGTCGAAGAGGGATATCTTCCGGGAGCTGATCGAGAACTACTTCGACGGTTACACCAGGATACTGAGGGAGAACCACGAGAGGCTGGTGGAGGCCTTCCGGGCACGTTCAGGGATACTCAGCACCTGGCGCGGGAACATGTCGCGCGTGCTGCGCTACTCCAGCGAAAACCCGCATCTCACCAACATCGTCTACCGGGAAGCCCTCGGAAAGGACGAGGACTTCTCGGAACGCGTGGAAGAACTTTCCAGGTTGGCCAGGGGGATGCTCAAGGAGGAGTTCCAGCTCATGTACGACCGGGGCATGATGAGGCCATGCGACATAGACCTGGTCACCTCCATCATCATGGGCTCCACCGTTTACCTGATCATGGAACACCTCCTAGGCCGCAGCGAGGAAGAGGTGGAGAGGCTGACGGACGCCATGGTCGAATATCACATCCGGGCGCTTATCCCGGATGAAGGGGACGTCTCGCGGGCGGTGAGAAGCGCGCTCGCTGAAAGATGAAGAGGCGACGGCTTAACAGTAGTGGGGAGGAGGTGGACGTCGCAAGGTAAGAGAAGCGCCTTTTGGGGATTGCCTGACCCTGCAATATTTGGATTCGCGCGGAGGCGATCTCATGTCGGGAAAACGGGAGAAGGAAGGACGCAGCGGGAAGTAGTAAGGGGTGAAGCGCATGGTTTCTTTTGAGATGGACGACGAACAAAAACTTGTCCAGGAGACCGTCGCCTCCTTTGCCGCAGACCTCATGGAACCCGCCATGCGGGAAAGCGACGAGAAGGGGGAGGTGCCCGAAGAGGTCATCGCCAAGGGATGGGATCTTGGGCTGCTGGGAGGGTGCATCCCGGAGGAATACGAGGGGTTCGGAGAGGAGCTGTCCGCCCTGACGGGGGTCATAGCCCTGGAGGAGCT
The DNA here is from genome assembly GCA_937128055.1 of uncultured Actinomycetes bacterium. Taxonomy (GTDB): domain Bacteria; phylum Actinomycetota; class Geothermincolia; order Geothermincolales; family RBG-13-55-18; genus JACIXC01. Next base: position 23,345 of record CAKZMC010000207.1, on the reverse strand, counting down.
CGGCTGGGGAGACCTCTCCATCGCCCTGCACCTCATGGCCCCCTCGATGATGGCCATCTCCGTGCTCGACCAGGGGACGGAGGAGCAGAGGAAGGAGATCCTCCCCGCCTTCTGCGGAGAGAGCTACAAGGCCGCCTCCTGCGCCCTTGTCGAGCCCTATTACAACTTCTGCCCTTCCTCCCTCAGGGCCGTCGCCGAACGGGACGGCGAGGAGTATGTCATCAACGGGAAGAAATGCCTGGCGACCCTGGCCAGGGAGTCCGAAAACATGATCATCTTCGCGGCTACCTCCCCGGGCATGGGCTTTTCCGGCGTGGACGCCTTCATCGTGCCCGCCGGCACCAAGGGCGTGGAGATCGGCGAGAGGGAGAAGAACATGGGCATCAAGGCCCTGGCCACCTATCCCGTCACGCTGAAGGACTGCCGCGTGCCCCTGGCAGCCCGCCTGGGCGGGGACAAGGGATGCGACTTCCTGCGCCTGCTCTCGCGCTCCCGCCTGGCCCTGGCGGCGCTGGCGGTGGGCATGAGCCGCCGCGCCATGGAACATTCGCGCGATTACGCCACCCAGAGGATCGCCTTCGGGGAGCCCATCGGTTCGCGGCAGGCCATAGCCTTCATGATCGCCGAGATGGCCATCGAGGTGGACGCGACGCGCCTGCTGGTCTGGGAAGCCGCCTGGCGCTGCGACAAGAACATGGATTTCGAGAAGGAGGCCGCCCTGGCCAAGAACTACGCGGCCGACATGGCCATGATGGTCTGCGACCGCGGAGTACAGGTCATGGGTGGACACGGGTACGTGAGGGACAATCCCGTGGAGCTGTGGTTCCGCAACGCGCGCGGGTTCGCCACCTTCGAGGGAATGGTCATGGTTTAAGGAGGTGGGAAGATGACTATAGATTTCGAGCTTTCGCCGCGCATCAAGGCCACCAAGAACATGATCCACATGTTCGCTGAAACCGCCGTACGTCCCATCGCCCGCCAGTATGACGAGCAGGAACACGAGAAACCCTGGGAACTCCTCGGTATGGTGCAGAAGTTCATGGGGAGCGGCGTGGCGGGGGCCTTCGGGACGGAGAAGAAGGACAAGGAGAAGGAGAAGGACGCCGAGCCCAAGGAGAAGAAGCCCCGCGAGACGAACCTGGCGGGAGCCATAACCATCGAGGAGATCTTCTGGGGGGACGCGGGCATAGCCCTCGCCTTCCCGGGGCCCGGGCTGGGTGGAGCGGCGGTGCAGGCCAGCGGCACGCCGGAGCAGAAGGAGAAGTTCCTCGCCCGCTTCTCGGGAGAGAAGCCGGTGTGGGGAGCCATGGCCATCACCGAGCCCGAGGCGGGATCGGACACCGCCAACATCAAGACCACTGCGGTGCTGGATGGGGACGAATGGGTGCTCAACGGCGAGAAGATCTTCGTCACCTCGGGAAAGAGCGCTCTGGAGGACTCGGAGGGCTTTGTGGTGGTATGGGCCACCGTGGACCGCAAGGCGGGCCGGGCGGGCATCAAGCCCTTCATCGTGGAGCACGGGACTCCCGGCATGGAGATCACCAAGATCGAGGACAAGCTGGGCATCCGCTGCTCCGACACCGTCTCCATATCCTTCATGGACTGCCGCATCCCCAAGGACAATATCCTGGGCAGCCCCGAGGTGGTGGACAAGACCAAGACCGAGGGCTTCAAGAAGGTCATGGCCACCTTCGACGCCACGCGGCCACTGGTGGCGGCCATGGCCATCGGCGTGGGAACCGCGGCCCTCGACTTCATCAAGCAGACGCTCAAGGAGGAAGGGGTGGAGCTGCGCTACGGCATCAACCCCCACCGCATGACCTCCCTGGAGAGGGACATCATGCAGATGGAGGCCGACCTGAAGGCGGCACGCCTGCTCACCTGGAGGTCGCTCTGGATGCTGGACAACGGCCTGCGTAACGACCTGCAGGCCTCCATGGCCAAGGCCAAGGCGGGGTTGGCGGTGACCCGCATCACCCAGAAGGCGGTGGAGATCATGGGCCCCATCGGCTACTCCCGCGAATACCTCCTGGAGAAGTGGATGCGGGATTCCAAGATCAACGACATCTTCGAGGGCACCGGGCAGATACAGCTGCTGGTGACCGCGAGGCGCGTCCTGGGGTTCACGCGCGAGCAGTTGAAGTAAGCCGCAAGGCGGAGAAAGGCGGGGGGCCGCAAGGCCTCCCGCTTGCCTTGCCCGCAGGGCGTGTGGCGATGAAGAGCAATATGGCGCGGAGAAGCGCTTGCGGCGATGCGGGGCGCCGCCGCGTGGAGGGGCGAGGAGACCGGCTCAGACGGTTTCCCTGCGGTCGAAAAGCTCGCCCCATTCCTCCCTCAGGCGGTCGAAGATCTCGCGGACCTCGCCGCGTATGTCCGCCTTGCGTTCCTCCTCCTTGATGCGGCGGCGCGTCTTGAACGAGGGATCGTGGAAGACCCTTTGGATGAGGTCGCCGGCGTCCTCCCCGGAGAACTCGGGTGCGAGGAAGAGGGCCTGCCGGCTCTCTTCGCCGTCGAGATGCCACTTCTCAAGGGCGATGCCGTAATAACGGCACAGGATGTTCTTGGCCTTGATGATCTCGAAGTCGTCAGCGCCGAACTCGCAGGCGATGTCCTCGTCGTAGAGATAGCCCCTTTCCAGCAGAAGGTAAGCCAGTTTCTCGGCGAGCTCCCGCTCCTCCAAGTCGTAGCCCCCCTTTTGTCAGCGGGTTTGAATAATTATCATCGATAATATATATCGGAGGATATGCAGCGGAAGTTGACATCCTTCCGCGAGGGGGCGAGGAGGAAGACTTGCCATCGCAAGCATCGCGCCGGTCGGCGGACAGGTTCGCGCCCGCGTTTGCGGGGAGCATGCTGGCGGCCATCTTCATGTCGCCGTGGTCGAAGCCCGCGTACGCAGGGGAGGCGAGGCTTCCGGGTCTGGAGGGGGAGGTGGAGGTGCGCTTCGACCGCTGGGGGGTTCCGCATATAAGCGCCGCCCGCCTCCCCGATGCCCTCGCCGCGCAGGGTTACCTGGTGGCCCAGGAGCGCATGCTGCAGCTCGAGCTCCTGCGGAGGGCGGCGCGCGGCACCCTGGCCGAGGTCATGGGGAAAGGTGCCGCGGAGAGCGACCTCTTCATGCGCAAGCTGTCGCTGGCGAAAAAGGCGGAGAGGATGGCCGCGGGGATGCCTGAGAGATCTCTTGCCTGCCTGCGCTCCTACGCGGCGGGCGTCAATGCATACCTGGGATATATTGGAAGGAAGCCCGCGGGCAGGCTGCCTTTCTTCTCCGCCAGGGTGCTGCGGGACTGGGAGGTGCAGGATTCGCTTCTCTGCCACCTGCTTTTCGCGTGGCATGCCGACGCCGCCTGGATGGAGGCGCTGGTAAGGGGGCGCATAAGCGCGCGTCTGGGGAAGGAGGTCGCGCGGGCCCTCTATCCTCAGGGGATGACGCAGCGGGTACGGGAAGAGGGATACGACCGGGCCGGGAACCCGTGCCTGCCGCCCCCGGAGGAGTGCGACCGCGAATTCCTCCCCTATGAGGAAGGACTGCCGCAGTGGTGGACGCCCGCCCTGCAGGTGCGGGCGGCGGGATGCAACGGCATAGCGCTGGACGGGTCGCGTACGGCGTCGGGGTGGCCCCTGCTCGCCAACGACCTGCACCTCCCGCACGCCGAGCCCACCTTCTTCTACCTCTGCCACCTCGCCTGCGAGGATGATACCTACGAGGCGTTGGGAGCCGCCCTTCCCGGCCTGCCCGGCATCTACGTGGGCAGAAACCGCCGCCTGGCCTGGGGAGCGGTATCCCTGGCGTGTGGCGCGGTGGACCTCTACGTGGAGCGCCTGATGGGGGACGGGGATGTCCGCTGCCTGGCGGAGGGCGGGTGGGAGAAGGCGGAGAGCAGGGTTGAGGAGGTCAAGGTATTCCCCTCGGGGGTTTGCAGGCAACAGGTGACGGTGACCGGGCACGGGCCGCTCATCGGCAGGGACGGCGACGTGGGGCTCTCCCTGAGATGGGTCGATTACGCGGCGGCGGGAGCAGACCCCGTGGGCAGCCTGCTGGGCGTGAACATGGCGGGAAGCTGGGAGGAGTTCCGGGGGGCCTTGCTGACCTACCCGGGGCCGGCCACCCTCTTCATCTACGCGGATGTGGATGGGAACGTGGGGTGCCAGGCGGCAGGGCGCATCCCGCTGCGCCGTGGCCACGACGGGAGCATGCCCCTGCCCGGCTGGGAAGGGAAGTACGGGTGGGAAGGTTGCCTGGCATGGGAGGAGATGCCCTCGGAGTGCAACCCCCCGGGTGGCTGCATGGTGGCCACCGATCCCCGCGGCGCGAGCGGCTTTCCGCCTGCCGGAAGCGGCAAGCGCAGCTTTTCCCCCCGGCAGGCGAGGCTGTGGGACCTTCTAAGCGACCGCCAGGGGATCTGTGCGGAAGATGTTGAGCGCGCGCAGCGAGACCTCTTCAACGGAAGGGGCGATTTCCTCCGCCACGAGCTGCTGCGCGCCGCGGGCGAACGCGAGGCCCTTTCCGAGCAGGCGCGAAAGGCGTTATCCCTGCTGGAGGAGTGGGACGCCACGGCGGGAGAGGAAAGCCGGGCGCAGGCCGTATGCCATATCACCTGGAGGGTGCTCGCGGAAAGGCTCCTGCGCCACCGCCTCGGCCACCGCCTCTATTACGATTACGTCACCACCTGCCGTGACCATGCCGGGGCCTTGGAGGCGATCCTGAGGGAGAGAATCGGCGCATGGCTCCCTCCCAGCGCGCGGAGTTTCGAGGAGCTCCTCATGCAGTGCCTGGAGGAGGCCCTGGTGCGCCTCGAGGTCCGCTTCGGCTCCTCCGACATGGGGGAATGGAGGTGGGGACGCCTGCATTACCTGCGCATCCCGCATTACATCCCTTTGCCGAAGGTGTTGCGCAGGCGGCTGTGCCTGCAAGCCTTTCCGCGCGGGGGGGATGCGGAGAGCGTCGATTGCTCCCCGCCCCTGGACCACCCTTTCTTGCAGCTGCCCTGGAGGTCGGGGCGTGGTTTCCCTCCCCTCGCCGTGCGCGAGGGTTACGGGGACCGGGCGGGTGCGGGGCCCGTCCTGCGCATGGTGATCGACCTCTCGCCGGGGGGGAGCGCCCGCTGGTGCATGGACGTTGGCCAGTCGTCGCACCCCCTCAGCCCCTACCGGCGCAACTTCCTGCCCCTCTGGAGGGAGGGGAAGTACGTCCCCGTGCCCCGCGAGGAGAGCGAGGTGTCGGCGGTTGCCGTGAGCAGGTTGACCCTGCGGCCGTAGGGTTCCCGGGGTTGTGAGGCGGGCGGGGTGCGGCGGCGGGCGCAGCGATCGCATCCGCACGTGGGCGAGCTAAGCCTGGGAGGAGAGGTTGGTGATGAAGGAGCGGCTGCCCGTCTCCCCGCGCAGGAATTCGTCGAATTCCTCCTCGCTGACCTTGACCCCGGAGTGGAGGAAAAGGGTATAGAGGTAATAGCTCATGTAGGTCCATTCCCGGCGTATCTCCTCCATTACCTTCTCCCTCTTGCTCTTGACCGGGATGAGCTTTTCGCCCTCGTACTCCAGTTCGTTCATCTTCCTGCGCAGGTCGCGGCAGCTGCGGATGGCGTCCCTGGTCTCGTATTCCAGGTCCGTCTTGCTCATGTTGTTGATGTTGCGGATCCAGGGAGGTATGTTATCCGAGGCCTCGCCGTGCTTGAAGAGGTTGTAATACCTAGCCAGCTTGCGTAGAACTTCCTCCGGGACTTCCTCCATGCCTCCTCCTATACGGAGCCCTTTATCTTGATATGGGACAGGTCGAGGGTGAGGATCTTGCGCGCCAGCTCCGGGTAGCGGGCAATGAAAAGGAGCTCGTCCTCGACCAGCGGCTTCTGGGTGGTGACGTTGGCGTAGCGCACCAGCTCCAGGATGTCACGGGCCTCTTCCTCGGACTGGAACTCCACCTCCAGTTTCTCGTAGACGTTGCGGAAGCCCTTGATGCCGGAATACTCGCCCAGGGTTATGTTGCGGCCGGTCTCGATGACCTCCGGCTCCCCGCGCCCCAGCTCCTCATAGTCGTAGAGCTCGTAGTTGCGGCGGCTCTTCAAGGCGCCGTCGGCGTGTATGCCCGATTCGTGGGCGAAGGCGTTCTCGCCCACCCCGGGCTGGTTCACGGGTATGGGCACCCCGAAGGCGTAGGACGCGTACTTGGCCGTCTTCCACGCCGCCATCAGGTTGATGGAATCGTCCAGTATGTCCTCGCCGTCGAAGAGGGACGATTTCTTGATGGCCAGGATGGTGGAGACCAGGTCGGTGTTCCCCGCCCGCTCTCCCATGCCGTTGATGGTGGTGTTTATATAGGCGTTCACCCCGCCGTCCAGGGCCCCCCTGGCGCCCGCCACCGAGCAGGCGACCGCCATCCCCAGGTCATTGTGGCAGTGCAGCTCGATGTCCATGCCGGTCTCGCGGGCCAGCATGTTAATGCGCTCGTAGATGGTGAAGGGATCGTTGTACCCCAGGGTGTCGCAGTAGCGAAGGCGCGCCGCGCCGTGCTCCTTGGCGACCTTCGTGAACTCCACGAGGCGCTCGTCGCTGGCGCGGGAGGAGTCCTCGGCGTTGACCCCGATGGAGACGAAACCCAGCTCGCGGGCGCGGTCGAGGGCCTCGCGCATCATCCTCAGGACGTCCTTGAAGCCGTAGCGGTCATTCCATTTGCCGCGTATCATCTGGTCGGAGATGGAGATGGATATGTTGATGTGGCGCAGCTTGGGAACCAGCTCGCGGGCCAGCTCCACGTCGCCGGTGATGGCCCGCACCCACCCCGAAAGCCTCGTGTGGTGGATGACCCCCAGCTCCGCCAGCTCCAGGTTGGCCTGCAGGTAATTGGTTTCGTGACGGGTGGTAGGGAAGCCGAACTCGCTTTGCCAGATCCCCATCTCGTCCAGGAGGAGGTTGATGATGGTCTTCTGGAGCTTCGCCAGCCCGAGGCGCGAGGTCTGCACGCCGTCCCGGTTGGTGACGTCGATGATGTAGATCCGCTTCCCGCTTCTCTCCCCAAGCGGCTCTCTCTCCGGCTTAAAGGCGTGCTCTTTCATTCGTCTCCTCGTACGGGCGTTTATCGCTCTCCTTCATCTCCTCAACGGCCTTATAAAGTATATCAAAGAGGTCGCTTATCTGCTCTTTCTCCAGGCAGGAATAGGCGATGCGCAGGTCTGTGTCGTCGGTGGCGACCACCCCCACCCCATAGGCCTCGAGGAGATGGCGGCGCAGCCTCTCTGCGTTGACGCCGTGTACCCTGAGGCAGAGGAAGTACCCGGAGTTGAAGGGGTAGGGGGAGAAGGCCTCCGCGAAACGCTCCTGGGAGACGACCCGCTTGACCTCCTCGTACCTGTCGCGGAGCAGCTGGTAGTTCTCGGTTTTCTCGTCGTGGTAGCCGACGGACTTGATGGCCTTGGACAAGAGAGACTGGGAGGGGGTGGAGCTCTTGGAGATGGTTCCGCGGATGAGGCCCCCCACCTTCTTCTCAAGGGCGCTGTAGACGGCCTCGCTGTTTTCCCCCTCCAGGTGGGAAAAGGTTATGAAGCCCAGCCTGAACCCCCATACGTAGTCTTCCTTGGTGGGGCCGTCTATCTTGATGGCGGTCACGCGGGGGTGGCAGTCGGCCAGGAGGGAGAAGAGGGATTCGGGGTAGAGGTCGTTCTCGTAGAGAAGGCCCGCGTAAGCGTCGTCCACGCCCACGACCAGGTTCACCCCCGACTCCGCCACCTCGGTGATGGCGTCGCGTATGGAAGTGGCCTCCACCGGGTAGGGGGTATATCCGGTGGGGTTGTGCGGAAAGTTGAGCAGCATGATGACCTTCCCGCGGCGCGAGGCGGCGAGCAGGCTGCGGTAGAAACCCTTCACGTTGAAACGGCCGCCTTCGTCGTAGAAGGGGTAGGTGTGCAGTTCGGCGCCGCGCCTGGTGGCGAAGATCATGCGGTAATTGCCCCACATCTTCTCCGGCAGGAGCAGGCAGTCGCCAGCGTCGCAGAACATGTCGGCCATGATGCTCAGCCCGTGGGTCAGGCCGTTGGTGACCACGGGGAGGGATGTGGACTTGCCCTCCAGGCCCGGATTGGTCATGCACTGGTGATCGCGCCACAGCAGGCGCAGCTCCATGATGCCCGTGGTGGGGGCGTAAGGAAAGGTCTCCTCCGGCTTGAGGTGCTTGATGTACTTACGCAGGCTGCGCAGGTATAGTGGCCTGCCGCGCAGGGTGGCCATGCCGATGGTGGCGTTATAGCGGTACGCAAGCTGCTTGGCCTCCGCCGTTTGGGTGAGGATTCCTTTGGGGAAGTAAAGCTCCTTCCCCAGCGCTGAGAGTGACTGGAAAAGATTGGGAGCTTGCTCCCGGATAACCTCGTTCAGCTCGATGGCCAGGGGATCGATGGGCTTCACCTCCCGTTTAATGGACTTGTTTGCCGTATTTCGCGGGCGAACATAAAGCGCATATTAGTATGCGGATACCGCTTTGCATCATTATAAACCATGCCTGGGAGGTAGTATATATAAAAACCTGAGATTTATGGGGTTGCTGGTAAATATTTACTCCAAGTATACATGGGTGGCGAAGCGCGCCATTAAACACCCCCTCCGCTCCATGTCACGGACCGCCGCGTCCCCACGGCCGCGGGTTGCGCCTGTTACCGCTCAGCCTTTTCCCAGCCGTATCTTGGCGATATCCCAGGCGTAGTCGTAGAGGTGCATGCCCTTGGAGAGGGCGATGGTTTCCCCGGGCTGGACCCCTATCTCGTCGGCCATGTATTCCTTGAGGAGCTGGATGCCCGCGAGGTTGGTGGGAAATCCCGCCCAGAGGTCCCAGGAGCGGAAATAGGCGACGAAGTGGAGCTTTCCTTCCTCCGGGTAGATGCGGGTATCTATCTGGCGCAGGCAGGGCGGATCGTCGAGGTAGATGGACTGGGGATCGCATACCGCCATGCAGGCCTGGTTGGTGCCGAAACCCTCCTCGCGGTACATGCGGATGACCTCCTGGATCTGGTCCTCCAGGTACATGCCGTAGGTGTAGTCCTCGTTGTCGGCGCGGGAACACGAGGAACAGAGCTTTTCCAGGTACTCCTGCACGTATTCCATGTCCGTGGGCGGGGGGAGGCCGATGCCGGGCGGGATGTCGGGGATGAGGGGGCGCGTCTCCGGGTAGTTGATCTTCACCACCACGAAGTCGTATTCCTTGCGCCGGTTACCCTTGAAGCTGCCCCTTTCGATGACGTATTCCCGCCCCTTTTCGAAGATGCCGTAGATGCATTGGAACCAGGCGTCCGGCAGGTCCCTGGCCTCTATGAAGGTGATGTCCATCGGCTCCTCCCGTGAGGGGCTCTCTCGACCCTGCCATCCCTTTCGTCGCGGAGGCCCGCTTTTCCTCCCCTCACAAGATGTTAGCGGGGGCGGCGGCACGAACGCAACGGGAGCAGGCGGTTTTCGCGAAGCCGGGGCTCGCCGCGCTCCTTCTGCGCCTCCGCGACGAGTCGACCTTAGCATGCGTGCGTGACGTGTCGGCCGGAAAAGGGGGCGCGGCGCGGTTTCCGCGAGCTTGCGAAGGGACCCTTCTGGAGCGGCCTGCGCGCCGCCGAGGCGCTCGGCGCGGCCGCGTCGAAGCGCGGGAAGGAGGAGGGATGGAGGGGCTTCCATCTGTTAGAATGAACGTGTGCCCGATTAGGCCTTGTTTCCGATAATCCCGCGCGGCCGAGCGATGCGGAGAGAAGAAGAGGACGGGGAGTGCGCATGGAGGCGTTGAAGACCTGCGTGGCGGGCTGCGACGTGGGGTCCACCACGGGCAAGGCGCTGGTCATGGGAGACGGGGAGGTGCTGGGCTGGTCCATCATCCCCTGCGCCGTGCGCCCCGAGATGACCGCCGAGCAGGCCCTGGGCCTGGCCCTGCGGGAAGCCGGCCTCACCGGGAAGGAAGAGCTCTCCTACGTGGTGGGCACGGGGTACGGGCGGGTGCGCATACCGTTCGCCGACGAGAACGTGTCCGAGATAACCTGCCACGGGCTGGGCGCCTTCCACCTCAACCCGGGCGACCGCACGCTCATCGACATCGGGGGGCAGGACTGCAAGGTCATACGCATAAGCCCGCAGGGCAGGGTGGTCGATTTCGCCATGAACGACAAGTGCGCCGCGGGCACCGGAAGGTTCTTCGAGGCCATGTCCAGGGTACTGGAGATCTCTCTCGAGCGCCTTTCCGAGCTCTCGCTGCTCTCCCGCAACCCCGCGCAGATAACCAGCCAGTGCAGCGTCTTCGCCGAGTCGGAGGTCATCACCCTCCTCAACGAGGGGGTGGACATAGAGGATATCGCCGCCGGCATCAACGAGGCCATCGCGGCCAGGCTGGCGTCCTTGGTGCGCAAGGTGGGGGTGGAGGAGGAGGTTTCCGTGTCAGGGGGCTGTGCCAAGAACCAGGGGCTCATCCTGGCCCTGGAGAGAAAGCTGGCCGTCCCCCTGAAGCCGCTGGGCATGGACCCCCAGCTCATAGGGGCGCTGGGGGCGGCGCTCATCGCCGGCAGGCGGGTGGCGGAGGCCAGGAAGGAGGTGGGATGACTTGGTTGACGAGGGGATAGGGGTCGCGGGAGAGGAGAGGTACCTGAGGAAGATCAAGGAACTGGACATGATCTGGCGCCTCAACGAGCAGATCATGTCCTTCGAGAACATGGACCGGCTGCTGCAGGATATCCTGGCCGGCGCCATAGAGGTGATGGAGGCCACCTCCGGGTCCATCATGCTCATCGAGCCTCCGGGCAGCGACACCATGGTCATCAAGGCGGCGCAGGGGCTGCGCGACGAGGTGGTGCGCAAGGCGCGCATCAAGGTGGGCGAGGGGATCGCGGGGCTGGTGGCGGAGAGGAGGGAGGGCATGCTCCTCCTGGACGACCTCATGGACCCGCGCCTGAGGAGCCGTCGCAAGATATCCGATGCCTTGAGCGTCCCCATCATCTCGGAGGGGGAACTCCTGGGGGTGCTCAACCTCAACACCAAGAGGAACCAGGCCTTCGGGGAAGTTGACCTCTTCCTGCTGAACACGCTGATAAAACAGGTGGCGACGGCGATCGAGCGCGGCCACCGGCTGGAATCGCTGCGGTCGAAGCTGGCCGACCTGGAGCGCGAGGAGAGGGAGGCCCTGCAGGAGATGCAACGCCTCAGTGTGCTGCTGGAGGACAAGAGGAGGGAATACCAGCGCATTCGCCAGGATCACGACAAGCTGCTGCGCGACCTGCAGGGGCTTTCGGGGCCGGTGGCCTGATTCCCTGGCGGCGAAAGGGAGATAAGCTAAGGAAGAGCGGGGATACCCGGGTTCGCGGGCGGCCGGCGGAGGCGGCGCCGGGAACCCGGCGAGCGAGGGGAGGCCGGCAGTGCAGGACGAGAACCGGTACCTTTTGGCCCTCTACACCAGCCCCAGGCGCAAGGGCAACACATCCATCCTCCTGGGCGAGCTGGCGGGAGGGGCGAGGGACGCGGGGCTGCGCGTGGTGGAGTTCCGCGCCGCCTCCATGGACATAAGGCCGTGCCGCGCCTGCGACGCCTGCTTCCGCGACGGGGAGTGCGTGCAGAAGGACGAGATGCAGGACATCTACCCACACCTTGTCGGCGCCGGGGCCGTGGCCCTTGCCGCCCCCATCTTTTCCATGAACATCTGCGCACAGGCCAAGGCGCTCATCGACCGCTGCCAGCGCTTCTGGTCCGCGCGCTACGTGCTGCAGATCGACCCGGTCGCCCCGGCCTTCGCCGCGCAGAGGAAGGGTTTCTTCATCTCCTGCTGCGGGCGCGACAAACCGGAGACCTTCGAGTGCACGCGGCCGACGATTGCCTATTTCTTCCATATCATTCAGGTGGCGGACTGGGAATCCCTGACCTATTCCGGGGTGGACCGAGCGGGTGACATACGCGGCAGGGAGGGAGCCCTGCAGGCGGCGCGGGTCCTGGGGGAATCCCTGCGGGGACTGGGGAAGACACGGCCATGAGGACCGCGCCCCCCTACGGGTTTTCCTGCGACGTCTACGACCGCCTGGTGGGGGAATACGCCCACCAGCACTGGAGGGAGAATTGCGAGCGCCTCCTGAAGCGCTACCCCATGGACCTCTCCCTGGTGGCCGACGTGGCCTGCGGCACGGGGCTCAACGCCGCCTACCTGGCGGAGAGGGGGAGCGAGGTCTATGCGGTGGACGTGTCTCCGGACATGCTGCGGAAAGCCGCATGCCGGCTGGCGGGGCGCCGCAACGTTGTCATCCTGCGGCAGGACATGCGCTACCTGGAGCTTCCCCGCCGGGTGTACACTCTCTTCTGCGCTACGGATTCCCTGAACCACCTCTTGAGGGAGGAGGATATAATTCTCGCGGCGGGCTCCTTCTTCCGTAGCCTGCGCCCGGGAGGCCATCTCGTGTGCGACGCGAACACGGCGTGGCAGCTGCGGGAGGGAGCCGACGAGGTGCCCTGGGAATTCGAGCTTGAAGGATGGCGCGTGACCTGGAGAAGCGGCTGGGACGAGGAGAGCCAGACCGCCGTCCTCGGCATAAGCCTGCGCCGCGGGGACGAAGGATGGAGGCGCGAGTTGAGGGAAACCCATCGGGAAAGGGCCTATAGCGCGTCCTTCCTGTGCGGCGCGTTGCGGGAGGCGGGTTTCTGCGAGGTGGAGGTACGCGACGCGGCGGGGCTGGGAAAGCCGGGGGCGCTTACCCGGAGGCTGCTTTTCGTTGCCGTAAAATGAGAGGTTGCGCGGAAATGGAGCGGAGGATGCGCTGCATGCCTTGCGGCGAGGAAGAATAGCATGGCAGCCGGTTTCGGCATTTCACGCAAGGGCGACGGGGAACGCCGCCCTGCGGGCAGGGATGGCAGGCATAGGCGAAAAGGAGGAAGGATAATGGCCTTGATGAACGGTGGAGAGGTCCTGGTGCGGGCGCTGCTCAAGGAGGGCGTGAGGTGGGTCTTCGGCATCCCGGGGGGGCAGTTGTGCACCTTCACCGATGCCATCGCCCGCGTGGGCAGGCCCAACGGCATGGATTTCATCATGACCCGCCACGAGGCGGTGGCCGCCCACATGGCGGATGCCGTATCGCGTACCTCCGACATGGTGGGCGTGTGCACGGGGACGGTGGGGCCGGGCGCCGCCAACCTGGTGACGGGGGTCTACGTGGCGCACAACGACAGCATCCCCATGGTGGTCATCACCCCGCAGATCCACTCCGACCGCTCCTATCCCTTCAAGGGATCCGAGCAGCAGCTCGACCAGATCGGCCTCTTCCGGCCCATCACCAAATGGAACGCCCTGGTGAACCGCTGGGACCGCATCCCGGACCTGGTGAGGTGGGCCTTCCGCGAGGCCACCACGGGCAGGCCGGGACCGGTGCACCTCGACATCAACGTGGACGTCCTCTTCCAGAACGGCGAGATGGAGGAGGACGCCTTCCTGCCCCCGGAGCGTTACCGCAGCGAGACGCGTCCCTGCGGCGATCCCGAGGCGGTGGAGGAAGCGGTGCGCATGCTGCTCTCCGCCGAGAGGCCCCTCATCCACAGCGGGGGCGGGGTGATGCGCGCCAAGGCCTGGGACGAGGTGCGCGAGCTTGCCGAGTACCTGCAGATCCCGGTGACCACCAGCATCTCCGGTAGGGGCGTGATGCCCGAGGACCATCCCCTGGTGATGCTCCCCAAGGGCATGGGGGCCCTCATGGCCGAGTCCACCGCGGACGTGGTGCTCAACGTGGGCTGCACCCAGTCGGAGCTGGATTTCTGGGGACAGCCCAACATGTGGGGCGACCCCGCGACGCAGAAATTCATCTACGTGGACATAGATGCGGGCAACATCGGGCTCAACCGGGAGTTCGACCTGGGCATCATCGGCGACGCCAAGAAGGTGTTGCGCCAGATTATCGAGCGCGTTAAGGAGGAGACGGGCCCTGTGGCAGAGAGGGACTTCCTGGCGGGTTACCGCGAGCTTGAGGAGCAGGCGCTGCAGAGCTACGAGGAGATGGCCCGCTCGGAGGCCAAGCCCATCCATCCCCTGCGGCTGATCACGGAGGCGGTGGACCTCCTGGGAAGGGACGGCATCCTGGTCATGGACGGCGGCAACACCGCCCTGTGGACCAACATCGCGGGACGCGTCTACCGCCCCCGCTCCTACCTCTGGGCGGAAGGGACGGGGCAGCTCGGCACGGGGATAGGGTTCGCCATGGGGGCCAAGCTCACCAACCCCGACCGGCCCGTATACATCATCCACGGTGACGGAGCCTTCATGTTCAACTGCCAGGACCTGGAGACGGCGGTGCGCTACAAGCTGCCCGTCATCGACATCATCTCCAACGACAGCGCGTGGGGGATGATCAAGGGGGCGCAGCACGCCTACTTCGGCCGCCGCTACTGCGGCGTAGACTTCGGGGAGACGACGCGTTACGACCTGCTGGCCGAGGCCATGGGGGCGCGGGGGATACGCGTCGAGGACCCCGAGGACATCAGGCCCGCCCTGGAGGAGGCGGACGTGTCGGACCGCCCCACGGTCATCGACGCCGTGGTGGACCGCGAGGCCAACCTGGACGTCCCCATACTCTTCGAGATGATCATAAACCTCTGGCTGAAGGGCTGCCCCGAACCCTACTGCGGCGATTAGCGCCGTCGAAGGCAGATCAAGGGGCTGGGACCGTAAGCGGGCGCCGGGCGGCGCTGCTTCAAGACGCCGCTTCCCCTTCCAGATCCTCCCAGTCGGCGGGGAGCAGCTCGCGCACCTTTTCCCGGATGAGGCGGGTGATCTCGGGCAGTACCTTGTGGGGCCTTCCCTGCAGTTGCGGCACGTGGAAGGGCTTGCCGATGTTGATGTGGTAGTCCTCGCCCTTCCTCTCCTCGATGCCCACCGGCAGCACCGGCACGCCCGTCTTCCAGGCGAAGTAGGCGGCGCCGTGGGTGAAGGGGTGCAGCCTGCTGTCGTCGTGGCGGGTGCCCTCCGGGAAAATGCCCACGCAGTCGCCTTTCTCAAGGTACTGCACGGTGCGGCGTATGGCCTCGGGACCGGGCCTTTCCCGGTCCACGGGATAGGCGAAGAAGATGCGCACCATGAGGCACTCGAAGAGGCCGTTGCGGGGGTCGAAAGCCTCCTTCTTGGCCATGAAGCGCACGGGCCGTTTCAGCGCCAGGTTGATGGCCACGGGGTCCTTGCGGCTGTTGTGGTTGGCCACCACCAGGAGCGGCCCCTTGCGCGGCACGTTTTCGTATCCGGAGCGGCGGTAATGGTAGAAAGCGGCCACCACCCTGAAGATGGGCCACCCGATCATGAACCTTATCATCCCAGTCGCCTCCCTCAAGGCCGCGGCGGGAAACGCCGTCCGAGATCTCCGCCCCGGCAAATGGCCCGTCATGGCACGGGAGCCCTTATCGCTGCCGTGGCGCGAATGGTATCATTATGTAAAAAGGTATCACAGACCGCAGCGAGAAGAATATAGGTGGAAAGGAAGTTTTTTCATAGCCGAAGGGGAGTGTGAGGCGCTTGATAAAGCACAGGGCCTTCTTCTACTACTTCAACCACACCCCCGGGGTGGGGATACTCGCGGACCACGAGCACGAGGGCTGGCGGAGGGCCAACCTCTATGCCTTCGGGGTGGACATGGACACCCTGCAACGCACCATGGAGGGGGAGGCCGGGAAACTCCTCATGGAGAAGGGGATCCTGGCCTCGATCCCGGCGCAATCCAGGGTGATCATAGCCGGTGGCGTGGTCTTCAAGGGGCTCACCTGCCTGGCGGGGGAGGGGCGCGACGGCGGGGAGGTCATAGCGGGGCTGGAGGAGGTGGTCCCCGGCTTCAACGTGGTGGAAAGCGGCAGTTTCGAGCACCCGGAATCCATATCGCCTCTCGAGGTGTACGGCTTTTCCTACCAAAGGAAGGTGATAGGCATAGCTCGCGTGGTGTTTTTCGAGTACGCGACGCAGTTTTCGCTCGCGGGCATCTACCGCGACCAGGACCGCAACCTGCTGGACGAGCTCTACTCCGTGGCCTCCGGCCTCCACGCCTTCATGACCATCCCCAACCCTTTGCGCACCGAGGAGAGGGACCAGAGGGTGGAGGTGAACATGTTCATGCTGCGCCTTCCCCTCAAGGAAGAGCTGCAGGCGGAGTTCGTGCAGGCAATCTCAGGGGTCCCCGGCCTCGCCTTTTACATGGCCTGATGGCCCGCCTCCGGTTCGAGGCACGCCGCCCGGCCGCCCTCAAGCCTCCCGGCCGATGGCCCTCGCCACCTTGCGTATCTTGCTCATGGTGGCGCTGAAGGTCTCGAAGTCGAGTGACTGGGGCCCGTCGCAGAGGGCGGCGTTGGGGTTGGGGTGGATCTCTACGAGCAGGCCATCGGCGCCCGCGGCCACCGCCGCCAGCGACATGGCGGGGATGAGGGAGGCGACGCCCACGGAGTGGCTGGGGTCTACCACCACCGGGAGGTGGGAGAGCTTTTTCAGGGCGGCGACCGCCGAGAGATCGAGGGTGTTGCGCGTGTAGGTTTCGAAGGTGCTGATGCCGCGCTCGCAGAGGATTATTTTCCGGTTGCCCTCCTTGATGATGTATTCCGCGGCCAGGAGGAGATCCTCGATCTTGGAGCTGGGACCGCGCTTGAGCAGCACGGGATGGCCGCTCCTCCCGATCTCGGTGAGGAGGACGAAGTTCTGCATGTTGCGGGCCCCCACCTGGATAATGTCGGCATACTCGCAGAAGACGTCGATCATGCGCGGGTCGGTGAGCTCGGTGACAACCGGGAGCCCCGTCTCCGCGCGCGCCTCGGCCAGGTAGCGCAGGCCTTCCTCGCCCAGGCCCTGGAAGCTGTAGGGAGAGGTGCGGGGCTTGAAGGCGCCCCCGCGCAGGACCGACCCCCCGGCCAGCTTTACCAGCCGCGCGGTGTTGAGGATCTGCTCGCGGCTTTCCACGGCGCAGGGCCCGGCCATCACCACCACCTTGTCGCCGCCGATGCGCACCCCCGCGACCTCGATGACCGTGTCCTGGGGATGCGTCTCGCGCGAGGCGAACTTGTAGGGCTTGAGGATGGGGATGATCTGTTCCACGCCGGGATAGCCGGCCATGGTCTCGACGACCTTGGTCTTGTCGTCGCCGATAACCCCGATGACCGTTTTCAGAACGCCGTAGATGGGGTGGGTCTTGAGGCCGAACTCCTCGATCTTGCGCATCACCGCTTCTATCTGTTCGCGGGTTGCGTCCTGGGACATGACGACGATCATGGTGCCCACCTCTCAGCGTTGTTTGCAGAGAAAATTACCACCGCGCCACCGGGGTGTCAATCGGGGGGCTTCGCTGCCAGGCGGGCGCGTCAGCCGGCCTGGAGCATCTCCGTGAGGGTCTTGATGAGGTCGGTTTCCGTGATGATGCCCACGAGCTTGTCCCCTTCCACCACCGGCAGCCCTCCTATCTTGTGCTCGAGGATGAGGCGTGCGGCCTCCTCCAGGGGGGCGTCGGGGGTTACGGTGAAGGGATCGGGCGTCATGATCCCCCTTACCTGGATGCGGTCGAGGATATAGTCCACGTACCGCCGCTCGTGGACGACCGCGGAGCTGGTATCCGCCTGGCGCACGTCGCGGTCGGTGACGATGCCTACCAGCTTGCCCTCCTCCACGACGGGGAAGCGGCGCAGCCCGTGCTCGTTTATGAGCCGTCTCGCGTCGCGAAGGGTGTCGTCCGGGTGCAGGACCACGGGGTTGCTGCTCATGCGCTCTCTGACCAGCATCGCCTCCTCCTTCCGGGCGCGGGATTGCTGCACGCGTGCCCTCTAAGCAGACATTATAACTCGCCGCGCCTCAATATACCCATCCGGGAAAGGTGCATACCTCCACCGTGCCCTCCACGGAGCGGTACATTTCCAGGTCCTTCCATGGCTCCCCGAGGATACCGTCGTGGATGGCCCAGCTCCTTCCCCGCACCGTCTTTTCCATCCCGGGCATGCGGAAGGGGCTGCTCCCGTCGAGCTTCGCGAGAAGGTCGCCCCCGGGCTGGAAGCGCTGGTGGATGTCCTCCATCTTCTTCCTGCCTCGCATGTAGTTGAACCCGTACTTCTCGAAGATGATGGCGTCGTGGTAGGCGAGGGGTTCCGCCACCAGCATCTCCTGGCCCATGGCCGAGACGAACTGGAGGGCGAGGGGGAGGAAGTCCCTGAGCAGGTGCAGGCCGCGCCTCACCTGGCCCGGCGCCAAGCCCGCCTGCATGGCCCTTATCTCCTCCGGGATGTTGCGGCGCGCGGTGCCGAACTTGGTCCGCCTCCCGGCGTCGTCTATGTCCGTGTTGAAACGCGGAGAACGGGGGTCGTTGACGATGAGAAAAGTGATCTCCACCTTGAAGAACGCGGTGTCCGCCATCTCCAGGAAAAAAATGCAGTCGCGGTCATCGGGGTGTTCCCGCACCTCGATGATGGCGAAGCCGGCCTGGCGCGGGGCGATGACGTTGACCACGCGCTCTCCCGCGGGGTTTCGGAAGGTGGTGGCGTCGATGGAAAACATGCGGAAGACACGTTCCGGTATCAGCAGGGAGTAGACCTTCTCCTTGACCTCGGGGTCCAGCTGGTTGATGGCGTGTATGCTGTGGCGGGGGGCCTCGCCGGCCAGCGCCGCAAGCTCTTCCTCCACTCCTCGCGTGCCGCTCTTCTGCATGGCTGCTCCCTGTCCCTCACGCGGGTTTGCGCACCGCGATACTTGTATATTATAGGATAAGCCGGAGCACGCGCTCAGGGGCGACGTTGAAAATAACACCCGGGTATGCGCGTAGTACGCGGGGATTAGAGGCGGGGTGGTTTTCCGGTGGCTCGGGGCCGCTTGGCGGCTTGTTGTTGAAGGAAAACGTAATGGGGCTTGATCACAGGGACGACGATTACCTGGATACTCCGCGCGGCAGGGTCTGGGTGAGGACGCGGGCCGACCCCACCTTCATCGCTTCCCTGCGACTGGAAGAGGGCATGGGCATCTTCGCCGCGCCCCATTACCCCTCCTCGCGGGAGAAGAAGGCGCTGGAGCGCATCGCCGCCCGGGAGGACAGCAACATCATCATCGCCTATACCGATGACGGGACCATCGTGGGCTTCGTGGTCATCGCCCCTCCCAGCCCGGCGGAACGGTGGGGCCAACTATCGGGGCAGGGGCTGGTGGAGGCCATGGCCATAGAGGTGAGCCGTAACTGGAGATCCCTGGGGATAGCCGACAAGATGATGGAGTGCGGGCTGCGCGACCCCTCCATAGACGACAAGATAGTGATCTGTACCGGCTATACCTGGCACTGGGACCTGGACTCCTCCGGGCTGAGCAAGGACGACTACCGGCGCATGCTCCTCCGTTACCTGCAGAAGGCCGGTTTCATGTACTACGAGACGGATGAGCCCAACGTTGGCCTGGATGCGGCCAATTTCTTCACCGCGCGCATCGGCCCCAGGGTGAGCGGGGAGCTCTACCGCCGCTTCGAGGACCTGCTCTTCAGGGACGCCGGCTGGGCGGAATTCCGCGGCCAGCCCCGCACCATCAGCGAGGTGCTCGGCGAGGGCGCGTCGGGCTTGCAGCCGGGAAAGGAAAATTGACCGGCGGTAGCCTGCGGGGCGACTCGTGGTATACTTTTTTGAAAAAGCGGAGGAAATCCGCTACGGGTTGAAGGTGAGGGATGCGATACCGGGGCCTGGTCATAAGGCCGCCCAGCGAGGCGGACAGCTACATCCTGCAGGTAACCTATGGATGTTCCCATAATGCCTGTACCTTTTGCCCTACCTACAAAGGGACGCGCTTCCAGGCGAGGCCCCTGGAGGAAGTGAGGGAGGACATCGCCGCCGCGGGGCGCCTCATGCCCCTGACGCGCCGCGTGTTCCTGGCGGACGGGAACGCCCTCTGCCTTCCGGCCGGCCGCCTCGCGCGCATACTCTCGTGGCTCCGGGATGCTTTCCCGCGGCTGGAGAGGGCCGGCATTTACGCCAACGGCAGGGACATAAACGAGAAGACGCGCGACGAGCTGAGGCAGCTGGCCGCGCTGGGGCTGGGCATCGTGTACCTCGGGCTGGAGAGCGGCGATGACGAGGTCCTGAGGCGCGTGCGCAAGGCGGACGGAAGCGAGGAGATGGTGCAGGCGGTGGTCAAGGCCAGGGAATGCGGCCTGCGCACCTCGGTCATCGTGCTGCTGGGGCTGGCCGGGAAGGAGGGCTCCCTGCGGCACGCGCGCCTCAGTGCCGAGGCGGTAAGCAGGATGAAGCCCGACTACCTGAGCGCCCTCACCCTCATGGTGGTTCCGGGGACCCCGCTCTACGCGCAACAGGAAAAGGGGGACTTCACCCTGCCGGACCAGAGGGAACTGCTGCAGGAGCTGCGGGAGTTCATCCGTTGCTGCCGCGTGGAAGGCTGTGTGTTCCGCACCAATCACGCTTCCAATTATTTACCATTGAAGGGCATCCTTTCCAGGGACAGAGAGAGGTTGCTGCGGTGCATAGACGAGGGTATCCAGAGGCCGCAGGTATTGCGACCCGAATACATGCGGGGTCTTTGAGCGCTTGATGGGGGAAACTCGATGTTCACCTGTAATTTTTTACCGGTTTTCCTCAAGGCGCGCGGCGAGGCGAACGATATATTAAGTGAGGCCGTTGCAGACAAATGGAGCATGCAAAAATGAAGACGATAGCCTACATTGAGGACGATCCGGACATGATCGATCTCGTGTCCATCATCCTCCAGAAGCACGGCTATCGCGTGGCCGGTTTCACCGAGAGCCGCGAGATCGTCCCCAAGCTGGAGTCGCTCAAGCCTGAGCTCATCCTTCTGGATCTGATGATGCCGCACGTGGACGGGATCGAGGTCTACAGGGAGATAAAGAGCCGCGAGAAGATGTCCGGAGTCCCGGTGATCATCATATCCGCCATGAAGAGGGCGGTGGAGGAGATCGAGAAGGAGGGCGAGGTAAAGGTGGAGGCCTGCCTGGTGAAGCCCTTCACCATCGGGGAGTTGCTGGAGACGGTGAACCGCGTGATCGGCGGGGTTGACTAACGCGGGGGAAGGGAACAAAATGGGGATGGCCCGATCCGAGAGAGGCGGGCTTTTCCCGTAAGACAAGGTACGGAGGTGAACCAGATGACGGAGCACGGAGAGATACTAACGACGGGAGAAAAAGCCCCGGCAGGGAAGTACTATTGTGACAAGTGCGGATACGAGTACGAGCACAAGGACGAGAACGAGCCGCTGCCCGATTGCCCCAGCGAGGGCATATACACCGTTTGGAACCTGGAGAGGATGAAGCCGCGTTTCGTGGAAAGCATCTGAGAGCCACCTTTCAGCGACTTGCGTAAGCCCCGCGAGGGGCTTATTGCTTTGTCGTGCCGTCCCTCTCCAGGTAGCGGCGGTAACGCAGCATCTTAGCGAGGATGGTGGCCGCCTTCTCGGGGGCGGTGAAGATGACCGTTTCCCCGGCCTCCAGGTCGCGCAGGTTCTCCTCCCCTATGAACTGCATCTCCACGAACAGTATGGGCTTGTGGTAGGCGTTCATGAGCTCCTTTGCCCGGGCGAGCAGGCGCAGGTTGCGCTCCCTAAGCTCCATGAAGAAGCTCTTCATGGCGTCCATGCTCATCTCCATGATCAACTGCTGGGAGACCAGGACGTTGAGGCCGATGATAGTGCCCGTTCCCAGTGAGCCCAGCACCACCAGGGCGTCCACCTGGGGGGAGGCGGCCATGGCCTCCATGATGGCCAGGTGCGTTTCCATGTAGATGTTGCCCACCAGGTCCACGGGGTTGCTGTGGCTCCAGTAAGGAGGAAGCAGGCGGTCGCACACCTCCCTCACGCCGTCGTCCAGCTTGGCCAGGCGCAGCCCCGCCATGGCGGCGGCGTCGGTGGCCAGCACCCCCCAGCCGCCTCCCAGGGTGATGATGCCCAGGCGGTCGCCGGAAGGAAGGGGCAACCTGGTGAATGACTTGGCCAGGTCGAGCATCTCCTGGGAGGTGTCGACGCGCACGGCCCCGGCCTGCGTGAAAGCGGCATCGTATATCTCATCGCGACCGGCCAGCGAGCCGGTATGCGACATGGCCGCCCTGCTCCCCTCCTCGCTGCGGCCCGACTTGAGCACGACGACCGGTTTCCTGCGGGCGGTGCGGGAGATCACCTCCATGAGCGCGCGCCCGTCCTCCACGCCCTCCAGGTAGGCCAGTATGAGGGAGGTTTCCTCGTCCTCCCCGAAGTAGTCGATGAAATCCGACGCATCGAGGAGAGCCTCGTTGCCGCTTCCCACGAATTTCCCGAAACCTATCCCTTGGTTCATGGTCCAGCCCAGCATGTTGGCGCCCACGTTGCCGCTCTGGGAAACGAAGGAGATGGTTCCCGGGCGGAGCTGCACCGGCGCGCCCACCGCGTACAGGCGGTGCCCGGCGTTCACCACCCCCATGGTGTTGGGCCCCACGACGGTGAGCCCGTGGCGCCTGCCGATATCCACCAGCCCGCGCTCCAGGGAAGCGCCCTCCTCTCCCACCTCGGAGAAGTTGGAGGAGATGACCACCGCGTTGCGGATGCCCCTGCGCGCGCATTCTTCCAGGACGCCCCCCACCGCCGCGGCGGGCGTGGTGACGACGGCGAGGTCGGGTGCCTCGGGAAGCGCCGAAACGGAGGGGTAGGCGGGGAGGCCGTGTATGGCCTTCTCCCTGGGGTTGACGGGGAAGATCCTTTCCCTGGGGTAACCGCCGGCAAGCAGGTTTACCAGCAGGAAGGACCCCCACTTGGCGGGGACGTTGGAGGCACCCACCATGGCTATGGATTCCGGCTTGAAGATCTTATCAAGGTTCTTGGCCATTTTTCCCTCCTTACGTGAATCGAAACCGATTATAGGAAATCGGCCGAAAGCCCACAAGGAGGGCCGGCCACGGGCCCCCGGCAGGCCCATCAAAAAAAAGTCTTGACAAATCTTGTTTTTCAATTATATTAAAGTTAACAATGTGAAAATTATATAAATTTGTTTAACAATAGTAACGAGGTGATGCGCATGAGAGGGAAGCCGGAGCTGAGTCTGGACGATTTCTACTGGTGTGACAACCTGCACGTGTTGCGGGAGCTGAGGGACAGCGAGAGCTTCGAGCTGAGGGGCTTCAAGGCCTACTGCAGCAAGCTGGGGAAGGACATCGACGATTCCTTCTGCCACCACTGTTTTCTAAAATAGGCTGCCTCATCGCATCTCGTCCTTCAACCGGTCGGGGCGGTATCGGGCCGCCCCGACACCTATGTGGGATTCGGGCGCGGCTTCCTCTTGCGCGGAGGGCGGCTGCGACGCGGTTCGCTGGCGGGAGGGGCGCGTCCGATGCTGTATCGTCTCAGTAGGCGCTTTCCGGGTTGAAAAAGATTGAGAGACCACCCTATCATCCCGACAAACAAA
>CAKZMC010000206.1 GCA_937128055.1 uncultured Actinomycetes bacterium | reverse complement strand
GAGCAACTCCCATTCCACGCCGGGAACATGCTCCTGGCTGCGCAGGGATGCGCGCAGGAGTTCCTCCACGTTCCCGCCCTTGACCGGGCTACCGCAGATGCCAAGGATCCCTACCGGAGGATAGTCCCGCGCCGGCTTCATGTCGTCCCCGGAACGAAGGGCATGAGGTGCAGCCTTATGTATGCGGTGGTTCCTTCCCCCGGCTTCCCTTTCAGGGTCAGCTCACCGCCCATGGCCTTCACAAGATTCCGGCACACCAGCAGGCTCTTCGCCTTCCTCTTGCGGCCGCCTTCGCTCCCGCCCCCCTCCTGCATAACCTGCCTCACCACCTCCGGGGGGATGCCCGGACCCTGGTCCTCCACGCGAAACAGGATCTCGTCGCCCCAGCGCTCCGCCCCCAGGATCACCGGGGAACCCCGCGGAGAATACTTCAACGCGTTATCCAACAGGCACATCAGGGCCTCGCGCAGCATCTTCTTGTCGGTGTGGACGCTGGGGAGGTCCTCTTCCAGCTCGAGAAAGATGTTGCTCCCCGTCCCCCTCCTGGAATAATATTCCTTGAGGTCCAGGAGCAGGGCGGCAAGGTCTATACCCCTCGCGGAAGGGACCGCCCTGCCGGGCGCCTTCTGCGGCCACAGGGGCAGGGTGTCGGTGGTTTCCTCGCCCCCCTTCAAGCGGCGCGCAATCTCGAAATAATCGTGTTCCTCGTGGACGGCCCGCGTTTCCTCCTCCACCGCGAGAGCGGGGCCGCCGCCCTGATCTCCATGCCCGGGTGCGTCCGCGTCCGTGGGCGTCGCCTGCGTGCCTTCACCGAGAACCGCCTCCTCGCCCTCCGCTTCCTCCCTGGAAATCCTTTCCTGGAGAACGGAGAGGACGGCCCCCACCGTTTCGCCCAGCGCGGCCAGGAATCCCTCGCCGAACTCCGCGACCTTCTGGGCGTCGCAGTCAGCCAGGACGAGAAACCCCGCGACCGTTCCGCCGTCGCGCAAGGGGATCGCCGTGAGGGAACGCCATCTCCTATCCCGCAGGATGGGGATGAGGCCGTCCGCCTTCTCCACGCAGGAGATGACCTCGTCCCATCCCTCGCGGGGGACTCCGCCCAGCACCGTCACGGTGAGCACGCGCAGCCCCTGGCATATGCGCACGTGTCCCGGCCGCAGCCCGAGCGCCCGCAGGATCTCCCTCTCCTCGCCTGAAAGGTTGTGCCACGCCCGCAGCAGGGCGCTTCCCTCCTCCACGAGGAAAGCGGCGGCGGAGGTGAAGGCGAGCTCCTCCTCCAGCAGGGCAAGGCAATTCTCCAGGAAATCATCGAGCCCCCTGCTGCGCACCGCCGCCTCGAGAATCCTCTCCCTGCGGCGCGAGGCCTCGAGGAGGGCCTCCGCCGCCACCGCCGCCGACTCCTGCCCGGTGACCTCGCGCAGGAGAAGCATGAACTCCCGCCTCCTTCCCCGGGCTTCGCGGGCGGGCTTGCTGTGCAGCGAGAGCACCCTTGCCTCTTTCTTATCCCCCATCCTGACCTCGGCACCCTCCACGCTCTCGCCGGAGACGGTGCGCTCCAGCACCGCGGTCACCTCTTCCCGGGCAGCCGCCGGGAAAAGGTCGGGTAGCGGGGTGCCGATGGCACGGTCCCGCGTTGTGCGCAGGAGTTCCTCCGCCGAATGGCTGATCAGGCTGACGCGGAAATCCGGCGTGAAGCAGACCAAGGCCGCTTCGGCGCCCTCCAGGAGGTTCCAGACACGCTTCAGCTCATCTTCGCGCTCCCTGTTTATCCTGGACTCGGCGGTGCATTCCCTCCCCAGGCCGATCAGGGGTGCCTCCTCCTCTCCCATGAAGCTCACCGTCACCGCGATGAAGGAGGTGGCCCCGTCAGCCCGGCTGAACTCGAGCTCTCCCCTCCAGGGAGCCGCGTGCACCGCCTCCGGGAGGTAATCCAGGGCTTTCTTCGCCTTTTCCCGGGCGAGGAAAAAGGAGAGCGGGCGCCCCAAGAGGTCGTCTTCCCCGTGCCCGACCGCCGCGCACATGGCCTGGTTCACGTAGATGCAAACGGATTCCCTGTCGAGGAGGAAGGCCGGCTCGGGCAAACCATCAAGGAAGGCGCGAATATCGCCCTTCACCGCCTCCATCGCCGCCGACGGCGCCTCCTCCGCCACCCCCGAGACGCGCTTTTCCGGAAAGTACCTCGGCCCCGGGGTGGTGATGGTAACCAGGCTCCCCGTGGTGCCCATGGCTTCCAGGGGATAGGGAGCTATGGAGATGTTCAGGCGCATGAGGCGTTTCCCCACCTTGTAGGCCAGGGCATAGTCCTCCACCCCGCGCCCGCGCCTGGTCTTCGCCAGCAGCTCCTTGAGCGCGGTGTAGAGGGACGGGTTGGCCTGCTGCAGGGGGACTTTGCGCACTTCCTCCAGCGGTTTTTCGAGGAAGACCTCGGCATCGCGGTTACCCTCGAGCACGCGGCCCTCGCCGTCGAGGAGAAAGGAGGCGTAAAGAGCCGACCCGCCTTCCCTTTCCTTCATGCCCCGGTTCCTTTCCCTTTCTCCCGGCAAACCGCCCAGCCGCCCTTGCTCCCCGCCACGTCCCCGCACGCGCAGGCCGCTCCGTTCCCCCGCGGGAGGGAAGCGGGGGACGCCGGCGACAAGAGCTTCGCATAGAATATTCGAGAGGCCCTCTCCGTCAACCTTCCCCGGGCGCGACCCGCCCCGGCGTCGCCTAAACTTATGCCGTGCACAAGTCGATAAATTCCGACATCGGCAGGAGGTGATGGAAGGATGGCCCTGACCTTCCGCTTTCCCGTGCAGGTGGTCTTCGGAGAGGGCTCCCTGCCGGAGGTGCGCCACTTCGTGAAGAGCTTCGGCAAGCACGCCCTCCTGGTGACGGGTGGCGGCCCCACCTCGCGCCTCCCCGCCGTGCAGGCCCTGCAGGACCTCCTGGCCGCCGAGGGCACCGCGGTGACCTTTTTCCCGGAGGTGGAATCGGACCCCGGCGTGGAAACGGTGGAGCGGGGTGTGGCCGTGGCCCGGGAGAACGGCTGCGACTTCGTTATCGGCCTGGGGGGCGGCAGCCCCATGGATGCCGCCAAGGTCATCGCAGCCAGGCTGAACAACGACGGCAATATCACCTCCTGGGAAGGCCAGGGCCGCATACCTCGGCGGGGCAAGCCCCTCATCTGCATCCCCACCACCGCGGGCACGGGAAGCGAGGTCACCTGGGTGGCGGTGATCACGGGAGGGAAGCGGCGCCAGAAGATGTCCCTGGTGAGCCAGTACCTCTATCCCCTGCTGGCGTTGGTCGACCCCGAGCTCACCTATTCCATGTCGCCGGAGCTGACGGCCGCCACGGGCATGGACGCGCTTACCCACGCGGTGGAGTCGTGCGTGGCCAAGAGGTCGTGGGAGCCGACGCGGGCGCTTTCCCTGCAGGCGGTGCGCCTCATCTTCACCCACCTGGAAAGGGCATGCCAGGACGGGAGCGAGCACGAGGCGCGGAGCGGCATGTCCCTGGCCTCCTTGCTGGCAGGCATGGCTTTCACCACCTCTGGCCTGGGGCTGGCACACGCCCTCGCCCATGCCCTGGGCTCCCATTTCGGCGTCCCCCACGGTAAGGCCAACGCGCTGCTGCTTCCCCACGTCATGCGCTTCAACCTCGACTGCTGCCCCGGGCTGTACCGAGAGCTGGCCATGGCCATGGGCATGGACGTGAGCGGCCTTTCCGCTCCGCGGGCGGCGGAGAAGGCGGTGGAGGCGGTGGAGGGCCTTCTCGCCCTGCTCCCCCTGCCGAAGAACCTCTCGGAGCTGGGGGTGCCGGCGTCCAGCGTGGAGGCTCTCTCCGCAGAGGCTTTCCTGAACACGCGCCTGCGCTCCTCCAACCCCAAGGACACGGTTCTCGAGGACCTGGTGCAGGTGCTGCGCGAGGCGTTCGCTTAGGGGCGCGGAAAG
>CAKZMC010000205.1 GCA_937128055.1 uncultured Actinomycetes bacterium | reverse complement strand
AGGCCCGTCCAGAGGGCCGAGACGCACTCCATCCCCAGGAACGACCCCTCCCAGACATGAACGCGGTTTGACCCCAAAGTATGTCTGGGGAGGGGCGGAGCCTCTCCCTTGGACATAAAAGGCAACGAATGAGGGGCGATCCCAAGGCGTTGACGGGGGTTAGGTTTGGCCGGTGAAGAAGAGGGCGCGGCGGGACAGGTAGAGGATGAGGGGCATGAGGTCCCGGCCGCCTATCTGCCCCATCCCGCCGGAAGCCGCGCTCACCTCATCGAAGCTGCGCAGGCCATCCCGCCTCACCGTGACACCGTGAAAGACCACGGGTACGGGGTCTCCCCCATGGATGACGCGGGGATCGCGCGTGGAGGGCGTCGAGTGATCCGAGGTGATCACGGTTAGCAGGTCCGGGTCGCGCAGCGCCGCCAGGAAGCCGGCCAGGGCACGGTCAAACCCCTCTATCACCTTCACCTTTGCGCCGGGCTCGCCGGTGTGGGCGGCTTCGTCAGCGTGCTTGCTGTGCACGAAGACGAACTCGCTCCCCCGAGCGAGCAGCTCCACTGCCTCGGCGAGCTTCGCGGCAAGGTCTTCCTCCGCCCCTTTCTCCCCCGCCTTTGCCACCCGCATCCCCAGGAGCTTCCCCATGCCCTCGAAACAGGGGGTGGAAACCACGGCAGCCGCCCTCATGCCGTATCTTTCTTCGAATACCTCTACCGAAGCCGCCCGGGAAGGCCATTTCATGATCAGGCCCATCTCCCCTTTGCTGGGACCCTCCTCCCGGGAGACTGCCTCCCCGGCCGCCGCCATAAAGCCCCGCAGGGCCCGCAGGGTCCCCTCCACGGCTTCTTCATCATCGCCGCCGCCCGGGGCGCGCAGCGGCGCGATGGGAAGGTGGTGCAGAAAGGGGTCCGTGGGGAGCACGCCCGAAGACCCTCCCCTTACCACCGCTATGAACTCCACGCCTCCCAGGTAGTGGAGCTCGATCGCGGGGGCGGCGATCCCGCGCAACCTCTTCTCCCACGCCGCGCAGATATCCGCCACGGGCAAGCCGCTTCCGTCCCGCACGAAGAGCCTGCCTTCCTTCCTTTCCACGGGCACCAGGTTGAGCATGAAGAGGGCGTCCCCCTCGTCGCACGGGATTCCCGCCGCCAGCGCATGCAGGTAGGTCCTCCCCGGGAACTCCTCGAGACGGTAGCCGAACATGCTCCAATGGGCCACTTCGCTGGAGGGGCAGACTCCCGGGGCAAGCGGGTACATGAGCGCGCAACACCCTTCTTCCGCCAGGAGGTCGAGCACGGGAGCGGAGGCGGCTTGCAGCGGGGTCTTCCACGACAGCTCCCAGTGGGATACGTCCGCCATGCCGTCAAGGACGACGAAGAGGACTTTCACCTATTTTTCTCCAATCTTTTCCAGTATTTCAGCGACCGCAGCGTGGTAGTCCGCCTCCGCGCCCCCCCTCATGCCCGCCAGGATGCGCTCCGTCACGGGGACCAGGTACTCGGCGAGATAGGCGCTTAGCATCTCCTCGTCGAGCTCGATCCCGCCCCTCAAGTCGAGGTAGTTGCCGGAGAGGGCGCAGGAGGGCTGTTCGCAGCCTTCCCCCCACTCGCCCACCAGGGACCTTATGCTCTCCTCGTCGTCCACCTCCAGCAGGGGTACCTCCAACTGCACCCCGAAGCGCCCCAGCACGCCCCGGTATGCGTCCACCACCGCGCGCGACTGGTTTATCTTCACCCTGCCCCCATGCCCCAGCCTCTCGCCCGCCACCAGCCTGCTCACCCCCATGCTCCAGCAGAGAGGGGCCCGCAGCGCGTGCAGGTACATGTGACAGCCTATGCATATGTGCCAAGGCCCGTAGCGCCGCGTGAGCACGGTGTTCACCCTCCCGATGACCGCGTTCCACCAGCGGGGCGACCCGATGACCACCGGCTCCTCCACCAGCGTCCCCTCCGCCCGGAGAAGGCGGCGCATGCGCTCTACGTTGGCGAAAAGGGAGCCGAGGTCCCCGAACTCCGTCCCCGTATAGGCGATGGTGGGCAGAACGCGGCGCAAGCCCCCCTCCCTCGCCAGCATGACCGCCGCGCCCACGCTGTCCCTTCCCGCGATCTCCACCAGGGCGTCGCATCCCACGAGGGAGGGCCTCCGGCGCATGAACGCCACGCTATCGGGATGAAAGAAGGCCTCCTGGCGCTGCTTCCTCGGCATCCTTCGCCCCCCTCTACTCACACCTCAGATCCCCCTTGAAGCCGCCAGCCTCCCCGCGCCGCTCCTAGCCACTGCCTCCAGATGGCCGCCCCTCCCATATTCTAAACCCTCCCCGCCATTTCCCTCACCACAAGACGCCTCCTTTCCTCTTCCCTACCCTTCCTTCCTCCCCACTCTCCCGCTTTCGCTCGCTGCCCTTTTTCCCGCCTCCCCTCTCTCCCCCGTTTTCCCTCTCTCCCGTTTTCCTCACCCTGCCCCCTTTCGTCCCTCCCTTTCCTCCCGCGACGCACCGCCGCCGCGCTTGACGAACGTCCTTGTATATAAACATCGCCTTCAATAATCTCGATATAGGAAGTGTCCCCGGAAAACGCGGAAAGGAGAAGGAGCTTGGAAGACCCCGCCTTTCTGGAAGGAAAGGAAAGGCTGGCGCGGGCCCTGGTGGAAAACGTCTGCCGGGTGATAAGAGGAAAGGACGAGCAGGTCGCCCTGGCGGTGATCGCCCTCCTCAGCGGGGGCCACCTGCTGGTCGAGGACGTCCCCGGCGTAGGCAAGACCATGCTGGCGCGCTCCCTGGCCCTCTCCATAAACGGCACCTACCGCCGCATACAGTTCACGCCCGACCTCCTCCCCTCCGACGTGACGGGGACCACAGTCTTCAACCAGAGGTCGTCCGATTTCGAGTTCAAGCCAGGCCCGGTCTTCGCCAACGTGGTGCTCGCGGACGAGATAAACCGCGCCACCCCCCGTACCCAGTCCAGCCTCCTGGAGGCCATGGACGAGGGACAGGTGACCGCGGACGGCGCCACCCACCCCCTTCCCCGACCCTTCTTCGTCATCGCCACGCAGAACCCGGTGGAATACCACGGAACCTACCCCCTGCCGGAGGGACAGCTGGACCGCTTCTGCATGAGCATAACCCTGGGCTACCCCTCCGAGGACACGGAGCGCGAGGTCGTCGAGTCCCAACTCCTGGAGCACCCGGTAAGCTCCCTGGAGCCCGTGCTCAGCGCGGGGGACATACCCGAGCTGCAGCGGGCATCCCGCACCGTCAGCGTCCATCCCGATGTCCTCTCCTACGCGGTGAGCCTGGTGCGTGCGACCCGCGAGGAAGAGGGCCTTTACCTGGGCGCCAGCCCGCGCGGGACCATCTTCCTGGTCCGCACCTCCCAGGCCAGGGCATTCCTCTCCGGCCGCGATTTCGTGACCCCCGACGACGTCAAGGCCATGGCCGTTCCCGTCCTTTCCCACCGCGTCATACCTTCCGCCCGTTCCTGCAGGCTCGAGGACTCGCGCTCCCTGATCCTGGAGGTCATGGAGCGCACCCCGGTGCCGGTGCTTTAGGAGGTGGCCTTGCTTTCACTGCGTTCCCTGACGGCCATTGCCCTCTCTTTCGCCCTGGTCCTCATCGGCATAAACTCGCAGTCCGGCTGGCTGTTCTGGCTGGCCGGCCTCGCCCTCGCCGCCCTGGTGGTCTCATGGGCGGACTCCCTCATGGAGGTGAGGAGGCTGGCCGTGGCGCGCTTCCTGGCAAGCGAGGCGGTGGAGGGAGAGGCGGTGGAGATAACCCTGCAGGTCCGCAACCGCGGGCGCTTCTCGCGCAACCTCTTACTGGTCGTGGACGAGGATCCCTCCAGCAAGGACTCGCAGGAACCCCTTCGCGTACGGCAACCCCGCCACCGCTTGCGCGATCTTCTCGCCTCTGCTCCCGCCAACCCTCGCGAGCAAGACGCGCTCGCGGGCGGCAGGGCGTTGCTGCTTCTTCCGCGCGTGGAGGCGGGAGGGGAGGTTTCCATTTCTTACCTGCGGGGGGGCCTGCGCAGAGGCGTCTATCTTGATTGGCCGGTGCATATCTACTCGGAGGGCATTCTGGGGCTGGCGCGGCACCATGCGAAGCTCGCTGCCTCCTCGCGCCTCACCGTGCTCCCATATCACGCCGAACTTTCACGCCTCCCCTTGCTCGACTCGTTGCACCGCATGGCCTGGTCGCCGGCCGGCCGGTCGGCCAGGGGAGGGGGCATGGATTTCTACGGCGTGAGGGAATTCCAGCCAGGAGACCCCCTGCGCCATATACACTGGAAAACCACCGCGCGCCGCGGCGACCTGGTGGTAAGGGAGTTCGAGGAGGGAGCGTGCATGCCGCTTCTCATCCTCATCGACAACCGGGAAATAGCGGGCGCGAGTGTCCGGGAGGGCACGCTCCTGGACATACAGGCGCGCCTGGCCGCCAGCGTGGTCCATTACGCGCGCTTGTGCGGCCACCCGGTGACCCTCGCCGCCTACGAGGGGCGGGAACTTCTCCATTACGAGGTGCAAGCCACCCACGCCGCCCTGCACTGGCTGGCCTCCCTGGAGCCGTCGGGTAAACCGACCCCGGAGGAACAGATCGAGGGCCTGCGCTTCCTGCTCGCGGGCAATTCGCTTCTCTGCCACCTGGCAATCGCGGACGGCGCCGCCTTGGCGCATGCGGCCTCGACTCTCCCCGCATCGTGCCGCCTCGCGCTTGTCCTGGTAATACCAACCCCTGCCGGAGGGGACGGCGGCTCCATAGACGAAAGCGGAGAACGCGAGTCCCTGGTGCGCGACCTGTTGGTCGACGCGCCGCCGGGCATGGTGGGATGCGCGGTTTACCGCGAGGGAGATGACCTTGCAGAATGCCTGGAAAGATCCTTTCTCGCCTGAAAGACCTCGTCGCGCCGCGGGAGATAGAGAACTCGCGCGGCTTGCGCCTTGCCGTATGGGCCTCCGTCTCCATCTCCGTCCTTTCCCTCGCCCAGCAGGGCGTGGTCAACCCTTCCCTGGTCATTGCCTCCCTTATCCTCATAACCCTGGGGTCACTGGTGAGCTGGTGGCGCCGCCTGCGCCCCAACATCCCCCTCAAGGTGTTGATAGCCTTCCTGACCCTTGTTGCCCTTATCTCCTTCCTCCGCCAGTCATACCAGCAGCCATACGACCCGCGCCTCCCCATGGCCGAGCTGTTCCTCTGGGTGCAGGTCCTACACAGCTTCGACCTCCCGCGCCGCCGCGACTTGCTCTTCTCCCTGGTGAGCTCCTTCGTCCTTCTCGCCCTCGCCGGCTCATACTCTGTGACCACCGCCTTCGCGTGGATCGTCCTTCTTTGGGTGTCGTGCGCCATCCCCGCCCTCTACTTTGTCCAGAAGTCCCGCCTCAGCGCTCTCGCCCGGCAACCCAGCGTGGCCGCCCCATCGCGGAACCTCTACCGCAAGGTTTCCGCCACCCTCTTCGGCCTGCTGGTGGCGGTGGCGGTTACCAGCCTTGCATTCGGCGCTTTTCTGCCCCGCGTCTCAGTGACCTACCTGCGCTCGCTGCCCTTTTCCCTGCGGCGTTCCCTTTTTTCCCAGGAAGGATACGGTTTTTTCAACCCGGGGTATCCTAACCTTCCCTCCCGCCCGCCGGAGGATCCCCTGGAGGTGAACCCCGAGGCTTACTTCGGGTTCGGTCCTTTCCTCGACCTCCGCACGCGAGGCACCCTGGTGGACCTCCCCGTGATGAAGGTTAAGGCCAGCGACCCGGCTTACTGGAGCGGGCTGGTCTTTCGTAAATACAACGGCTACGCCTGGGAGCTTCCCGAGGGTGAACCTGAGAGGCTCTACACGCGCGAGCAGCCCTTCACCATACCCATGCCCGAGGGGCAAACGCACCTCGCGACGAAGAGCGTGGTGCAGACATTTTACATGGAGGGCGAGCAACCAAACGTCATCTTCGCGGCTTACTTCCCCAGCCTCGTATATTACCCTTCTGACTATATCTACCGGGACGAGTCCGGGCTGAAAAGCCCCTTCGCCCTCTCCCAGGGGCTGGTCTACAGCGCAGTCTCGCACCCCATCGACTACACGGACGATGAGCTCATGTCCATGGTTGGCACGCTGCACGCGGGCGAAATGGGAGCCTACCTGGAGCTGCCCGCGTTGCCCGAGAGGGTGCTGCGGCTCGCCGAGAAGGTGGTTCCCCCCGAAGGCAACGCCCTGACGAAGGCGAAGGCCATCGAGGACTTCCTCGGGCGCGAGTACCTTTACTCCCTGGACGTGCCCCCCCTACCCCGGGGTGAGGATGCCGTGGACTTCTTCCTCTTCGAGACCCGTCGGGGGTACTGCGAGCATTTCGCAACCGCCTATGCCGTCCTCTGCCGCCTCGCGGGCATTCCTTCCCGGGTGGTGACCGGGTACGCGACCGGGGAGTACAACCCCTTCACCGGCCTCTACGAAGTGAGCCTGGACGACGCGCATGCCTGGGCGGAGATCTACCTGCCGGGGATAGGCTGGGTGGCCAGGGAACCGACGCCGGGGTTCGCGCTCCCGGAATATGGGCAATCATATGGTATATTCTGGATATTCAGGGACTTTTTCTCCTGGCTGGGCCGCAGCCTGGCCTCCCTCTTCCCGCCCTCCCTGCGCTCGGCTTTCAAGGCCGCTTTCACTGCCTTCGCCTCCGGCGCGAAAGCCCTGCTCTCCGGCTTCACCTACTCCGCGCGGGAAGCGCCCTGGCTCCCGGCCATGCTGTTGCTCCTGATCCTGGCCTCCCTGGCGGCGGCCAGGTTGCGCCCGCGCAGGAAACGAGCATATGCCCTCTCCCGCGCCGAGGACCCCCGGACGGCCATGGAGGCTTTCCTGGGGGCCATGGAGCCCTTTGGCCTGGGACGCGTGCCCCAGCAAACGCTCGGGGAATACCGGGAGCGCATCGCCTCGCTCCTTCCCGGGGTGAGCCTGGAGGCGGAGTTCCGCCTCTTCGAAAAAGCGCGTTACGGCCGGGGCCGCCTGGACGCCTGCGAGCTCGCCCAGCTGAAAGGCGGCCTGGCACGTGCCGTCGACGAAGCCCTCTCTCGCTTCAGGACGGGCCGTTTCCGGAAGAGGCGCCGGAGCCAGGCGCCCCCATCATGAACGGCCCCTGCGCCACGAGCGCCGCTGCGCCAACCGCGAGGTGCGCGATCAAATCGTTCCGCGTTGCGAGTTGCGGCAGGTCCCGGGGAAGCCGCTGCGCCTACATGGACTCCGGAAAACGCCGTCGCCGTCGCGCCTCCCCGCAAGGAGGGAAGGAGGAAGGGCAGTGCTTCCAGGCATCAGGCGCCGCCTTTTCCCGGCGCCTCAGCGGGGGAATTCCTCCTCCAGCTCCATCTCCACCTCCCCGCTGAGGGGCCGCGGCGCGTAGAGGGGTCTCTTGAAAAGGTTTTTCACGTCCGTCCAGGGCGACTCGCTCTCCAGGGAGCGCTCCACTATCTCCCGGAAGCTGTTGACCTTGGCGTCCAGGTTGTCCACGTGGTGCAGCACGATGGCCTCCAGGGTCTTGGGGCGCTTGGGGGACCCCCATTCCAGCTCTCCGTGATGGCTGAGCACCGCGTGCCGCAGGCGCAGCGCGAGCTCGGGCGGGAAGGAGGGCATGCCGGCTATCTTTTCCCGCAACATTTGGTCCGAGAGGAGCAGATGGCCCAGGAACCTCCCCGCATCCGTGTAGTCGATGGCCTTCTCGTAGGCGAGCTCGTGCACCTTCCCGATGTCGTGCAGCATAGCCGCCGCCACCAGGAGGTCCCGGTCGATGTCGGGGTAAAGGTTGCACAGCAGGCGGCAGATCCGCACGGTACTCGCCGTATGCTCCAGGAGGCCACCTATGTAGGGGTGATGGTAGTTCTTCGCCGCGGGGGCAGCGGTAAACAGGCGCATGAACTCCGGGTCGTTCAAGAAGGCGAGCAGAAGGCCTTTCAGGTGAAGGTTGCCCACCTCCTCGGCGGCCTGCCGCAGCTCCCCCTCCAGCTCGGCGCGGTCCGTCCCTACCACCCGGAGGAAATCCGACACATCCACCTCGTCGTCGGTGCAGCGCCTCAGGGAGTTCACGACCACCTGGACCTGCTCGCGGTACTTCTCCACCCTGCCGCTCACCGCCACGTAGTCCTGCTCGGCGAAGGCGTCCTTGTAGCGCAGGGCGTCGTCCCATACCCTGGCGTCGACCTTCCCGCTCTTATCGGCCAGCTCGAGGGCAAGGTAGGGCGCGCCCGCTTTCGTCTTGCGCAGCTCCTTCCGCGCCACCACGAAGACGCTCTTTACCTCCCTGCCGGGCTCTAGCTCGCTAATCATTTGCTTGGGCATCTCGTCCTCCCGTCCTTCTCCCTTTCCTCGCCGCCTTCTCCCCCCTTCCTTGGCGCGGGCTACACGCTGCCCGACTGCTGGCAGCTCCCGGTCTCCTCTCGCCTTATTCTTCTTTCCAGCGCAGTGTTTTCCTCCGCCCCGCCTCGCTTCCCCTGTACTCCCCTCCCCGGCATCCTCTCTTGCGCGCGAAAAGAGGCGTCGTCGCGGAAAACCGCTTCTCACCCTTCCTCTCCATGGTAATGCGGGGCAACGACAAGCGGCCTGGGGTGAGCGCCGTTCCCGCGAGGAGCGGGGAGGGGCTCGTGGCCCACGCCGCAGCCGCCCCCCAGGCTCATCTTGAACAGTTGAACCCCGTTTTTGGCCCATCTCGGACATAAAACCCCAGGTAGATGGATTGCGGGTTGGGAACCATGGCTGAAACTAGTGCCACGAATAGGGTAATTAATAGGGCTATAAGACTTGCTTAATAGGCTTGTAACGTGCTAGTATTATAATGTCATGTTTGTACGAGCCAAGACCACGGAGGGACGCACCTACCTGCAGGTAGTGGAGAGCTACTGGCAGGACGGAAAACCCCGCCAGCGGGTGATCGCCACCCTGGGGAGGCTGGACAAGCTCACCGAGGCCGGGCAGGTGGACGGGGTCCTGCGCTCCCTTTCCCGCTTCTCGGACAAGGTGAG
>CAKZMC010000204.1 GCA_937128055.1 uncultured Actinomycetes bacterium | reverse complement strand
GACCGGCCACCATGGGCATCCGGGATGGCTGCGCGCAGACCTCTTTCCCGGAATGGATGGGGCCGGGCAACTATCATGTCCGGGGACGCATGAGCTCATGGCGGGGTAGGCGGAGGTCGATATACATCAGTATGAAGCCCTGGTGGCTGTGCTATATTGCATGGAAGGTTAAGATATGAGGGTGGCGACGGCGTTGGAGTCCCGGAGATGTGGCGTAAGGTATTGGTCATCGGAGTGGTGATCCTGGTCCTGGGAGGCGGCGTGGCCGTGGCCGCCTGGAGGTTCGCCGCCGACGGCGGCCGGACCGGTGCGACCATGGAGACTTCGCAGGAAACCACTTTCCAGGAGGAGCTGGAGGACACCACCTCCGAGCTGGACGGGAGCGCGGGAGAAGGGGAAGGCGCAGGGGAATACGGTCCCGCCGAAGCCGATGCCGCTTCCTCGGGCTTCACCAGCGGCGAGGACTTTTCCTACACCTCCCCCGAGCAGAGGTACGTCACGGAAACCCAGAGGCACCAGAACTTCTTCCGCGCCGTGGCCGAGGGGAGGGTGCGCCGCCTGGACGTGGTGAGCACGGATGTCCGCCCCGTCGGCGACCCCGATACCTCCTACGTGTACTTCACCCTGACCACCACGGACGGGGGCACGAGCAACGGCACCATGGTCATGAAATACGAGGGCGGCATGTGGAGGATCGCCGCCATCAGACAGCTGCGGGGAAGCCTGGGCGGGGGGACCAATTACCCGGTCCCGGAGAGCTTCGAGTCGGACCTGGCGAGGGAGATAGCCGAGCTGCAGCCCTTCCTGACCAAGGTGGCCGAGGGGCGGCTGGATTACCTGGCGGTGAGTTCCGCCTCCCGCCCCTCGGAGAACGAGTCCGTGCTGAAGGGCGAGGTCGCTGGGGTGGGCGGCAGGGTGGTTCCGGCCGAGATGCGCCTGCGATGCGACTACGGCATATGGCATCTCACCTACATAACCAACCCCCCTTGACAGACGGATCCCGTGCGCGGGACGAGGGAAGGAGACCGGGCGGAGGATGCGATAATGCCACAAGCTGCGACTGCCAGGAAAAGGAAGATCAACCCATGCCCCGTCGCATTTGTTCTCACGGCGACTCTGCTCGCGCTTCTGGCTGGCCCGCCTCTCCTTCCCGCGAGGCAGGGGTTATCCGCCGCGACGGCGGTGGGATCTGACCTGCCTCGCGACCCGCTGGGGAGGCTGCCCTCCACCTCGGAGGAAGCCCAGGCGCGCCTGCAGGACCGCGGCTTCGCGTGGCCGGGGGTGGAGAGCGGGGAAGCCTCCTCCGGGGCGGGTGGCGGCATGGATACCCAGACCGGTGGCGGCGCTTCCGGCACTCATGGCGACGGCGAAGGCGCCTTCAGGGCGGCGAGCGTGCAGGCCGGCATCTGCGTCTCCCTGCCCTACGAAACGGTGGAGGGGAAGATAACGCACGCAAGCGGCGGCGTGCGGGTGGAGCGCATCCGCGGCTCCGACACCCGGACCATAGACACCAACGCCAACGCATGGGGATGGTTCTCCGCCGATTTCACCTCCATAGGCCAGGACATCCAGTCGGGGGACTCGGTGAGGGTCACCGACCTCACGGATATGCAGTCATCCACCGTAGACTGCACCCTCACCGCGACCGTGAACGTCGCCGCCGATACGGTTTCCGGAAACGCCGCTTCCGGCAACGGGGTTGACGTTTACCTGAAGGCCCCCTCCACCTATTACGGGGACATACCGCCGGGCGCGGCACACCGGCAGGTCACCGCTGGCGGCGGCAGCTACAACGCATCCTTTACCGGCACCAACATCCGCGACGGCGATGCGGCCTACGTCTTCTCCACCGACGCCTCCGGCCACGTGGTCATGGAGGTCGCCAGGACGGCAGGAACCCTGGTGGTCTATCCCCAGTACGACGAGGTGATGGGTTTCCATCAACCCAGCGTCTCGGTTACCGTGGCGGTGGGCTCCGACACGCGCACCGTGGGCACCTCCGCCACGGGCTTCTTCGATGCCCTTTTCACCACCCATGACATCGTTCCCCCCGACGTGGTTTCCGCGAACCTGGGCGGCGCGCGCAGCATCACCGTGGCGGATGTCTCCGCCACCGCTGATCCTCTCAACGACGTGGTGCAGGGAAGCGCGCCCCCCAACCGCCCCATACGCATAACCATGAACGCTTACCGGCAGCCCCTCATGGTGGAGACCACCAGCGGGCCGGACGGGTTCTTCTCCTACGATTTCACGGGGAAATACACCGTCTCGGGGATCGAGGTGTTCAACGTGGCCTGGTACAACGACGCCGGCGACTGCGTGGTGTACGAGTTCCAGACCTACAGCTGGTTCCTGCCCGAGGGATACACGGGCCAGGGCTTCGACGAATGGGTGCTGATCATGAACCCGGGCCAGGACGCGGTGTGGGTGAGGGTGCTTTACCAGACTCTGGTAGGGCAGGTGGAAGGGCCGCTCATCCGTGCCATGCCGGGCACCCGCGTGTCGGTGCACGTGAACGACTGGGCTCGCAACCACCACGTCTCCACCATGGTCACCGCCATCGACGGCGGGGAGATCATGGCCGAACGATCCATGTACATGTACCGCACGGTGGATGGGAAGTGGGGAGCCCACGATTCGATCGGCATCATCATCCCCAGCCCCGTCTGGTACCTCCCGGAGGGGGCCACCTACCGCGGCTTCGACGAGTGGGTGCTGGTGCAGAACCCCAACGACGTGCAGGTGCTGGTGAAGGTCCAGTTCCTGGCGCAGGGCGGCGTGGCGAAGGAGCTGTACGTCAACGTCGAGAAGCGCAGCCGCTTCACCATCCACGTGAACGACCACGTGCCCAACATGGAGATCGCCACCCGCGTGGAGTGCCTGACCAGCGTGGGGGGTGAGGTACTGCCGGTCTTTTCGGAGCGCGCCATGTACATGAATACCCCTGACGGCAAGCGGGGCGCCCACGACTCCATCGGCTCCTCCACGCTGGCGCCGGAGTGGTACCTTCCCGAGGGCACCACCCGGCCCGGCTTCGACGAGTGGGTGACGGTGATGAACCCGAACAGCGCGGGAACCAACGTGAGGGTGACCTTCCTCACCCCGGCAGGGGTGGCGGGCACGGTCACCTTTTACATGCATCCCAATTCGCGGGGGACCGTCCACGTGAACGACCACGTGCCCAACCAGGACGTCGCCACGGTGGTGACCTCCCTGGAAGGATATGGCATATTGGCCGAACGCCCCATGTACGTGAATACCCCTGACGGCAAGCGGGGAGCCCACGTCTCCATCGGGGCCTTCAGCCCCGCTACCAGCTGGTACCTTCCCGAGGGCACCACCCGCCCCGGATTCGATCAGTGGATTACGGTGCTGAACCCGAACGACACGCAAGCCCAGGTCAGGATCACCCTCCTGGGGCCCGGCGGTCCGGTAGCCCAAACCACCTTCACCATGGGCCCGCGCAGCAGGGCAAGCGTGCATGTGAACGAGATGATCAGGAACACGGATGTATCCTCCCTCGTGGAGTCGGTAGGGTCCGCGCCGGTGGGTATTCTCGCCGAGCGCGCCATGTACATGTGGACGTCGGACAACAAGCAGGGCTCCCACTGCTCCATCGGCATCCCCACCCTCTGATGGCAACACATGGGTATCGACAACTGGGGGCAGGGCTCATTTATTGCCTTTTGGATTGGGACAGGGCAGCACGGCCGTGAAGTCTTCCGGCGCTTTTCCGGAGGAGAGTTTGCGGGGGAGGTCTTGCGGGTGAGATTGCTTCGTCGCTACGCTCCTCGCAATGACGTTTTCCGGGGGTCCTCGCAATGGCGTTTTCGGGGGGCAACACGGCCTGGCCGGCTTCAGGCATGGACGGGGCTTGACCCCGATCATGTCCCGGTTCAGGCAGGGACGTGGAATGGTCCCAAGCGTGTCTTTACCCCGCGGATGGCTTAGAAGCGTTTGCGCCCGCGGAAGAGGTGTTGCGGGACAGTGAAAAGCCCGCGCAGGCGGTCCCTCCTGGTGTCGGCGAGCATGAAAAAGAACAGGTTTGCCGGGGTGAAAGAACGGGAGCGATGGCGGGGGAGGTCGCCCGCGCGGAGGCATCGCAGGAAGAGCCTCGAAGTGGCGTAGTCCGGCAAGAGCGTTTCCAGGACGCGTCCGGGGATGCGACGCTCAGGGTCGAGGGCCTGGAGGTAGAGAAGGCCCGGCCCCACGTAGCTGGCCACCCTCCAGGCTTGGCCGAGCCTTGTGACCTCATCCCAGTCCAAGGTCTCCTTGCTGATGATTTCCAGGACGTCGCGGAACTTGATGAGGCGGGCGAAGCGGTGGTTGACCGCCAGGTCGAGCAGGGTGGTGAGCACCAGGTGTTCGGGACGCAGAGCCCATATGGGGACGCCGTCCAGGATCTCGGGTGAGGCGTGCCTCCACAGGTCGGAGGCTCGAAAAAGCGTGCGCCTTTCGTACTCCGCAGGCCAGTGCATTCCCACGTGAACGTCCAGCTCAACGAGGGAGCTGCCGTCCTCCAGGGTGAGGCAATAGACGGTGTGGGCGGATGGCGGGACGAAGGAGGGCCTTCCCAAGATGGGGCGGAAACCAAGCGCGGAGAGAGCGCGGTCAAGGTCCGCCAGGGCTTCCTCCTCCACCAGGATGTCGAGGTCCCTGAATGCCCGCGCCCCCCTGCGCCCGTAATAGCGCGCGGACAGGTAGTAACCCTTGAGGGGCACTGCCCTGATGCCCGCCTTCGCCAGGGCGGGCAGCGTTTTCACGGCGACGTGATGGATGAGGGTGGAACGGACCGTTTCGCGGGCGTACACGGATCGCCACTCCTCCCCGCAGGCGCCCGGGAGGGAAAGGTCCAGGCCCGGGGAAGAGCAGTCCTCGCGTACGAGGTGGAGCAGCGGCGCCATTTCGTGATAATCGGCATGCTTTGCCAGTACCCCTGCTTCCGCCAGGGAGATGCCGCGGCAGATACGCCGCAGCCGCTCGGCGTCCTCCACCTCACCGAAACGGTAGGAGACCGCCGCGAGCAGGAACGCGGCGACGGCACCACCGCATCGCGATGCGGGTGAATGAAGCGCCTCCTGGAACAAGTCCGCCTCCTTTCCATGACCCGTTGTCTCCAGGCCACCGGTGTCTCCAGAACCCCCGGGCTCCCATGATACCCGGTGTCTCCAGAACCCCCGGCCCCCTATGATACCCGGCGCCTCCAAGACCCCAACGCCTCAAAAACCCCCAACGCCTCCAACGCCCTCAAGGCCCGCCTCACCGCGTCCGCGCGCCTGTGCTTTCATTCTACAGGTTGCCCGCGCCGCCGCGTAATGCCTCCCCCGCCGTGATTCGCTACCGTGAAGCGAACTTGCTATATACTGTAGGCATGGAAAGAAGATCTTGGATCCTGGAAGTCTGGAAGATAAAGGTAAACAAGCTGGCCGAGGAGGT
Organism: uncultured Actinomycetes bacterium; assembly: GCA_937128055.1. Lineage (GTDB taxonomy): Bacteria > Actinomycetota > Geothermincolia > Geothermincolales > RBG-13-55-18 > JACIXC01. The sequence continues at coordinate 9,884 of CAKZMC010000204.1, read as the reverse complement.
CAGGCTCAGCGCGCTCGCAGCCGCCGCGGTGCCGCGAGCGGTCCTTTTCCCGGGCAGGGAGCTGAAGAAGCTGCACGTAATGCCGTTGAGCGGGAAGGGCGCGGGAGAGGAGGCGGTGCTGCGCTGCGCGGGGAGGTGGTTCACCCTCCTCGACCGCCTGGGCCTGCGGCTTTCCTGCCTGCCGCGTTCCCTGGTGCTGGCCCGCATGTTACGGCGCGAGGGGCACGACGCCCACCTGGTCTTCGGGGTGCGCAGCGACAACGGGCGCAGGGAAGGGCATTGCTGGGTTTCCGTGCAGGGCAGGCCGGTCGCCGGGGAGGCATCCGGATACGAGGAGCTGCATTACGATGAGCGAAGGTGAACGGCCGCACCTCGCGCTGGGGCCGGGCTCCAGGCTGCGGCGCGTGGAGGGCATCGCCTGGCGCATCATCGAAGGTGAGGCGGTACTGGTCAACGTGCGCAAGGACGAGGTCCTCCACCTCAATCCCACGGCCTCCTTTCTCTGGCGCGGCCTGGACGGGGGCAACACCCTGGCGGGGATAGCCGCGGAGATGACCGGGGAGTTCGAGGTCACGGAGGAGGAAGCCCTTGCCGACATCCTGGAGTTCGCCGGACTCCTCCTGCAACAAGGGGCGGCCGAGCTTGTCGACCTGGGAGAGTAGCTTTCTGCTGGCGGGATATTCCATAACCATCCGCTCCGTGGCCGGAGACCCTACCGCCTTGCTCACCGAGAGCATGCCGCTTTTCCGCCTTCCCGAGGACACGGGGATGCCTCCCGACCTCGTGCTGCACATCGAGGAGGACGAGCGGGCGCAGGCCGATCCGCTGAAGCGTTTCTTCCCCCCTTCCTTCCGCCTGCGGCGCGAGGGGGACAAGTCGTGGTTCGAGAGAAGCGACGGTCATGGAGGGCCCCTGGGAAGCATCGAGCACGGCATGCGCCGTGCCGTCCTGGGTCTCCCGCTCCTGGCGCGGAGCTGGCGCCTCCCCGAGGAGGAGGAGGCGGTGCGGGAAGCCCTGCAGGCCTTCCTCAAGGGTTGCCTGCAATGGCTCCTCCTGGAAGGCGGCGGCACCCTCGTGCACGCGGCGGGCGTGGTGCTGCGGGGCAGGGGCTTCGCTTTTGCCGGCCACACCCGTGCGGGAAAGACCACCCTGGCCCGCATCTTTCCTCCCGAGGCGGTGTTGGGGGACGACCTGGTGGCGGTGCGGCGCGAGGGAGAGGGTTTCTCCCTCTACGGGACGCCCTGGCCGGGCCGCGAGAAGGGGAGGGTCGACTACGGGGGCGCGCCGCTGGCCGCGATTTTCAACCTGCATCCCGGGCTGCCGGAAGGGCTCCACCCGCTGACTCCCGCCGAGGCCGCGGCGGAGCTCGCGGCCAACGCGCCGCGCACCGGCGACCCCCTTGAGGAGAGCAAGCTCTTGGAAGTATTTTCAAGTTTGACCACGCGCGTCTCGATATATAGGTTAAGCGTGAGGCTGGGAGAGGACGTGATGCGCTACCTGGAGGATTTCCTATCCCCCTGACGGGCGGCTCCCGGGAGCAATCAGACAATAAGCGAAGGAGATGAACGGTTGAAGGTCCTGCACGACCTGGATGCGGACTTCATTGACAGGATCTTCCAGGCCCATGTCCCCTACTCGGGGAGCCTGGAGCTCACCCACCGCTGCAACCTCGCCTGCCGCCACTGCTACCAGTTCCCGGCGCGCGAGGGCGAGCTGGACACCGCCGCCTGGAAGAGGATACTCGGACAGCTTGCCGAATGCGGGTGCCTCTTCCTCTCCTTCACGGGAGGGGAGCCCCTCCTGCGTCCCGACCTCCTCGAGCTGCTTTCGGAGGCGGCGGAGCTCGCCTTCGTGGTCAGCCTCCAGACCAACGCCACCCTACTGGATGAAGGCACGGTGCGGCGCCTGGCGGGCATGCCCAACTTCCGTGCGGACGTGAGCCTCTACGGAGACAATCCCGCCACCCACGATGCCTTCACCGGGGTCGCCGGCTCCTTCGCTGCCACCAGGAGGGCGCTGGAGCTCATGCTGGAAGGGGGCATCCCCGTGCTGCTCAAGGTGACCGTGGGGAATTTCAATTACCGCGAGATGGAGGGCATTGCCGCCCTTGCCGGGGCCCTGGGGGTCAAGGCGGTGTTCTCCGCCCTCATCTTTCCCCGCAACGACGGTGACCCAACCCCCGCCGCGCTGCGGCTGGACGACGCCCGCCTGGAGGAGTTCTTCCGCTTCGAGGCGGGGTACATGCTCGATCGACTGGGGGAGATGCTGGGCATGGAGGGCGAAACCCTTACCTACGAGGACCTTGTCGCGTACTTTTCCCGGTGCGTGGTGAACCCGGATAAGGTGGCTGGGGGCAAGCGCAGGCCCTGCGGAGGGGGAAGCACCGTCTTCGCCGTGAACCCGTACGGTGATGTATACCCTTGCGTGGCCTTCCCGCTCGTGGTAGGAAACTTAAGGGAGGAGCATTTCTCCGCCATCTGGAAGAATTCCGCGGAGCTTGAAAAATTGCGCGAGGACGGGGGCATGCTGCCCTCGCCGTGCAGGGAATGTCCGCTGCTCGATAAGTGCTCGCCCTGCATGGCCCTCTCCTACCTGGAAGGAGGAGCGGGTGCCTGCTGCAGCGAAGAGAAATGCCGGCATACACGGATACTCATGAGGACCATGGAGGCGTTGTGACATGGATGAAAAGACAAAAACGAGGAAGAGATACGAGAAGCCGCTCATGTCCGTGATGCGCATAAACCGCTTCTTCTTCGGGGGCTGCCAGAACGTCTGGCCCAACTGTTACTCCATCTACCTTTTTATCCCCGGCGCGGCCCGCTGCCGGTGAGGTACCGCTTAACCAGGAAGAACCCCACCGCCGCCGATCACGGGTAACATCGGCGACCACCCCCACACGCTTTCCCCGCTGCCGGCGATCCACGCGCCTGTCCCCCCACACGCTTTCCCCGCTGCCGCTGAAGCAGGCGCCTTCTCAAGGAACCCGCGCTCCCCGCTATCCCCTCGTACCCACCGCAGCGGGAGCATTAACACCGCTCCTACCTGGTCTTTCGGGAAGGCCGGGGAAAACCATACAAGATACCGCTAAATATATGCTCAGCTCGCAATATGCCGCTTCCCCGCTCGCCGTTTATGCGTTCCGTTCATGCCCCGAAAGTCGCCGTTCCCAAGTTTTTTGGCGACAGGTGGCGGGAAAAGGCCGTTAATGGAAGTGAGGAGACAAAAACAGCCCGCAAAAGTCCAGGATTAGAGGAAGAAGGACCTGAGACGGGTGAGGAAGATGAAGGGTTACAGGAGGCACCTGGTAGCAAGCGCGACGGTGACCGCCCTTTTTGCTTTCTGTGCCTTCGCGCTCGGGTTCACCGGGGCTCCCGTACACGAGAACACCTACGGCGGGTCGCAGGAGTTGCGCGAGGCCGCAGCCGAAGCCCCCGAGGTCGCCCCTACGGTGGCGACGCATTCCGTGCCCGAGGCGGCTCCTGCCTCGGCCGTCGCCGGGAAGGCGGCCACGCCTTATACCCAGGTCAAGGTGGCGAAGGAAGCGCCCGCCGGTATGGCCGAGGGGTTCCAGGCGGTCCCGGAGGCGCAAGCCGCCGCCCCGAGCGACAGAGTGCGGCCCGGCGGGGAGGTCAACCCGCCCGCCAACCTCGAGGCGACTTTCACCCCCGGGGCAACCCCCTACGTCCATCTGGTCTGGGATATCAACAACGAGAAGAAGAACGTAAAATGCTTCCTCGTCTATCGCGCGATGATAGTGGAGAGCGTCGAGGGGGAGAAGGTCCTTGTGGGGGAGGCCAATATCGGGGATACGAAGAAGGCGACCTTCAAGGATAAAGGCATAGAGGCCGGAAACACCTACCGCTACTGGGTAACCACGCTTTCCAAGACGGGCGAGGAGAGCAAGCCCTGCGGTCCGGTGGACGTGGTCACCTACGCCAACGTACCCCCCGCGGCTCCCCAGGGCCTGACGGCCGGGATCATGGACCCGGGCGTGGGGATCGAGTGGGCGCCCAACGGCGAGGTAGGCCTTGTCGGTTACCATGTTTACCTGCGCGGTGCCCAGGGCGCTTACAGCAGGTTGACCACGAGCCCGCTTAGCGAGACCTGCTATTACCACAGGACGGGGACCGCGGGCAGCGTCTACGCGGTGACCGCGGTGAACGGGTACGGCACCGAGTCGGCATACGCCGAGGTGACGGCGGAGCAGGTGGTGCCGGTGCGCTACGAGGAAGGCGACCCCGCCGTTACCGTCGAGGGGTACTGGGTATATGAGGCCCACCCGGACGCTTCCGGCGGGAAGATCAGGGTTGCCGGAAGCAAGGGTGACCGGCTCCGCTTCTCCTTTACCGGGCGCCAGGTGAAGATGATTTCCGCGAAGTACTGGACCTGTGGCTCGGCAAACGTGTACATCGACGGGAAGCTGGTGGCGACGGTGAGCCTCTACAACCACGACCTGGTCTTCGGGAACCTGGTGGTGAACGCCACCGGGCTGCCCTACGGGCAGCATGTGCTCACCGTGGAGGCGCTCGGAAGCGGCAACCCGGAGGCGGATTTCAACTTCGTGAACGTGGACGCTTTTGAGGTGTGGTGATCGGGCTGCGAAAGCCCGCGGAGATCCTGATCGCTTTTGGGAGCGATTGGCGGCAACGGGAGGCAAAGACAGGAGCTGCAAAAGAAGCTTACAAAGGGAGGCAAAAGCGTCGCCGGCAAAAGGGCCGCCCGCGCAGGGCGGCCCACCCATATCAAGCGCCGCGGTGTGCGCGGTGGCCGCGTGAGGCGGGCCGCTGTACATGGCCTATCGCTATCGCCAGCCCCCGGAGCACATGGTGTGCGCGGTGGCCGCGTGAGGCGGGCCGCTGTGCAAGGTGGCCGCGTGAGCCGGCGCATGTATAGAGGGGACGGTGGCCGGTATAATGCAGAGGAGAGGTTATTTTCCAGGCGCCGTGTGCGAGGGTAAAGGAGGCGGGACCGCTTTTAAGATGTATTCGTCAAGGCGCTTTACGGCTGGCGGGAAGATCATGCCCAAGGGGTGGGTGACCGCCGCGTTCGTTCTCCTCGGCGTGCTCCTCCTCGCCTCCTTCCTCTATCACCTGTCGCGGCTGGGCGGTGTGGAAGAGGGGGCGGGAAGCGCGGGAAAGGAAGGTTCTTCCATACAGATCAACCCGAGCCTGCCGTCCCCGGCGAGCGTGAAGGTGGCGGTGGAGAAGGGGGCCACCATCACCTGGGAGGGGCTGGACGACATCCGCGTCATCGGCTACAACATCTACCGCTACAAGGGGGATGGAGACTCCGGCAGCAGGATAAACGCCGCCATCGTCTCGGACACCGTGTACCACGATGACGAGGGGACCGTGTTCGACAGCTACGCCGTGGTCCCCGTGGACAGCAACGGCCGGGAGGGGGTGGCGTCCGCGCCGGTGGCGGCGGCGGAGAGGCCGCGCTCCATCTCCTCGCTCGAGCCCGTGCGGCAGCCGGAGAAGGTGGCCGATCACACCTTCCAGGAGCATGAACAGCAGCAGGGACAGGCCGCCGGAGGGATGCTGGACTGCACCTCGCCGGGGATGACCTATACCGGCGACTGGTACCTGGAGCATTACTCGGAGGTGATAGGGGGGACCCTCATGGTGACGCCCTATGCGGGCGACTACTTCACCTACACCTTCGCGGGAGAGAGCGTGGCCGTCGTCTCCACCCGCCACTGGAACTACGGCATCATGGAGGTCTACCTGGACGGGGAGCTGCGGGCCGAGGTCGACCTCTTCGCGGACGAGATAAGGACGGGGGAGAAGGTCTTCACCGCCTCGGGGCTGGGCCCGGGCGCGCATACCATAAAGCTGCTCTGCACCGGCCGCAACAACCCCTCCGCGTTCTTCACCTTCATCAACCTGGAAGCCCTGGTCGTTCAGTAGGACGGAAGGGCGGTCCGCCTCGCCTGACGCCCCTTCCATACCAAGGTAGAGGCCATGACCGCATAAGGGGAACGCCCCATCCCGCGACTTGCCTTGGAGGTCTGCGAGGAAAAGCCGCCACCTCGCGCGTGGGCTGAACGCCCCTACTTGGGGGGCGTGTAATAGTAATAGTGGTAGTAACCGTAGCGGGTGGCGGGGGCGATGTTGTTGATCACCAGCCCCAGCACGCGCGCTTCCACGCGGCGCAGCAGCTCGATGGTGCGGCGGGCGCTGTCGCGGGTGGAGCTGCCGTAGCACGCCACGACGATCACCCCGTCCACCGTGGGAGCCAGGGCCATGGCGTCGGAGGCCACCAACACCGGCGGGGAGTCCACCAGGATATAGTCGGCCGCTTCCTTCAAGCCGGCGAAGACCGCCCTCATGGCCTCGGAGGCCACCAGTTCGCCGGGGTTGGGCGGCTTGACGCCCGCGGGGAGGAGGAAGAGGTTGCGGCTCCCGGTCTCCTGCACCGCCTCCGCCAGGGGGACCCCCCCGGCCAGGACGTTGCTGAGGCCGCGGTCCGGCTGCACCTGGAAATATTTGTCGAGCATGGGCTTCCTCAGGTCGGCCTCCACCAGGATGACCCTCTTCCCCATCTCCGCCAGCGCGGCCCCCAGGTTGACCATCACCGTGGACTTGCCCTCCTCCGGCTCGGCGGAGGTGAAGAGGATGGTGCGCGTCTGCCCCTGCAGGTTGAGGAACTGAAGGTTGGTGCGCATGGTGCGGTACCCCTCCACCGCGGGGTGGCGGGGGCGCTCGCTGTAGATCACGTGGTGCGCGGGGAGTTCCCCGGGGGGGATGAAGGGTATCTCGCCGATGACGGGCACTCCGTAGTGCTGCTCGAAGTCCTCCCGCGTGTGGAGGGTGTCGTCGAGGTATTCCACCAGGAAGGCCAGGCCCACCCCCAGGATGAGCCCCAGGAAGAAGGCCAGCACCCCGTTGCGCACCGGCCGGGGGCTGGTCCGCGTCCCCGCGCTGGCCGGCTGGATGATCTCCAGGCCCCTCTGCTCCAGGGATTCCGCGATGCGCAGGGTCATGTACTTCTCGTAGAGGGAGGCCCACAGGCTCACCACGCGCTGCGCCTCCGCCTGCAGCTCGGCGGGCATGTTCCCCGCCGTGTACTGCTTGGCCCGCTCCGCCACCTCCTGGATCTGCTCTTCCACCTCGTTGATGCGGTTCCAGACCTCCTTGCGCGCCTCGCTTATCTGGCGGATGGCGGCGAGCTGGCGGCTGGCGATGTACTCCTCCGCGTAGGCCTGGGCGATGTCCCGTGACAGCGACGGGTTGTCGCTGTGGGCCAGGATGTCGAAGATGTTGGTGCGTTGCACCTGCTCCACGCTTATCATGGAGGCCAACTCGAGGGCGTCGGGCACCTGCTCCGGTATATAGACCTCCTCGCCGGCCTCGCGCTCGCGGGCGCGCTGCTCGTAGAGGAGCCGCAGGTGGGATTCCACCGCCTGGGCCATGGTCTCCGTCTTGATGATCTCCGTCTGGGTCTGGAGATAGCGGTCGGGATCGAAGAGGGCGGAGGTGAAGAAGCTCCCCAGCACCGACTCGCTGGCCGAGCTGACCTCGCTCAAGATCTGCACCCGCGACTCGTACACCGGGGACTGCAGGAAGGTGAGGATGAGGGTCACGGCAAGGATGACCCCCACCGTCCCCAGGATTATCCACCTGCGGTTGACGACGACGTTGATATAGTCCTTGAGCTCCATGCCACCACGACCTTCGCGGCCCCGTCGCCGGCTTCACGGCGCCGCTCGCGCGCCTTCGCCGCCGGGGGTTGTCCGCAGCCCGGCGATTCACGGGCCTTTCTCTCCCAACCCTTTCCTTCCAGACCTTTACATCTATTTATAATTGCATTCAGGGGCGGATGTCATTCCCCGCGCACGCCGATGCTCACGTGCCCCCCGTCCCGGCTCCTCCAGTACATGACCCGCTCGCAGATCACCGGCAGCGAGGACAGCACGAAGGTGGAGATGTCGCTCGCGGGGACCACGTCGTTGGCCTTGAGGGTGAAACGCGACCTGGGCCCCACCGGGAAGGAACGGAAGACGGTCTCGCCTCCCGGTTTCATGAAGGTGAAGGAGACCACGGCCCCGCCGTCGTTGGGGTTCTGCACCGTGATGTATTCCTCGAAGCCCCAGGCGGTGGTCCCCTCCGCCAGGTACCAGTGGGTGGAGGGCATGGGGGTGCCGATGGTGTCGTGGCCTCCCCGGGAGGTGGCCCCCCTCCAGTACATGGAACGCTCGCAGATCAGGGGCACGTTGGCGTAGACGTGGGTGGAGAGGTCGGTGTTCCCCAGCCCGGGGAGGGAGTCCACGTGTACGGTCTGGCGGGCGTTCGCGGGCACCATCAGGCCGAAGGGCCTCACGGCCCCGTCGGGAAGCATGAAATCCACGCTGACCACGGCGGGTTGCGCGTTGGGGTTCTGCACCGTGATGTACTCGTCGAACCCCCAGGCCGTGGTCCCCTCCGCCAGGTACCAGTCCCTGCTGGCCGAGGGCGTCCCGATGGTGGAGTGCCCCAGGTCGCGCCCGTAGCGGTACATGGCCCGCTCGCAGATCACCGGGGCCGTGGCCTCCACCTTCGTGGAGACGTCGCTCTCCTTCACCAGGTCGTTGACGAAGACCGTCTGGCGGGCGTATCCCTTGACCGGGAAGGAATGGGTCTGGGTGATGCCCCCCGGCAGCATGAAGGTGAGGGTGACGCCTGCGGTGGTGGGGTTGGGGTTCTGGATGGAGAGCCAGGTTTCGAAACCCCAGGCCGTGGTCCCCTCCGCCAGGTACCAGATGGGCGAGGGGGTGGTGACGCCGATGGTGTCATGGCCTCCGGCGCGGTTGTTCCAGTACATGGCCCGCTCGCAGATCACCGGCGCCGTGGCCTCCACCTTCGTGGAGACGTCGCTCCCGGGCACGAAGTGGTTGACGTTGATGGTGAAGCGGGCGTATCCCTCGATGGGAAAGGAGTGGGCCTGGGTGGCGCCCGCGGGCCTCATGAAAGTCACGTTCGCCGTCACCTGGTAAGGGTTGGGGTTCTGGATGACCACCCAGGTCTCGAAGCCCCAGGCGGTGGTCCCCTCCGCGAGATACCATATTTTGGAAAGAGGGGGAACGGTGTTGTTCACGCTCACCGTGCGGGAGTCGGAGGCGCTGTTGCCGTTGTTGTCGTAGGCGCGCGCCTCCAGCACGTAGCCGGGGGCGTCGGGATCCTGCCGCGTGTCCCAGTCCCAGCGGTAGGGCGCGGCGGTGTCGGTGTGGCGCAGCACGCCGTTCACCCGGTACTCCACGCGGTTTATGCCGTGGTAGTCATAGGCGCTGGCCTCCACCCCCACCGCCCCCGCCAGCACGGAGCCCTGGGTCACGTTGGCGATGGCGCAGGTGGGAGGGATGATGTCGCGTCCCAGGAAGACGAAGTGCTCGCCGCAGCCCGGGCGGGCGTTTCCCGGCCCGTCGCCCATGAAGGCGCTGGCCACCAGGTCCCCGTAGCCCTGGGGGTCGCCGTCGAGGTTGGCCGATGCGAGGCAGGCGCCGAAGGCGTCCCCGGATTCCGCCCCGTAGATGACCATGCCCGCCCCGGAGGCCAGGTCCAACTGGGAGGGCCACGCGGTGACCCCGTTGACCAGCCAGGCCGCCCCGCAGTTGGGCCTGGCCGTCCCCTTGCCGTAGCCGGTGCTTCCCACCGCGATGTCCCGCAGCAGGTCCCCGTTGAAGTCCAGGGCGTCCACGCTGTAGCCCGCCCCGGCGTTGGCCTCCGGCCCGTAGATGCAGATGTCCGGCGGCGTGGAGGCCAGGTCCACCGTGTGGGGGAGGTTGCCGCCGTAGATGACCTCCACCTCGCCGCAGCCGCCCCGGGCGTCTCCGGGGCCGTCCGCCCACATGGCGCCGAGCACCAGGTCGTCGAAGCGGTCGCCGTTGACCCTCTTCAGGGGCTGGC
>CAKZMC010000203.1 GCA_937128055.1 uncultured Actinomycetes bacterium | reverse complement strand
AAGCCGAGTAATGGTCTCGCTCCGCAGGCTGCGCTGCGACCAACTCGGCCGTTCCCGGGCAAGCTGGGTGGAGATCCGTCTTTCTTCCGGCCCGGAGCCTAGGGGTAACGGTCTCGCTCGGCGCAACCTGCCTCGCTTGAAAGAAGGAACGCTTGGAAAAGCGCCCTCGCTGCGACCGACCCCATAGTTCTCCGGGCAAGCTGGGTGGGAATCCCTTTTTCTTCCGGGCCGGGCTGCCGTGCAGTGGTCTCACTACACGGAAAGCATGGAGCAAACCGATTCAAAAGAGCTGATTACGCAAGGGGATGGGTTTGCGGCATTCACTCGATCCCGAAGCCGTGGAGCCGTCTTTACGAAGGGAGGACCCATGGCCGGCTGACCGCTCACGCGCGGGAAAAAACCATAACCCCGCGGAGGCGGTTAAAAGGAAGGGATAAAGATGTCGATAACAAAGTGAGGAAACACGAAGGAGGGAAGCGAGATGCGCTTGTCTGACAGGGAGATAACCAATTCGCTCCGCCTCCTTTCCGAACCCCCCATCGGGTCCGAGGGTTGCGTTGCCGTGGACCCGCAGCTTAAGCGCCTCGTCCTGGACTATATAAAGGAAACTCCCGAGGTAAGGGAGGATTTGATCCGTCCCCTCAAGGAAGCGGTCGAGAAACACCGCTACGCGGTTTCCTGCGAGGAGGTGGCCTACATGATGCTAGGCCGCTTAGTGGCGGATTTACTGCGCTGAGCACTTCCCGCCTTTGCGTGGCGTCATGGCACGGCGGTGCGGGGAGCGCAACCTTTCCCGCTGTTTGACGTCGTGGATACGGACTATAATGTATTAGGAAGGCTTCGACCCGGGTCTGTGGTTGAAAGTCGATGCCAGCCGCAGGCGAAACGACCCACGTAAGCCAACTATTGGTTGGTGAGCATGGTGCGGCTTAGGGGTAAGACCTGCCCGGTGCAACCGGAGAAGCGTAGTAGTGGCGGGCGAGGAGACATCCCGCGGGGAATGCCCGCCCGCTGCGAGCCGCTCAGCAGGCGAGTGTGGGGGCAAAGACCAGGTCAGCCGGGCTTCGAGGCCTTCCTTTTAACGCCCCGGCGGTAGGGAAGAAAGCGGGTTATAAACAGGGAAGAAAGCAGGCATAGGAGCAGGGAGGAAAGCAGGCATAAAAGCAGGCATAAAAGCAGGGAGGAAAGCGAGCATTCATGAAGGGCGGGAGAGGGCAGTGCCGCCCCGGAGACAGAGGAAACGGGCGTTCAGGTAATGCGTCCCCAGCAGGGAGCATCAAGATGCGCTCACGCCGAGGGAAGGGGCTGGCGTAAGCACGTAAACAACTCATGCGCGGAAGGCTGCGTGGCCACCACCTCGCGTAGAGAGAAGAAGGCTGGAGAAGGTTAGCCGGTTGGCATCGGGATGAACATATGTTAGGCTTATGCGCATTGATGGGCAGAGCCGCGGGGGAGTTCCCGGCGCCTGTCCGGTGCGGAAGAGGACGAGAAGCCGGCCCATACCGTTCACGCAAGAGGTATGGGCTTTTTCGCGAGGGAGAAGGGAGCTGAGGCAATGCAGGTTATCGTCAAGGGCAAGAACCTGGAGGTGACCGACGCCTTGCGCAGGTACGCCGTGGAAAAGGTGGGCCGGGTGAGCAAGTACCTCGACCGCATCATCAAGACGGAGATAGAGCTGAGCGTGGAAAAGAATCCCAAGATCCAGGATAAACAGGTGGTCGAGGTGACCATTTTCTCCAGCGGGCCGGTCATCCGCGCGAAGGAGTCGGCGACCGACATGTACCAGGCAATCGACCTGGTCTGCAGCAAGCTGGAGCGCCAGGCCCGCAAGGTGAAGAGGAAGCTCATCGACCGCTCCCATCACGCAAGGAACCCGTTCAAGGAGTCCTCCGGGTCCCTGGGGGAAGAGGAAGAGCGGGAGCCGGTGATCGTCAAGACGAAGAGCTTTCCCTTGAAGCCGATGACGCCGGAGGAAGCCTGCCTGCAGATGGAGCTGGTGGGGCACGACTTCTTCGTCTTCATGAATTCCGAGACGGAGGAGACCAACGTCGTATATAGAAGAAAAGATGGGAACTACGGTTTGATCGAGCCTGGGGGATGAAGGTGCGCAAGCTGCTTGAAGTGTTGCGCCAGGTGCTGGACTACGTGGTGAGGAGGGGCGCCTCCATGCGCCTCTGAGGGGAGGAGCGCCGCCGCGTCGTGTTTTGGCTGGCGGCGCGGGAATGGCCTTTACGAGGATGGCGATTATGGGGAACACGGGCACGAGGGGCGGAGGGAGCACGGACCGCTGGCTTCTGGCCGCGTCCCTTTCGGGCTGCGCCGCTTCGCTGGCCGTCATCCTCTACCTCGCCCTGGGCAAGGATCAGCCCGTTTTCTGGTTTTCCGTGGTCCTGCTGGGGATACTGGTCGTCCTCTGCGAGAGCATGGGGGAGAGGATGTCCCTGGCCGGACGTTCCACCTACGGGATCATAGGGCTCTTCGCGGCCATGACGGCCCTTAATACCCCCTCGGCGATGATCGTTGCCCTTTGCGGGGCCGCCAACCTGCGCCTCTGGCGGGAGAGGGAGGAGGCGGGGAAGATGCTCTTCAACGCGGCCGTATACTCCCTGGGAATATGGATGGCCTCCGCCCTTTACCACGCCCTGGGGGGCAGCTCCCAGCTCTTCGCGCTCTCCCAGGGGATGCGTTCCATCCTGCCCGCCCTGGCCGCGGCGGCCCTATTCTGGGCGTTCAACACCGGGGCCGTGATGGCGGCGCTCAGGCTGTCGCTCAACGTGGACCCCCTTCTTTTCCTGCGAAGCGACGCCCTGAGGCTTTTCCCCAACCAGTTGATATACGGGCTGGTGGGCCTGGGCATGGGGGTCATCTACGCGCAGAACGCCTTCCATGTGCTGCAGGGCCCAACGGGGGAGGCCGTCCTCGACGCCTTAGGGAAGCCGGTTGCGGAGGGATCGGTTTCGGCGTACCTGCGGGGCCTCTTCGCCGTGCTCTCGCTGATCGTCCTGCTGGGGATCGCCTGGTTCTTCAGCGGCAGGAACATCGAGCTGCTGGAGTCCTATGACCACAGCCTGGACACGCTGGTCACCTACCTGGAGAAGCGGGAACCATACCTGGACGGTCACGCCTCGCGGGTGGCGGAATATGCAACCCTTGCCGCCAAGAGGATGCGCCTCCCCCTCTTCGAGGTGAGGAGGCTGCGCCACGCCGCGCTGCTCCACGACCTGGGAAGGCCGGCCATTCCCCTGGAAGTCCTCCTGCAGCCTTCCCCGCTGAGCGAGGAGGAGTTCGAGAAGATCAAGGTACATCCCCTCGAGGGCAGCTCGCGGTTGGAGGAGGTGGCTTACCTGGCGGACATGGCCGAGGCGGTGAGGCACCACCACGAGTATTACGACGGGGGAGGATACATCGATCACCTCGCGAGGGAGACCATCCCCCTGAGCGCCAGGATAATCGCCGTGGCCGACGCGTACGATGCCATGACCCACGAACGGCCTTACCGCGGGGCGAAAAGTCACGAGCGGGCCATCGCGGAATTTCGCCAGAACAGCGGGCTGCAGTTCGATCCCGAGGTCGTGGAGCATTTCATAGCCGCCCTGGAGGAGCGCAGGGCAGGGGAGGGCGCCGTTGTCAGGGAAGCGGAAGCCGCCTGGCCGGCGGAGGTGCCGGCGGCGCCGGAGGGCAAGCCGCGGAGCCGGGGAGGGCGCAGGGCAAGAAAGCGTGAGGAGATGCTTCGTGCGCGCAGGGAAGCCCGCGAGCGCATGGAGAGGGAGGCCATGCAGGAACTGGAGGAGGCGGGGGAAGAGGCGCCCCCAGGCACCGCTCCCACGGAGGGCGAGCCGCCCCTCTCGGGAGAGAGCAGCGGGGAGGTCGAGGGGTCATGAGCGGATCCCGGGAGAAGCTGCTGCGCTACCTTTCTATCGTCGCCTTCCTGGTTGTTCTCGGGGTGAGCACCACCTTCGTGAAGTGGTCGGACCTCGACCCGGTGCGC
>CAKZMC010000202.1 GCA_937128055.1 uncultured Actinomycetes bacterium | reverse complement strand
CGCGAGGGCCGCGTCTCCTCGAGATCTCATCGAGAGAGCGCCGGGGGCGACGGCGGGCGTGCCTGCGGGATGCAGGTCGCCATGGATCGCGGTCGCCCCTTCAATGGCGCGGCGCCCTCCTTCTCCCCGCTCTCGCTGTAACATATAGTAAGGTACAAACCGCGGCATGGAGGGAGCGTGACGGAATGGCGCCGCGCGCTGCTCCCTTCATGCAGCGGGAAACGCGAGCCACGGCTGGAGGAAACAGCATGCCCGAGCTGCCGGAGGTGGAGATCATACGCGGACAGCTGGCGCGCGAGCTGCGCGGCGCGCGCATCTCCTCCTGCGAGGTCCTCCTGCCACGCCTGGTAAAATATCCCACGGCGCTGGGCTTCCGCAGGGGAGTCAGGGGCAGGGAGGTACGCGAGGTGAGGCGGCGGGGGAAGTACCTCCTGTTCGCGCTGGACGGAGACCGGGAGCTCGTCATACACCTGGGCATGACCGGTTCCCTGCTCCTGCTCCCGCGCGGCGGCGAGCGGCCGCGCCACACGCACATCCTTTTCCACCTGGAGGACGGAAGGGACCTGATCTACGTGGACCCGCGCACCTTCGGGGAGACCGCGCTGGTGCGTCGCGGCGACTACCGCTCCCTGCCGTGCCTTTCCAGGATGGGCCCCGAGCCGCTGGCGGACGACTTCACTCCCTCCCGCCTGGCAGCGGCGCTGCGCGGAAAATGCCGGGTGAAGGCGGCGCTCATGGACCAGGCGCGCCTGGCGGGGCTGGGCAACATCTACGCCGACGAGGCGCTGCACCGCGCCGGCATACATCCCCTGCGGCGCGTGGACACGCTGCGCGGCAGGGACGTCGCGCGGCTGCACGCCGCTGTGCGGGAGGTGCTCGACGAGGCCCTGGAAAGCGGCGGCTCCTCGGTGAGCGATTACGTGGACCTGCAGGGGGAGAGGGGTAACTTCCAGGAACGCCACCTCGTCTACCGGCGCGCCGGGGAACCCTGCCGCGCGTGCGGCGAGATCATACGCCGGGAGACGGTTTCCGGCCGCGGCACCTATTTCTGCCCCTGCTGCCAGAAATAGGAAGAAGGCGCGCTTTCCCCGCATCGTTTCCCCGTGCTTTGCGGGAAGCGCTCGCGATGATGGAACGAGCGCCCCCTCGCAAGCGCCCCGCCCCCGCCCTCGTGAAACCGTCACCGCTCGCGTGCGTTAACGGCGGCCTTTCAGGACACGAGCGGGGCCGCTTTCCCGGAAAGGAAGGAGGGGGCGGGACCGTACCCGCCCCCTCCGCAAGCCCGTCGCTCAATAAGTGCCGTAACCGATGGAGCAGGAGCCGCCCGACTTGCGCGAACCGTCGGCGGGATCCACGTAGGTGAAGTACATGGCCCTCTCCACGGCCACCCCGGCAACCACGCTCGCGTTATAATCGGCGCTCGCCCCTCCCAGGAGCTGCGCCTCGATCCTGGTGGAGACCTCGGTCGCTGCCAGGGACGGGTCCTGGTCGTCCACCTTGATGGTGAGGCGGTAGTTCGCGGGCAAGTGGTATTCCTTCTCCACCGTATGGCCTTTGGGGGTCATGTAGGTGACGATGATCTTCATGGCCATATTCATGGGGTTCATGACGCATACGTAGGTGTCGAAGGAGCCGCCCGTGTAGCCCTCCGCCAGGAACCAGAAGTTGTAAGCATGGCAGGCGCCGATGGAGGTGTGGCCGTCGTTGGCCGTGCCGTAGCGGAAATACATGGCGCGCTCGGCTACGACATCCGCGGGCGTGGTGGTGCCCGCATTGAACGCCTGCACCTTGGTGGAGACGTCCATCCTCTCCAGGCCGGGCACGGAGTCCACCTTGATGGTGTCGCGCGACCACGGCTTGACGCCTGAGTGGGTCACGCTCACCGGCGTGAAGCCCGGCTCGTTGGAGTAGAAGGTGTACACGATGTCCAGGTAGTTGCTGGAGGGGTTCATGGTCTCGATCCAGGTGTCGAAATCGCCCCCCGTGTAACCCTCGGGCAGGTACCATGTGTGCGACGTCTGGTCGGCGCCCACGGAGCAAGACCCGCCAGCCTTGCCGTAGTAGTCGAAGTACATGGCCCTCTCCGCCACCAGGCCCACGCTCGAGAAGACGATGGTGGAGACCTCGGTGTTGTCGAACTTCACCTCCTGCCCGGTGCCGCCACCGCCGGTGGCCGCGCCCACGTCCGCGATGACGTTATCGGTGCCCTCCTTCCACACCAGGTCGTCGACCTTGATGGTCTTCCTGCGCTGCGCCGGCACCGTGGTCTTGAACATGTAGTACTTGTCGCTCCAGGGCACCAGAAGCTTCACGTGCACGTCGGTGGCGTCGGTGCCCCCGGGGTTCATGAGCACCAGCCAGGTGTCGAAGGACCCTCCCGTGTAACCCTCCGGGAGGTACCAGCAGCCGCTCGTGCAGTCCGCCCCGATGGAGGCATGCCCGCCGGCGCGGGAGACGCCGCCCTCGCTGTATCTGAAGTACATGGCCCGCTCGGCGATTATGCCGTCTCCCGTGGCGGTGACCTGGGTGGCCACCTCCTTGTTCTTCAGCGCCGGGATGGAGTTGAGGAGGAGGGAGGTCCTGGTCTCCTTTCCCAGCGGCAGGTCCATCTCCACGGGAGCGGCGTCGGTCAGGAAGAAGCGCAGGTGCGCCGTGGCGTCCACCTGGTTGGGGTTCTGGATGGTTATCCAGGTGTCGAAGTCCCCACCCGTGTAACCTTCCGCGAAGTACCATCCCGTGCTGCCGCAGCTCGCCTTGAACTCCCCGCCGTCGGCCGCCAGCACGGGCAAACCCGACACCGTGAAAAGAAATAAGATGAGAGCGACGAAAGCGATAGAACGGACCCGGTAACGCATAAGCATCCCCTCCTCGCATCCCTGGGGGCGAGAAGACACCCGGAGCGGGAGCCATCCCCTTTCTCCCCACATGACCTTACCGATAAGATGAGGCATGTATCGACGTAAAAGCTTTACAATTTTTATCGACAACGACGACCTGCCTCTTTAACCGCGACCAACCGGTTGCCGGCCATGTCCTGCGGATGAAAAAGCAATGCGGGTAGATATGGCTGCTCTACTTTAACCGCAACCAACCGGTTGCCGGCCATGTCCTGCGCGGGAAGCAGCGGATGGTGCTTGATAAGGCATGGGCCATTATGGGGCACGTGGCGGAAGCGGAGGCGCGCGGCAGGCAGCGGACGGTGCCAGGGAAGGCATGGGCCATCATGGGGCATAGTGGTGGAAGAAGGAACGCGCGGCAGGCAGCGGACGGTGCCAGGGAAAGGGCTATACGGCTATGACCAACCGGCACGGTTTCCACCGACGCGTAAGGCAAGGGGGCGGCAACCGACCTTCCGTCGCCTCCGGTTTAATATGACCAACCGGCACGGTTTCCACCGACGCGTAAGGCAAGGGGGCGGAAGGGACCGGAGCCCGGCCCCCGGCCGCCCGCTATCCGGGGTGTCGCAGCAGGCATGCCGTCGCTCCGGCGGCCATGGACAGCGCCTCACGCATCCCTATGGTGGAGCGGCCGTATCGCCGCGGCCGCATCTCCACCTCCACCTCACGGACGCGGTCGCCGCCGCGGGTCAGGAGCAGGAGCATGAACACCTCGGGGTAGCGCCGCGAACCTTGCCCGGCGAGGAAGCGCATGGCCTCGCGGGAATAGGCCTGGAAACCGGAAGTGGGGTCGCTGAAAGCGCGCCGCGTGGCTATCCTGAGGATAAGGCGGAAGTAGGCCATGCCCAGCCTGCGGGGGAGGGAGGGTTTGTCGTGGACGGGGGCCTCACGCAGGAACCTCGAGCCTACCGTCACCTCCGCCTCTCCCCGCTCGATCGGTTCCAGCAGGGCGGGTACGTATTCCGGGGGGTGCTGTCCGTCCCCGTCGAGGCGCACCGCGAAGCGGTAACCGCGGCGGTAGGCGAAGGAGAGGCCCTGGCGCATCATCTCCCCGACGCCGCGGTTCTGGCTGGACCTGAGGACCGCGGCCCCCGCGCCGTAGGCCTGTTCCGCGGTGCCGTCCCTGGAGCCGTCATCGAGCACCAGGACATCCGCCTCCGGATACATCCCCTTTATCTCCCGGACCAGCCTTGCCACGCCTGCCGCCTCGTTGTAGGCGGGAACGAGGAGCAGCGTCTCGCTCGGTATCGCACCGGGAACACACATCCTGCCCATTCCGCCGCCCGCGGCGGGTCCGTTCAGCCGGGCCCCACCGAAGAGCGACAACGTGCTCCCCTGCCCCTTGTCGTAGGTGTTCGCCCTGCCGCCTTCACCGTATCCGCCGCCTCCGCCGTGAGGTGACCCGGCGCGGCCCACGCCCCCGCCGCCGCGGGGGAAGACGGGTCCACGGCGGCAAAGGTCCCAGAAGCAGGCCACTACGGCCAGGGCCAGCAGCGCGTACGCTGCGCCCAGGGGCACGGCGGCATCGCTGGTTCTCACATCACCACCGCCCAAACCCTCCTTCGCCAGCACCACGTAGCGGCCCTCACGGGCCACCGTTTTCCACCCGCGAGGGTCTCCCGGCAAGCCGTTTCCTCGCCCGGCGGTCCCCTGCCCGGCGGTTCCCTGCAAGGCGGTTCCCTGCAAGGCGGTTCCCTGCAAGGGCCCTCCCACACCGCCTATCACCGCCAGGTCCGCGCCGGCGAGTTGCTGTATGGGCTGGCTCCCGTCCTCCGGCTGCACCTCGTGGAACATGCCCCGCGTCGTGTACCTGCCGGTCATGGCGTAGATGAGGTCGCCTAGCCTGCCGTCGAGGACGAAGACAACGTCGCCCGGCCGGCTGTTCTCCCGTACCGCGAGCATCAAAGCCTCGTTCTCCTCGCCGAAGACCTCCTCCCCCGCGAGGGGTCGCCTCGCCGCCTCCTCCATCCCGGCGAGGACCAGGAAGGAGGTGGGTTCGAGCGCGAGCCGCAGGGGGCTTTCGCGGGCCTCGCGCAATCCCGGCAGCCGCTCCCGTAGCTGTCTCGCGACCGGCCCTCGCGGTTCGCCGGCGGGAGGGGGAGCCTGGCCGAGGGGAGGACGCGCCGTACCCATACCAGCCGGGGGGTTTCCCGCCTGCTTCCCCGGCAGCGCCTGCGCTCCGCCCGTGCCCCCTGCGGCGAGCACGGGGTCGACCAGGAGGAGGAGCAGAGCCATGGATGTGGCGAGGACCGCGACCGCCGGGCGGGAGGCGGCGGCCGCGACGCCGCGGCGGTCAAGCGCGCCACGCAGGGCAGCGCAGAGCCGGTCCAGCGCCACCGCCCCCAGCATGGCCAGGGGCAGGAAGACGTGCCCCTCCCAGAAACGATTAGGGTAGAAGAAGGCTATGGGCACCATGGAAAGGAGGTAGGAGGGAAGCAGGTAATAGCGACCTTTCTTGCGGTAGCAGACGGCGGCCCCCGCCAGCGCCGCCAGCCACGCCAGGAGGTGCAGGACGATATTCCCGCCCCCGCCCGGCTCGGAAAAGTGAAGGCTCGAGAGGTTGGTAATAATTACCAAACCCCAGGGGAGGTAGAGGAGGTAGGCGAGCGCCAGCGCCGCGAGTATCCTCTTCCAGTACCGCCGCCTGTGCGCCAGGTATACGACGAGCGCCAGCGCCACCAGATGCCCCAGGACCAGGTGGGAGTAAAGGCACATGGCGAGCAGGAGCGCCGCTGCGACGCGGCGGTCCTTCTCCAGGGCCAGGAAGACCAGCGGCGTCAGCGCCAGCACCAGGGAGGCGGCGACGGTGATCCCCGTCTGCCATAAGAAAGCATAGGGGACGCACAGGAAGATCAGTGACAAGAAGGCGGCGCGCGTCCCGAAAAGCCTGCGCATCATCCACCAGAGGGTGAGCATGACGAGGGGGAAGATGGCCAGGCAGACCAGGGTGGCTACCGCCCGCTGCGAGAGGCCCAGGTCCATCAGCAGTGACATGCCCACATGCAAGAGGGGCGGATAGAGGTGGGGCCTGCCCTCGGGAGCATAGTCCCAGAAATCCCAGGTGGTCACGCCACCCGCCTCCCGGAACCCCTGCGTGACCGCCATGTGGTAGGGGATATCCAGGAAAACGGGGTACGCGGATATGTTCACCAGGACGAGGACGAGGAAGAGCAGCAGCAGGGCCACGGAGGCCAGGTCCCAGCCGTCACGCCCCCTTATCCATCTCCCGATCCCCTTGATCCGCTCGGCCATGACGTACTCCCCCCTTCGCCTTCCCACCGCGTTCCGCGTTCACTCCTCTCGTTCCTCGTTTCCCCCGCTTCCTATCTTCGCCCGGCACCGTTAATGCGCGCTTGAGGAAATGTAAAGAATCCATTAAGGAGGGATTTTCCCTTGCGGGGGATGGGTGCGGCTAAGGCCCGTCCAGAGGGACGAGACGCCCTCCCTGCCCAGGAACAACCCCTCCCAGACATGAACGCGGTTTGACCCCAAAGTATGTCTGCGGGGGATGGGTGCGGTGAAGGCCTGTCCAGAGGGACGAGACGCCCTCCCTCCCCAGGAACAACCCCTCCCAGACATGAACGCGGTTTGACCCCAAAGTATGTCTGACTCCAAAGTGTTGACGTTCAGCGGGGGAGGCGGAAGTACATGGGGCGCTCCACCACCGTGGGCAGCGAGGTGCGCACGTGCACCGAGAGGTCCCTGCCCGGCCCCAGGAGGTGGTTGACGTTCACCGTGGTGCGGGAACGGGGAGGGAGGTAGAGGCGGTGGGGGGTGACCTCCCCCTGCGAGCCGTAGAAGGTGAGGTCGGCCGCCACCGTCTCCCCCTGCGGGTTCTGCAGGCAGAGCCATTCCTCGAAGCCCTCCCGCGTGGTCCCCTCCGCGAAGTACCAGTCGCTGCGGGCCTCCTGCGCGCCCAGCACGCAGTGGCCGCCGGTCCAGGAGCCGCGGTAGAGGAAGTACATGGGGCGCTCCACCACCGTGGGCAGCGAGGTGCGCACGTGCACCGAGAGGTCCCTGCCCGGCCCCAGGAGGTGGTTGACGTTCACCGTGGTGCGGGAACGGGGAGGGAGGTAGAGGCGGTGGGGGGTGACCTCCCCCTGCGAGCCGTAGAAGGTGAGGTCGGCCGCCACCGTCTCCCCCTGCGGGTTCTGCAGGCAGAGCCATTCCTCGAAGCCCTCCCGCGTGGTCCCCTCCGCGAAGTACCAGTCGCTGCGGGCCTCCTGCGCGCCCAGCACGCAGTGGCCGCCGGTCCAGTCCGCCAGCCGCCTCATGTCGCGCAGGTGCACCGTCATGCGCGCGGGATCGAGGGTGACGTCCTTCCCCCCGGAGGCCAGCACCCTCGCCGTGGACTCGAGCATGATGCGCAGGGCGTTGTACGGGTACCCGGTGTTGCGCGTGCCGTCATGGTAAGGACTGGTATTCTCCCCGAAGGGGGTGTCCGGGTCATGCCTCCCGTAGCCGCTGACGGGGAGGAGGACGTGTTTGGCGGCGTACCAGTCCAGCGCCACGGGGTCCGTCCCCGCCAGCAGGATGTCGGTGCGCACCGCCTTCGAGTAGGGCCCCTCCGGGCCGGCAGGGTGGGAGGGGCTCACCCAGATGGCGTCCAGGATGTTCAGGCAGGGGTAGATGACCTCGTTCATCATCCTCCCCATGAAACCGTTGAAGATGAGGTCGTGGTGGACGTTGGTGGTCATGTGGATGCTGGGCACCCCCATGAAGTTCTTCAGGCAGGCGGTGACGCCCGTCGCGTTGTGCGACTTCAGCACGGGGACGTTGATGAGCTTCATCCTGCCCTTGTCGTAGCCGCTCCCCGTCCAGATGCCCCGTCGCAGGGAGACGCAGGTGCCCCTGCCGGTGATGAACTTGGGATAGGAGACGTTGTTGCCCAGGTTCACGTATCCCTGCCGGAAGTCGCCGGCGTCGAACTCCCCCACCAGGTTGTCGGTGAAGGACCACCAGCTCGAGGAGGAGACGCGGGAAGGATCACCGAAGGAGTCCACCACCGCTTGGAAGGACTGGCGGGTGTCCTCGGCGTTGTTCCTCACCTGGGTGTAATCCGGGCCTCCCTCGCAGTTCTCCACCACCACCACCTCGCCGGTGAAACCGTCCGGATGCCGCAGGACGGCGGCGATGAGCCCCTTCACGACGTCGGTGTTGGTCATGCCCCTCTGGTCGAAGGCCGCGTTCACCTTGATGAGCACCACGTCGTCGCGGGCGATGAGCCCGCCCGGGCCCGCGCCGTCCCCGTACCTGTCGCTGCGGTAGAGGAAGAGCCCGCCCTCGCCCATGAAGCGTACCAGGGCGTCCACTCCCGCGTGATAGGGGCTGCCCGGCACCGGCCGCGGGACGTGGTTGACCACGAAGATATCGTGCGCCGTGGAGGGATCGGAAGCCTGCCAGGTCGCGGGAAGCAGGGAAGCCGCGCGCGCGCGGGCCGCGGCGAGGTCCGGCAGTGAGGCCACCGCCTCCGCCGGCGCCTGCCCGCCCAGCGAAAGCGGCAAGACGGCCAGGAAGAGGAGGAGCAGCGCGGGTATCGCCCTCGCCCTGCCCTTGAGCGCCTGCCTGCACGAGGCCGCGCACCAGGCGCCTCCCAGGGCAAGCAACCACCAGGAATGCGCCATGGCCGCCTGCTGGCAGGGGTAACGCAGGCGCGAGGGCTTGCGCCCGCTCCTCGCCAGCAGCCACAGCAGGCAAAGGAGAGAGAAGAGCGGATAGGAATATTTTCCCAGCGCAGTCGCGACGCGCCGCAGCGCGCCCCCCTCATCCTCTTTTTTACCGCGACACGCGTCCTTCATGTCCTCGATTCCGCGCGGCCGCAAGCCGCCTCACCGCCCCGCTTACGCCGTTCACCCCTGCCTTCAAGTATAGCAATCCCCCCTCGCGGGCGCAGCGGCGGAGAGGCGCGCGTCTCGCGCACGTCGGAAGCCGGCGACGCGAACCGTCACAACCCGTACCTGACGAAAGCGGCGACCGCGGTAAGCTGGCGGAACCACAACTGGGTGAGGAAAGCGTAGGCGTAGAGGAGGATGCCTTGTCCCTTAAGGATCCCCAGTTCCCGCCTGGCCGCAAAGACCGCGCCCGCCCCCACCAAGCCGGGGTAGAGGCTGGACACGCAGAGAAAGGCGGCGAAGGGAAGCCATCCCACCTTGCCGAGGGCGAAGAGGGCCGCCGCCACGGCGTAGGAGAGCAAGCCTATGGCCGGCGCCAGGTTCACGAAAAGCCAGAAGGTGGGCAGCTGCACCATCCCCAGGTACCCGTAACGGGGCCTGAAAAGCATGTCCCTTCCCGACCACATGGCCTCGGCCACGCCCTTACGCATGCGGCTGTATCCCCGGAAGTGCTCCCGCCAGCTGCGGGGAAAGCCCCTCCGCAGGGTGACCTGGGGAAGGAGCACGAACCTGTAACGCCTTCTTTCCGCGCGCAGCAGGCGGTGCAAGCGGATGGTCATGTCCATCTCCGCCTCGGTGACGGAAAGGCCCGCGCGGAACCCGCCCGCTCTCAGGAGGTCGTCCTTGCGGTAGACGATAAGCGAGCCCGACATCACGGAAGGCCCGCCCAGGTAGGGTGCGCCCGCCAGGTAACCCAACTGCAGGCGCAGGGACTCCATGAAGGAAAACCTGGCTATGCGCCCGCCGGGGAGGAGGTAATTCTCCTCCATCTCGGAGGGGATCTCCACCCCCATGACCGCGGCGGTTTCCGATCCCCCCTCCATGAAGGGTCTTATCAGGCAAAGCAAGGCATCTTCCTCCAGGCGGGGCCCCCTGTCTAGGACGGCGAAGAGGGGGTAACGCGACAGGTTGAGGGCGAGGTTGAGGGCGTGGCCCTTCTCTCCTTCCATCTCGGCGAGAACCAGGCGGCGGTCCCCGCTCTGGTACAACGCCGCCGGTTCCGGCGACGGCAGGAACCGCCTGTACACCCTGTCCATGCGCCGGAGGTAGTACGCTTCCGCGACCCCCCGAAGCCTCTCGTCCCCACGGCGGGCGAAGAGGATCAGCTCCAGGTGCGGGAAGCGTTGGCCCAGCAGGTGGTCGATCCACTGCACCGTATCCCCGTCAACCGCGTCCAGGTGGGCGACCAGGGTAATCGGGGGCACCAAGGTGCTGCGCGTAAGGCGGTGCGCTTCCTCAAGATATCCCATGTTTTTCCATTTCAGGGCCGCCCCGTGCCCCAGCGCCAGGTGCAGCAGATGGATGCTGTAGATGAAGAAATAATAGGAGATGGCTATGTAGACCAGCAGATGGTAAACGCTCACTCGCTTCCCCGTTCCCGTCTCTCATCCCCTGGGCCGGCGCTCGCTTCCGCGTTCCCTCCGCCGTCCTTGTCGCCCCCCGGTGCTGCGGCTTCGCGCTCCGCTGCCCTCTTCCTCGCCTCTTCCAGCTCGGGATGCTCAACGCCGGCCAGGAGGGACAGGAAACCCTCCACCACCGCCCTTTCCCGGGAACGGCCGAGAAAGTCCGCGATGCAGCCGACCCTCCCCATCTCGGCCAGGCGCCGCACCGCCTTCTCCTTGCCGCGGTCGACGCGGCCTTCCCGCATCTCCATGGCCAGTTTCTCCAGCAACCCGGCCTCCTCCAGGGCCTGCGCCGCCGTCTCGCGCGCGAACCTGTCCCCGTCCCACAGCGCCGCCTCCAGCGCCCTCTCGCCCCGCTCGCCCAGCTCCTGCAGGGCCGAGGCCGCGTTCTGCCTCACCCACCAGGAGGTGTCGCGCAGGGCATCCGCCAGCGCCAGGGCGTCATCCCCGTCACCCAGCAGCCCCAGCGCCTTAGCCGCCTGGCAGCGCACCTCCCACGCCGGGTCCTTCAACGCCTGCCGCAGGGCGGGGCGTGACGCGCGGTGCCTGAGCCTGCCCAGGGAGGAGGCGGCCCGGGCGCGCACGTCGATCTCGGGATCGCGCAGGGCCCCCTCCAGGAGCAACGCTTCCTCGTTTCCTCCCACCGTCCCCGCAACCTCCGCGGCGAAGGCGCGGCAGGCCGCGTTGCCCTCCTGGAGCAGCTCGCAGAGCACGAGGTGGCATTCGTCGCCCATCTCCTCCATGGCCTCCGCGATCTTCTCCTGCGCCCAGCGATCGCCCGCCCCCAGCATCTCGCACATGGCCCGGAGGGCCGGCAGCGTCCCTATCCTCCCCAGGGCGAAGAGGGCCGCTTCCCTGACCTCCTCCCTGCGGTCTGAAAGCAGGTCCTTTAAAGGACCGACCGCCTCCGGATCACCTATCCTGCCCAGGCGGCGCGCGGCATCGGACCTCCGGGGCTTCGAGTGCGAACGGAGCTGGCGCAACCTCTTATCGGCGTACCCCCTTATGCGGTAGACCTGTATTACCTGTTCCTTCCATTCCCCCTCGGCTTCGTCGCCCATTCTCAGGAGGACTTCCTCCAGCGCGGCGGAATCCGGCTGTGGGAGCAGCGCGCGCAGCGTGTCCTCGGGCCCCAGCTTGGGGAGGGCGGCGTAGAGAATGGTTTCGTAGTTGCGCATGGTCTCCAGCCTGCGCGCCCGCAGGTAGATGCCGATGATGCGCACCAGGAGGTAGAAGGCGCTGGCCGCGAGGGCGACGACGATGAAGAGAAGGAGGTAGAAGAGGATCGTTCCCATGCGTCTACCCGTGCCGTCCTTTCTTTCCCTTGTAACACGCCACCTGCAAGCCAACCGTTATATTATCGTAATATTATAATGTTCTTTCATCCCGGGCGCGGGAAAAGGGCTGGCGCGCACGCCGGGATCCGGGCATGGAAAGGAATGGCAAGATGGTCATCGACGCGCATACTCATCTCTTCTCCCCGCGCGCCAGGGAGCGCCCCGCCTCGGTCAGCGAGGAGGAGGTGGCTTTCCGCCTCATGTTCGGGCACGGCGGGCAGCGCATGGTCACACCGGAGGAGCTGCTGGGGGAGATGGACGCTTCCGGGGTGGAGAGGGCGGTGCTCTGCCCCTTCCCCTGGACCACCCCGTCCTGCTGCGCGGAGAACAACGACTACCTGCTGGAGACCGCCAGGGCCCATCCGGACCGCTTCATCCCCTTCGCGGTGATCAACCCCGCGCACGGCGGCGAGGCCCTGGCCGAGGCCCGGCGCTGCCTGGAAGCGGGGGCGCGCGGCCTGGGAGAGCTGCACGCCCAGCCCCAGGGCTTCGACCTCCTGGACGAGGCGCTGCTCGCTCCCGTGGTGGAGCTGGCCATGGAATACGACGCGCCGCTGCTCATCCACGTCAACGAGCCCGTGGGCCACGTATATCCCGGCAAGGGGCCCGTGACCCCGGAGGTGATCTACCGCTTCGTGCTCGCCTTCCCGGACGTGAAGCTCATCCTGCCGCATTGGGGAGGCGGCCTCCCCTTCTACGAGCTGATGCCGGAGGTGGCGGAGGCCTGCCGCAACGTGTGGTACGACAGCGCCGCCTCCCCCTTCCTCTACAGACCCTCGATCTACCGCCTGGCCTCCGAAGCGGCCGGCCCACACAAGATCCTCTTCGCCACCGACTACCCCCTGCTCCCCTACCCGCGCACCCTGGCCGACGCCGCGGAGGGGATGGGGGACGACCCCGCCCGGGAAGCGATCATGGGCGGGAACGCCGCGCGCCTCTTCGGCATCGCATAAGGAGGCGCCGAAAGCGGCGCACCCGTGTACGGCAAAGCCCCTGGAAAGGGAAGGGATGTCCGCGGTGCCGCGCCTCGGCGGCTGCCGCCCGCGCCGCCAGGCCGCAGGCGGAGGTATCTTCCGCGCGGGCGCATCTGCCGATATACTTACCGGCGCGGCGCCCCGCCCGGGGAAGGGCAGGGACGCGGAGGGGGCGGAGGGAGGAGATGGGTGCCGCGGGGATGAATATAGAATAGAACGCCTAAGAGAAGGAGAGCAAGCAATGTCAACCGCGAAGAAGGCGAGTGCCGGGCGCAAGAGGCGCCATGGCTTCCGTTTCCCGCTGACGGCATGCATCCTCATCCTGGCCGTGATCCTCTCCGCGGCGGGATGTTCCGCCGCCAAGCCCAGCGACGGGCAAGAGCCGTTCCCCGAGCCGGAAAAACCCGCCGTCAACCCCCTCACCGGCGAGACGGTGCCCTCCTGGGAGGTGGTCATGCGCCGGCCTCTGGCGGTGAAGGTCGAGAACGATCCCAAGGCCAGGCCGCAGAGCGGCATCATCGACGCCGACCTGGTCTTCGAGGAGCTGGTGGAGGGCGGGGTCACCCGCTTCATCTGCATCTACCTCTCCAAGGAACCGCAGGTCATCGGCCCCACGCGCAGCGCCAGGCCCTCGGACATAGACATCACCTACTTCTTGAATCCCCTACTCATCTGCAGCGGGGGAGCCCGGGAGGTGATGTCCATGATCAGGGCCTCCGGGATGAAGTACATCGAGGAGGACGACACCCATTTCTGGCGGGACCGTTCCCGGCGGGCGCCGCACAATCTCTATACCAGCAGCGAGCTCCTGCGACGTTACCTCGCGGAGACCGGTGACGATTACCATGGACTCCTGGAGAGCGGTCTGGTCTTCACGGCGACGGGGGAAGGGGGCGATTCCGGAGAAGAGACCTCCGGCGGCGAGGGGGAGGGCGGGAGCGTCATGGTCTCCACGGCCACCACCATCGAGATACCCTACAAGGCCCCCGCATGCGTCGCCTCCTACCAGTACGACGCCGCGAGCGACACCTACCTGCACTCCATCAGCGGCGCTCCCCACAATGACCTCACCACCGGAAAGCGGGTGGCGCCGCGCAACGTCATCGTGCAGTTCGTGACCACGAGCAGGAGCGGCATCCGCGACGTCACCGGGTCCGAAACCCCCAACATGCAGGTCATCGGGAGCGGGAAGTGCCTGGTCTTCTCGGGAGGAGAGGTGCACCACGGCACCTGGAAGAAAGCCAACCGGTCATCCCCCACCCTCTTCCTGGACGAGAAGGGGAACTTGATACCCCTGCGGCCGGGCCAGACCTGGATCCACCTGGTGACCGAGGACATCGGCGCCACTTACAAGTAGGGGGAAGGGCACGCCCCGCTCGCGCCCGCCCTAAGCCCTCAGGGGATACGCAGCCTGCCGGAACGCTTCGCCCGCCGGTAATACCACGCCCCGTGCAGGTTCTGGTAAGACCAGGCGAGCCTTATCAGCCAGGGCAGGCGGGGGATCCAGAAACCGTCCGGCGGGTCCTCGGCGGGGGCCAGGCGGCCGGGCTGTACCTCGGCCGTCGCGATACCCTCCCCATCCTCCCGGGACAACCCGGCCAGAACCTCGCCGGTGGCGTCCACTATCATGGTCTCGCCCAGGAAACAAGAACGGTAGGGCAGGCCGGGGAGGAGGGGCATGCGCGCCACAAAATCCTCCGCATGCGCCGCGTGGATCACCGGCACCCCCAGCATGCGCGCCATGCGCACCGGCGTCTCGCGCATGATCTCCAGGTTGCGGCGGCGGGCGCTCCCCTTGCCGGGAAGGGGTATGGCACGGTCGGGCACCGTCCACCAGCAGGAGCCCCCCACCAGGAGGTCCACCTTGCCCCGCAGCCGGTGCACGGTGCGCGTGCGCACCAGCTCCCAGCACAGCGCGGCCCCCACCGGCCCCAGCGGGGTTTCCAGGATGCCGTCGTCCTTGCCGCCCAGGTAATAGCAGTTCTCCCACATGGTGGGCTGGTCTTTCTCATGCACGGCGTAGCCGCCGTCGGGGAAGGCGAGCACGAAGGCGTTGTAGTTGTCGCCGCCCCGCGAGGCGATGAAGGACCCTCCCACGTAACCGCCGTGGCGCCGCGCAGCGCCCCGCAGCATCTCCAGGGCCTCTCCCTCGAAGGGAAGGGCCGCTCGCAGCATGTCGGGGTGGAAGGCTACGCCGCTGGTGAAGAACTCCGGGAGGATGACCATCTCGCATCCCCGCCCGAAGGCCTCGTCCACCAGCGACGCGGCCTGCTCCAGGTTGCGGTCCACGTCCGCCAGCCGCGCCGTCATCTGCACCGCCGCCACCTTCATCTTCCCCGTACCTCCGCGTGAGTTCTCAGGCAAAGACGCCGGAGAGGATCAGCTCCGGCAACTCCCGCAGGCTCGCGATCACCGGGCAATCCGGGTTGTCCGCCATCCCCCAGCGGTCCAGTAGCACCGGGTGGATGCCCGCCGCGCGAGCCCCGAGCACGTCCGCGTAGTAGTGGTCTCCCACGTGCACCGCCTCCCGCGGCTCCAGCCCCAGGCGGTCCAGGGCCGCCTGGAAGATGGAGGCCTCCGGCTTGATGCGCCCCAGGTTGGCGGAGCTTATGACGAACTCCAAGAAGGGGCTGAGGCCGAGGTGGTGGCAGAGGCCCGGAAGGCGCACGTCCCAATTGGAAATAATACCCATATGAAGCCCCATCTCCCGCAGCCTCTCCATGGCGGGGATGACGTCCGGGTAAAGGGCCCAGCGGTCGCCCTTGCCGAACTCGTCGTAGAGCTCCCTTCCCAGGGCGGGAGGCGAGGGCCCCCCCACCTCCTCCACCGCCAGGGCGTACATCTCGCTCCACATGGCCGCCGCCTCCTCCTCAGAGGCCCAGAAAGTGTCGTCGGCCCAGTAGCGTTCCTCGTAGTAGCGTTCCGCCCTCTCCAGCCCCTTCCTCACCGCCTCGAGGGGCGGGTGGTACCCGTGCCCGGCGAGTACCTCCGCGCACACCTCCTCCACGGAGGGATGCGGCAGCAGCAGGGTGTTCCCGGCGTCGAAGAACACGGCCTTCACGACCTCGTCGCCTGACGCAGTCAAGAAGCTCACCTCCACCGAAATTGTACCAGGAAGCCACGACGGCGGGGCGGCCTCCTCCGCCACGAGCCCCGCGAGCCGCACGGCTTTCCAGGCCCCTAACCGTCCCCTTATCACTTCCCGCCCGGGAACCTTTACAATGGTCACATGGAATTACGGCTTGCGGCAGCGGTTGCGGCGGGAAAGGCGACCACCTGGGCGTCGCGCCGCCTGGGACTGGGGGCGGGCTCCAACTTCCCGGGCAAGGTCATGCTGCGCCTTCACCCGCGCGCCCCGGAGGAGATGGCCGCCCGCCTGCCTCGCGGGTGCGTGCTGGTCAGCGGCACCAACGGCAAGACGACCACCTCCAACCTCCTGGCGGCCATGCTGCGCGAGGGAGGCATGTCGCCCGTGCACAACCGGGTGGGGGCCAACCTCGTCACCGGCATCACCGCCGCCCTGGCCCAGGCCTCGGACCTGGCGGGAAACCCGCGGGGAGACATCGGCCTCTTCGAGGTCGACGAAGCGACCCTGCCCGCGGCCGTCACGCGCCTGCGCCCGCGCCTGGTAATCATCACCAATCTCTTCCGCGACCAGCTCGACCGCTACGGCGAGCTGGAAACCCTCGCCCGCAAGATGGACGGCGCCCTGGGCACGCTTTCCCCCGACGCCAAGGTACTCCTCAACGCCGACGATCCCCTGGTGGCCTCGCTGGGGAAGGAAAGCCCCGCCTCCCTCTATTACTACGGCATCGAATGCGAGGAGGTCACGGAAGCCTCCCTGCGGCACGCCGCCGATTCCAAGCACTGCCGCACCTGCAGGACGGCGCTCTCTTTCTCCGCGCATTACTTCGGCCACATGGGCAAATACTTCTGCCCACGTTGCGGCTCCTCTCGCCCCGAGACACACTTCTCCGCCGTGCGCGTGAGGCCGCGGGGCACAGCGGGCAGCGAGGTCTCCCTCTCCACGCCCCGATGGGAGGCGGACCTCGACCTCGGCCTCCCCGGGATCTACAACGTGCATAACCTGCTGGCCGCCGCGGGGGGCGCCTGCCTTCTCGGCCTGGGCCGCGAGGAGGTGACGCGAGGGGTTGCCGGCTATGCCACCGCCTTCGGCAGGGGGGAGCGCATCCCCGTGGACGGGCGCGAGCTCTTCCTAGTGCTCTCGAAGAACCCCACGGGGTTCAACGAGGTCATCCGCACCCTCAAGGGGGAGGGCACGGGGCTGGTGGTGCTGGCGGCCCTCAACGACCGCATCGCCGACGGGCGCGACGTCTCCTGGATATGGGACGTGGATTTCGAGGAGCTCGCGCCGTTGCCCCGCCACCTGGTCGCCACGGGGACCCGCGCCTACGACATGGCCCTGCGCATGAAGTACGCCGGGCTGGATCCCTCCCGCCTGGAGGTGCACGGCGACCTCAAGGGGGCCTTGCGCGCCGCCCTGGAGCGGGCCCGCGAGGGGGAGACCGTCTACGCCCTCACCACCTATACCGCCACCCTGGACCTGCGCCGCCTCCTCTCGCGCCTGGGCGCCGCCCCCGCTCTCTGGGAAGGGAATTGACGCCATGAAGGGTCTCGACCTGCGCATCTGCCATCTCTACCCCGAGCTCATGAACATCTACGGGGATCGCGGAAACGTCATCGCCCTGGTGCGGCGCTGCGCGTGGCGGGGCATCGAGGTCACGGTGGGGGCCCTGAGCCTCGGCGACCCCCTGGACCCCGGCCGTTACGACCTCTACTTCATCGGCGGCGGCCAGGACCGCGAGCAGATGCTGGTCTGCGAGGACCTCTCCACGGAGAAGGGCGAGGCCCTGCGAGAGGCGGTGGAGGGGGGCGCCGCCCTGCTCTCCATCTGCGGCGGTTACCAGCTGCTGGGAAAGAGCTTCCTCACCTGGACGGGAGAGTACCTGCCCGGCATCTCCCTCTTCGACGTGGAGACGGTGGGTGGCGACACCCGCTTCATCGGCAACGTCGCCGTGCGTTGCGAGCTGGAGGGCGCGGAAGGCGTGCTGGTAGGGTTCGAGAACCACTCCGGCCGCACCCGCCTGGGGCCGGGGTGCCGCCCGCTCGGGAGGGTTCTCAGTGGGCACGGCAACAACGGTGAGGACGGGACGGAAGGCTGCGTCTACCGCAAGGCCGTCGGGACCTACTTGCACGGCTCCCTGCTCCCCAAGAACCCCCGCCTGGCGGACTGGCTCATTCTCAACGCCCTGCGGCGCAGGCACGACCTGGAGGGGCTGCCGCCCCTCGACGATTCCCTGGAGCAGGCCGCGCACGGCGCCGCCCTGGCCCTGGTGCGCAGGGAAAGGAGGCTGCCCGCCAGAGCCGCCAGGAAACGGTCGCCCTGACGGGAGCGGAAAAGGAGCGTGGCATGCGTTACGTGATCATCGGCAACGGGTGCGCGGGCCTGCGCGCCGCCCAGGCCATACGCGAGCGGGACCCCGCGGGCGACATCACCATCGTGGACTGCGAGCGCCATCCCTGCTACTACCGCATGCGCCTGCCGGATTACATCAGCGGGTGGAGGAAGCGGGACTTCGTCTTCATGGTGGCCGAGGATTTCTACCGCGAGAACCGCATCCGTCTCATGGCGGGGGAAGTCGTCACCGCACTGCGGCCCGGACAGCACGAGGTGACCCTGGCCTCGGGCGGATCCCTCGCCTACGACCGCCTGCTCATCGCCTCCGGCGCCCGCCCGCGGGAGCTTGCCGTCCCGGGGTCCGACCTGGACGGTGTGGTCTACCTGCGCACCCTCGATCAGGCGGACGACATCATCCGCCGCGGCAACGAGGCCCACCGGGCCGTGGCCCTGGGCGGAGGGCTGCTGGGGGTGGAGATGGCGCGCGCCTTCAACGAGATGGGGCTCGAGACACATTACCTCATACGAGAGGACCGTTTCTGGCCTCAGATGCTGGACGCCGCCGGATCGGAGCTGGTGGAAGGGGTTCTCAAGGAGAACGGCGTCCTGCTGCGCAAAGAGGACGGGATAGAGGAGATCAGGGGGGAAGGGGGCCGGGTGCGCGGGGTGCTCACCGCTTCCGGGGAGGAGCTGGAAAGCGATCTGCTGGGAGTGGCCATCGGCGTGGTTTCCAACCTGGAGTTCCTGGAGGGGAGCGGGGTGGAAACCGACCGAGGAATCATCGTCGACGACCACTTACGCTGCAACCTGCCGGACATCTACGCCGCAGGCGACGCCGCACAGGCCCTGGATGTCGCATCCGGCGAGCACCGCGTGGTCACCTCCCTGCTCAACGCCCAGCGCCAGGGAGAGGTGGCGGGGACCAACATGAGCGGGGGCGATGCGGCCCTGGAAGGGGTGGTCCCCTACAACGTCATCGTCATCTACAAGCTGCCCGTCGCCTGCATCGGGCTGGACCTGCCGCCCGACGAGGAAGGCTACGAGATCCTCACCGGCGACTATCCTAAGGACGGGAAGTACCGCAAGCTGGTGCTGCGCGACGGCATCCTGGTTGGCGCCACCTTCATCGGGGATATCGGCGAGGCGAGGTTCGCGGAAGCCCTCATCCGCAAGCGCGCCGACCTCTCCTCCTGGCGGGACCGCCTTTTCCGGGAAGACTTCAACCTGCGCCACCTCCCCTGAACCCAGCCGACACCTCAAGGCCAACACTTTGGGGCCTGGCCTCGTCCGTTGCCTTTTACAGACATATCCTGGGGTCAAACCGCGTTCATGTCCGACATATCCTGGGGTCAAACCGCGTTCATGTCCGAGAGGGGTCGTTCCTGGGGATGGAGGGCGTCTCGGCCTTCTGGACGGGCCTTCGCCGCACCTACCCCCCTAAAGCGAGAACCCCGCCCTTCTTCCGGTGTCAACACCCGGGGTCACGCCTCATTCGCTGCCTTTTCCCTCCTTCCGGCCCGGGGCCCTTAGGGGTTGGGGAAGCCGGGGCCGGGGAACAGGGCTCGCTTCGCGATGCGTGGCCCCGCGCAAGCCTTTCCTCGTCCAGCGGACAAACCATTTACGCCCTCTACCGCTGCGCCACACCCGGGCAGGAGGCCGCTTGCGATGTCGCTCGCCCGACCCCCGGCCCAGCATGGTGCAGTTCAGCCAAGGGCCGCTGCGACCGGCCCCGCAGTTCTCCGGGCTGGATAGGAGCAAAATCCTGGGGGCAGGCCTCGTTCATGTCCGGGGTTGGTAAGGGGTTGATCTTCCTGTTGCCTGGATATCCGCTCTGTGCTATAGAATATGAGGAGTTTAAGCCCTTGGACCGAGGCGAGGTGAAAAGGAGGAGATTTAATGGGTGAGCCGAGCGATAAGAGGCCGGTCATCGACGAGGACGAGTGCACGGGTTGCGGGCTTTGCGTGGACGAGTGCCCCAACGACGTGCTCGAGCTGAACGATGACGACGTGGCCTTCGTGGCGCGTCCCGACGATTGCGACGGCTGCGGGACCTGCTCCGAGGAATGCCCCTCCGAGGCCATCTCCATGGAGTAGGGGGCGGAAGTACGGACAGGGGAGCCCGGGCTCCCCTTTTTCCTCTTAAGGAAAAACATGGAAAATAAAGAAAGCGGAGCCTCCAAGGTCAACATCTTCTGGAAAATCCCCATGTTCGAGTTCCTGGAGGCGGATGAGCTGGACCGCCTTCTCGCCCTTTGTGCCACCGAAAAATTCCCCAAGGGGGAGTACATCTTCCTCGAGTGCGACGCTCCCCAGAAGCTGTACGTGGTGGCCAAGGGAGAGGTCAAGCTGCTCAAGCAGACCGAGGACGGAAGGGAGATGATCGTGGAGATGGCCTACCCGGGGGAGATCTTCGGGGAGGAGGCCATCTTCGACGGACAGCCCTACCCCATGACTGCGCAAGCCCTGGACGACGTGGAGGTGCTGACCATCTCCCGCAGTGACTTCTTCGCCTTCATGCGCGACAACCCTGACCTGGCCCTGGAGATCATCACGGAGCTCGGGGCGCGCCTGCGCGAGGCGCAGAACACCATCCGCGCCCTGGCCATGGAAAGGGTGGAATGGCGCATAGCGCGCGTCCTGCTCATGCTCTCGCGCAAGGCGGGGACGGTGGAGGCGGATGGGGTGAGCATCGACCTCCCCCTCACCCGCCAGGACATCGCGGATATGGCCGCCACCACGGTGGAGACCACCATCCGCGTCCTCTCCAACTTCAAGAAGCTGGGCCTGGTGGACACGG
>CAKZMC010000201.1 GCA_937128055.1 uncultured Actinomycetes bacterium | reverse complement strand
CCATGGAGTTTCTTAATAGCTGGTATGATTCGAACAAGCATAGGGATAATGTGTCCACCATGTAGTGAACCAGCGCACTACGTTGCCGTTTCCGGGTCAATTTGTTATAATATGGCTGCTTGCACATGGAATGAACATCGAGGGAAGCTGCGAGCCGCATTCTGAGTATGGTCACCTGGAATGCGGGGAGCTAATGGTGAAACCGGCCCGGTCATTTCGAGTGATCGGGCTTTGTCGTTTCACTAACGGTATGAAGAGCGGGATGCTGTGAACCGCGGCCATTAACTGGTCACCTCAGCCGCGGGGAGCAAGTGGTGAAACCGGCCCGAACAGCGTACGTGTTCGGGCTTTTTAAATAGCGGACGGAATAATGTGGCAGGCATCGCAATGCAAATTTTTCGCTCGCGAGAAAGGGAGATAACGGGTAGCGATGCTGGAAGGCCAAATAAAGGGCATAGTCAATACCAAGACCAAGATATTGGGGGGTTAGCCATGAAAGCAAACAAAAAAAAGGCGCGTCTCTTGGTTCGACAGGTCAAGCATCTTGTTCGCAATCATCGTCTTGCTGCTCACCAACCTGCATTTCCCGGCGTTAGCGGGGGATATCAACCCCTCCGTGAGCACCGACAGGGCTGAATACCAGCCAGGTGAGACGGTCACCATAACCGGGAGAGGCCTTGCCGCCGGCGGTTCGTACCGCGTGCTGGTGGTGGGCCCCGACGACTCTGACGTACCTGGCGGGGATAGCGTGGTCGCCGACGACAGCGGGGTGTTCTCACGTGCCTTAGAGCTCGGAGAAACCACCGGGTCGTACCGGGTGCTGCTCTACGAGATGCCCTGGAGCGGTAGCCCCGAACAAGCCCCCATCGCCAGGGCGGAATTCTCGGTGAAAGCACCGCAGCAGGAGCCGTTGCCTCCCACGGAACCGGTGACGGAAGGCGAGCCGGTGACGGAAGGCGAACCGGACGCGGGCTCGGAGGCCGAACCCGAACTGGTCACCGAAGCCGTGCCGGGCGCCGGGCTGGCTCCGCTTCCCACGGGCACCCCCACGCTGACCACGGACAAGCTCGACTACCTCCCGGGGGAAGTGGTGCTGATCTCGGGGGCGGGTTTCGCCCCCGGCGTCACGTATGACCTCCCGGTGAAGAGGCCGGATGGGTCCATCGTCAAGGGAGACGGTTCCTTCGTCCCAGGATGGGACTCGGTCACTGCCGACGAGGGCGGTGACCTCATCTACTTCTACCGGCTGAACGGCATCCAGGGAGAATACGAGGTCAGGGCCTACGCCTCCCCGTGGAACGGCGACTGGGCGCTTGCCCCCATCGCCTCGGTCACCTTCACCGACGCCGCGGGGAACCTGGACCAGTGGGCGAACAAGGACAACGAATGGCGGAACGGGAACCTGAACGAGAACAACTCAAATTATTTCGAGGGGGATTCGGTCCCCTACCGCCTGATCATGTCCGGCCTCTCCAGCGGGACCCACACGGTGGTCATCGGCTTCGACATCAAGGACAGCGGCAAGCACGCCATCGACTACCTCACCTCCTACAACCGCACCATCAGCGGCGTGAACCCCACGCAGGGGATAGTCGGCATCCCGGCCACCACCACCACCTATCCCATCCCCGCGCCGAGCAGCGCCGGCTCGCCGGTGCCGGGCCAGCCCACTGCCAGCTTCAACGACCTCCCTGGCTCCGAGCGGTTGATGACCCTCTTCGGCGGCACCATCACCGGCGTCTCTTACGTAGCACAGGGCGACCTCACGGCAAAGAGCTCCGGGGCCCGCATATCCATCACCTTCACCGTCGCCTCCAGTAGCACCACCGCGGTGCTGGCGTGGGGCGGGCATATCGCCTCCCGTATCTACTGGGGCTTCGATCCCGCTACCGGAGAGGCGAGGAGCGCCGCCGGCATCAGCGGCTCGCCCTACCACATGCGCTTCATCGAGCTTGACGGCTCCGGGGGCAACCAGGACCGCTCGCTCAAGGCCTCCGCGGTCGAGATCCCCTTCGCGATCACGGTGGAGAAGACCCCCGACCCCGCAAGCGTTCCCGAGACCGGCGGGAATGTGACCTACACCTTCGTGATCACCAATTTCTATATCTCTTCGTCAACCCTCACCTCGCTGGTGGACAACAGATTCGGAGACATAAGCTCCGAGTGCGGCCTCCCGAAGACGCTGGCCGCCGACGGCGGCACTTACACCTGCTCCATCACCAGGTGGCTTTCCGGCACCGCCGGGAGCTCGCACACCAACACGGTGACCGCCACCGCCACCTCCGGGGGCAGGACGGCCACTGACAGCAACGACGCCACGGTGACCTTCACCGAGGTGCCCCTGGCCATCACCGTGGAGAAGAGCGCCGACACCGACCCCGCCACGCCGGGCTCTCAGACGGAATTGCCCGAGCCGGGCGGCGACGTCACCTACACCTTCGTGGTGACCAACGCCGGCTCGCGTTCGCTCACGCTGACCACCCTGATAGATGACAGGTTCGGAAATATCACCAACGCGGTCACACCGTCCTATGCGGAGACCGTGCTCGCGAACAAAGGCGACAGCGCCACCTTCACCTACACCGTAAGGGTCGAGGGCGACGCCGGATACGTGCACACCAACACGGTGACCGCCTCCGCCAAAGATAACTGGAACAACCCTACGAGCGACACCGACGACGCCACGGTGACCGTGATCAACGTGCTGCCCACCGTAAACGTGACCAAGACCGCCAATCCCACGAGCGTGCTGGAAACCGGCGGCTGGGTGGAGTTCACCTTCGTTATCACCAACCTCAGCCCCGAGCCAGTGACCTTGACCACCCTTGCGGACACCGTCTTCGGGAACCTCAACGGTCAGGGAAACTGCACGCTTCCGGTGAGCCTGGCCGCCTATGATGGCTCGGTGGGCGGCGATGACACCTGCACTTTCAAGGTGACCAAGTGGATCTCCGGCGACTACTCTGGCCCCAACCACTACAACGTGGTCACCGCCACGGTACAGGATAATGAAGGCGACACCGGATCCGATACTGACGACGAGACGGTGACCTTCACCGACGTCCTCCCGGACATCTCCATCACCAAGACGGCGGATCCCACTATAGTCCCCGAGTCCGGCGCCTGGGTCACCTTCACCTTCGTGATCACCAACAACGGGGACGAGGAGGTGACCTTGAGCAAGCTCGAGGACGACGTCTTCGGCGATATCAGCGACGAGTGCGAGCTGCCGAAGGTGATACCGGGCCACGACAGCTACACCTGCTCCATCAGCCGCTGGATCGAGGGCGACTGGCCCAACAGCCATAAGAACGTGACCACCGCCACCGCCTACGACGACGAGGAGAACGAGGACACCGCCAGCGACGAAGAGACGGTCGACTTCGTCGAGCCGGGCTCCATCACCGGCTACAAGTACGAGGACTTGGACGCCGACGGCGTGAAGGACGATGGCGAGCCGGGGTTCGAGGGAGTCACCATCAATCTCCTGCGACAGGACGGTGACGGGAACGTTGAGATCGCCGGTGAGCAGGGCAACATCGTGGACACCACCAAGACCGACGAAGACGGAAGGTTCCACTTCGACGGCGTGGAGCCGGGAATATACGACATCGAGGAGGTGCTGGACTCGGGAGTCTTCACCAAGACCCCGACGATGATGCGCGACGTGGAGGTGATATCCGGGGAAGAGACGGTGCTCGAGGACTGCTTCCTCAACTACATGCTGGGATCCATCACCGGCTACAAGTACAACGACGTCAACGCCAACGGCGCCTATGACCCCGGCATAGACACTCCCTGGGACGGAACCGCGAGACCGATCACCATAGCGCTTTACAGGGATTCCGTCCAGGTCTCCACCGACGTCATCGACGCCGCCGACGGCAAGTACCAGTTCAAGCTACTCATCCCCGACGACTACGAGCTGAGAGAGATCATCCCGGAGGGCTCGGACGTGGCCTCCGTCGCGGAGACCACCATCAAGGTGACCGTGAAATCCGGCGAGGACCTGGTGGTGGGCAAGCCCTTCCTCAACTACATTGTGGTGGTGGCCGGAGAGGTGGTCACGCCACCCGTGACGCCCGCGGTGCAGACGCAGGTACTCCCCGCCACCGGCTGGAACCTGCTGCCGCTGCTCCTCGCCGCCGGGTTGCTCATGCTCCTGGGGCTTGCGGCCCTCGCGCTGGGTATGGTGCTGCGGGTAAGGAGCTAAAGAACGGGAAACAGAAAGGGCCCCTCAAGGGGCCCTTTCTTCATACCCCAAATCAGGCGAAGGCCTCCGGTATCTCCTTGAGCTGCGAATAGGAGAAGACCGGCCCGTCCTTGCACACGTAAAGATGGCCCACGTTGCAGCGCCCGCACTTCCCTATGCCGCACTTCATGCGGTTCTCGAGGGTGGTGTAGACCTGCTCGGGCGCAAATCCGAGTTTCTCCAGGTTCTCCAGGACGAACTTGATCATGATGGGCGGCCCGCAGGTCACGGCGATGGCGTTCTCCGGCGAGGGCGAGACCTCCATGAGCAGGGTGGGCACGAAGCCCACGAAATGGGGCCATCCCTCCTCCTCCACGTCCACCGCCAGGTGGCAGCAGGCGTCCCCGCAGGAGCCCAAGTCCTCGAACTCGGGCTTGAAGCAGTGGTCCGCGGAGGTGCGGGCACCATAGATCACCGTCAGCTCGCCGAAGTCATCGCGGTTGTCGCGGATCCACTGTATCACCGGGCGCAGGGGCGCCTGACCGATGCCGCCTCCTATGGTGATGACGTTCTTCCCCTTCCACTCCTCGAGGGGGAAGTTGTTCCCCAGCGGCCCGCGCACGTAGAAGGAGTCCCCCGCCTCCAGCTCGTGCAGGGCACTGGTGTTCTTGCCCATCTTCATGATGCTGAAGCGGAGGTAGCCCTTCTCCGTTGGCGACGAGGAGATGCAGAACATGGACTCCCCTACCCCGGGTATGCCCACCATGGCGCACTGGCCCGGGAGGTGGCTCCAGTCGTCCCACACCTTCTCGTCGGCGAAGGTGACCTTGAAGGTCTTGATGCAGCGGTCGCCAGGCGTCTCGTACCAGGCTTCCTCTATCTTCACCTCGTAGGGAATATATGGGTTCTTCATGAGGCATCCACCACCTGTTCCAGGATCTCCAGGATGTCGATGTTCACCGGGCAAAGGTTGATGCACCGTCCGCAGCCCACGCAGGCGATGACCTCGAACCGCTTCGGGTAATAGGAATACTTGTGGCTGATGCGGTTGCGGGTCCTCTCCCTGCGAGTGGGCCGGGGATTATGTCCCGAGGCGTGCAGGGTGTACTCGCTGAACATGCAGGAATCCCACATGCGGGCGCGCCGGCCCTCGCCCGTCTCCTCCACCTCATCCTGGATGTCGAAGCAATGGCAGGTGGGGCAGAGGAAGGTGCAGATACCGCAGCCCAGGCACGCGGCGGAGACCTTCTTCCATAACTCGTGCTCCCACAGGGTGGGCAGCTTCTCCGGGATCCCCTCCGTGTTTATGGAGCGGGCTATCTTCCCCTCCGCCGCCGCGGCCAGCTCCTCCGCCTTCTTCTCGTCGCCGGCGGGAGCGTCCTCCAGGTGGGCGGAGAGGGTCTCCTGGAGCTTCTCCCCCTTCTCCGTCAAGGCCTGCACCAGGTAATGGTCGCCCATGTCGGTAAGGAGGATGTCCAGGCCCTCCGTTCCGAAGGGGCTCCCTCCCAGGGAGGTGCAGAAGCAGTT
The DNA here is from genome assembly GCA_937128055.1 of uncultured Actinomycetes bacterium. Classification (GTDB taxonomy): domain Bacteria; phylum Actinomycetota; class Geothermincolia; order Geothermincolales; family RBG-13-55-18; genus JACIXC01. Next base: position 4,819 of record CAKZMC010000201.1, on the reverse strand, counting down.
CACGGAAGGGGGCTCGACGCAGGCCAGGCCCACCAGGGTGGTGAGCTGCCGGCGCTTCAGGTAATAGGGGTCTTCATAGTCCCAGCTGAAGAGCCTGTCCACGATGGCCATGGCCCGGGCGTCGCAGGGGCGCAGGCCGAAGATGACCGTGGTCCCCTCCTCCTCCACGTCCTTCTCCTTGAGCTCCGGGCTGCCCCGCAGGAAACGGAAGAGGGTCTCCGTCTGCGGGAAGACAACCCTCTTGGGGGGGACGGTGGAGTTGCCGTACTCCAGGTAAGCCTCGTCCGGGTTTTCGATCTGCTTGAAGATCACCACTTCGTCCGACTTGGCGGGCGCGATAAGGCGGAACTTGGTGAGCTCCTGGAGGGCTTCCTTTACCTTGTCCTTGCTCAGTTTCTTTACTGCCATGCCACTCACCCTTTACATTATGAAGTCCTCGCGGTCGTCGACCTTGAAGGTGGAAAGCAGCGGCGGCGCCTCCGCGTTGGTTCCCGGCTCGTAATCGTAGAGCTCCTCCACGTCCTTGTAGAACTTGCGGTTGAGCTCCATGAGGGGGATGTCCACCGGGCACACCCGCTGGCACTCGCCGCACTGGATGCAGCGACCGGCCAGGTGGTAGGCGCGCGCGATGTGGTAGGCGGTGTTCTCGCTCACGTCCACGCTGCGCCGCATCCACTGGGGATTGAGCCGGTCCAGCACGCAGTCCTCGCAGTAGCACATGGGACACACGTTGCGGCAGGAATAGCAGCGGATGCAGCGGGAGAATTTCTCCTCCCAGTAAGCCCATTTCTCCTCCGCCGAACGTTTTTCGAGGGCCTCCACGTCCGCGTAATCGTCGTCCGCGAAGCGCGCCACCTCCTCGTCCAGGAGCTGGTCGTAGACCAGGGGGGTGGGGTAGCGGCAGCGCGTGCACTTGTCCGCCAGGAGCTCGCCCTTCGCGACCTCCTCCTCCTTGCCGTCATAGGTGAGGAGGAACTTGTCCCCTTCCAGGACGATCTCTCCCCTGGCGAGGACGCCGGGGAATCTCTTCTCCACCTTGTCCATGTCCACCACGCCGGTGCAGGGGATCCCCAGCACCAGGATCCGCTCCCGCTCGTACGCCTTCTCCTCCATCTGCTGCACCAGGGCGCGGGAATCGCACCCCTTGACCATCACCGCCACCTTGCGCAGGTCCGGCTCCTGCCCACGCGGCACCGGGAGCCTCTCCTCCAGTGTGATGTAGGTGGCGAGGTTATTGACGCAGGCCGGTGAGAAGATGAGCTTGTCAACCTCTCCGGGATCGGTGACGAAGGCGGGGCGAGCCCGGAAGCCGTAGGTGCCCTGGCGATAGCCGATGAGCTGTCTCACGTCATCCCTGGAGATGATCTCCCTGGCTATCTCCCTGAGTTTTTCTATATCTACCAATTTAACTGCCTCCGTTTGAACATATCCATGGGCCCGACGGCCTTGACGCCGTTGACCACCTCCTCGATGACCTCCTTCCACTTGGCGCCCTCGGATGCCGACACCCAGCTCATGCGCACCCGCTCCGGCTCAACTCCCAGGTACTCCAGGAAGTTGCGCATGAGGTTGAAGCGGCGGCGGGCGTAGTAGTTGCCTTGCATGTAATGGCAGTCGCCGGGGTGGCAACCTGAGATGAGCACCCCATCGGCTCCCTGCTGCAGGGCGTTCATCACGAAGAGCGGGTTGACGCGGCCGGAGCACATAACCCGGATGACCCGCACGTTGGGCGGGTAATGGATGCGGGAGGTGCCGGCGAGGTCCGCCCCGGCATAGGAACACCAGTTGCAGAGGAAGGCGACGATGTTGGGTTCGAAATCCGTTTTCTCCGCCATGGCTTACTTCACCCCCAGGGCCTGTATCTGCGGAAGTAGCTGTAGGTCCTTGAACGAACGCTGCTGAATGGAGCCCGAGAGGCAGGCGGCTGCGCACGCGCCGCATCCCTTGCACAGGGCCTCGTTCACCCGCGCTACCTTCACCGGCCATCCCATGCGGTTGACCTCCACCAGCTCGATGGCGGAATAGGGGCAGACCTGGACGCAGAAGCCGCAGCCGCGGCAGGTCTCCTCGTTCACCACCGAGGTCTGCGCCTCCACCTTCACCTTCCCCGAGGCCATGGGGATCATGGCCGCCGAGGCCGCCCCCTTGGCCTGGGCCACGGCATCGGGGATGTCCTTGGGCCCCTGGCACACGCCGGCCAGGAAGATGCCGTCGGAGGCGGTGTCCACCGGCCGCAGCTTGGGGTGGGCCTCCAGGTAGAAGAGGTCCGAGGACTGGGAGAGCTTGAGGAGGTCTATGATCTCCCGGTTGTCGGAGCGCGGCACCAGCCCCACGGAGAGGACCACCATGTCCGTCTCGTGCTCCAGGGGCGTGGAGGTCAGTGTGTCCTCGGCCTTCACCACCAGCTTGTCCCCTCGTTTGAAGATCTCCGAGGGATTGCCGCGGATGTAACGCACGCCCTCGCGGCGCACCCGGTCGTAGAACTCCTCGAAGCCCTTGCCGAAGGCGCGCACGTCCATGTAGAAGACGGTCACCTCGCAATCGTGGAGCTTGTCCTTCACCAGGTGGGCTAGCTTGGCGGTGTACATGCAGCACACGCGCGAGCAGTACTCGTTGCCCACGCTTTTGTCGCGCGACCCCACGCACTGGATGAAGGTTATGCTCTCGGGCACGCGCGGGGGCTCCGCCTCCTCGCCCTCCTTCTTCTTTTTCTTCTTGCCCCGCTCGAGCATGATGATCTGTCCGCCGGTGGGCCCGGAGGCGTTGACCAGGCGCTCGAATTCCAGGGCGGTGAGCACGTTGTCGTAGACCCCGTAGGCGTACTCCGGCTTCTTGCGGGCATCGAAGACGTCGTAGCCGGTGGCCACGATGATGGTGCCCACCTTGAACTCCACGATCTCGTCCTCGAGCTCGAAGTTGATAGCCTTCGCCTGACAGGCTTCCTGGCACTTGGGGGACTCCCCGCACTTGCCCTTGGTGAGGAAGAGGCAGTTCTCCTTGTCGATGGTGTACTTGGCGGGAACCGCCTGGGGGAAGGGGAGGTAGATGGCCCCCCGCATGCCGATCCCCTCGTCGAACTCGTTGGGGAAGCGTCCCGCCATGCGGCAGGCCTCCGCGCAGTCCCCGCAGCCGGTGCACTTGTCCATGTCCACGAAACGCGACTTCTTGCGCACCTTTATGTCGAAGTTGCCGATGTAGCCCCCGATCTCCTCCACCTGGGAATAGGTCATGAGCTCGATGTTGGGATGGTTGGCCACGTCCACCATCTTGGGGGTGAGGATGCACGCCGAGCAGTCCAGCGTGGGGAAGGTCTTGTCCAGCTGGATCATGTGTCCGCCCACGGAGGGATTCTTCTCCACCAGATAGACCTTGAAGCCCGCGTCGGCGATGTCCAGGGCAGCCTGGATGCCGGCTATGCCCGCACCTATGACGAGACAGGAGGGCTCCACGTCCACTTCCTTGACATCCAGCGCCTCAAGCCGGCGGGCCTTGACCACCGCCGCCTCCACGATGCGCTTGGCCTTCTCGGTGGCGGCGATGGGGTCCTCGTGCACCCAGGAGCACTGCTCCCTGATGTTGGCCATCTCCAGGAAATAGGGGTTGAGGTCGACGGAGAGCAGCGTCTTGCGGAAGGTGGGCTCGTGCATGCGCGGAGAGCAGGAGGCGACCACCACGCGGTTCAACCCCAGCTTCTCGATGTCGTCGGTGATCAGCGCCTGCCCCGGGTCGGAACACATGTAAGAGTAATTGCGTGCGATAACCACGTCGGGCAGGGTGGAGGCGAACTTCACCACCTCCTCCACGTCCACGACGCCGGCGATGTTGGTCCCGCAGTGGCAGACGTAGACTCCGATCTTCGGTTTGCCGTTCATCTGTACTACATCCTCCTCGTGCCTTCGGCATTATCTACGACAACCGGTCCTCTATCTTCATTATGGGCACCGGAGGATCCGGGGCTCAATGACAATGCTTAAGCGCCCTTCAACTCCTTGAGCTTCTCCGTGAGCTTGGGGACCACCTTGAAGAGGTCGTCCACGATGCCGTAATCGGCGATGCCGAAGATGGGGGCGTCGGGGTCCTTGTTGATGGCCACGATGACCTCCGAGCCCTTCATCCCCGTGACGTGCTGGAAAGCCCCGGAGATGCCCACGGCCAGGTAGAGCTTCGGCTTAACCGTCTTGCCCGAGATGCCCACCTGGCGGTCCGACGGCAGCCAGCCGGCATCCACCACGGCGCGGGAGGCAGCGAGATCGGCGCCCAGCACCTGTGCCAGCTCCTCCACCACGGGCAGGTTCTTGTCCTCGCGGATGCCGCGTCCCACTCCCACCAGCAGGGTGGACTGGGTGATGTCCACCTCGCCCACTTCGGGCTCCACGTACTCGAGGAACCTGCGGTAGGTGATCTCCTCCTTAACCGGGTTGTCCACCTTTACGATCTCCCCGGACTTGCTGGCGTCCCCGGCCTGGAAGGTCGCCTCGCGTATGGTCAAAATGTAGAGGTCGGCGTCCTTCATGGACATGTGGGCATCCAGCTTACCACCGTAGAACTGGCGTGTTGGCTTGGGCTTGTCGCCCTCCATCTCCAGCGCGGTGACGTCGGTGACCAAGGGGGCCCCCATCTCGACAGCCAGGGCTGGCGCCAGGTCAACGCCCTGTCCGGTGTTGCCTATGAGGACCAGTCCCGGCCCGTGCTCCTTGATGAGGGCGGAGAGCGCCTTCTGGTAGGCCTCGGAGTTGAAGTTCTCGAACATGGCGTCGTTCACGTAGAGGACCTTGTCCGCATACCCGGCGGCCTTCTCCGCGAAGGCATCCACGTCCTT
>CAKZMC010000200.1 GCA_937128055.1 uncultured Actinomycetes bacterium | reverse complement strand
GAATCCTTATTTGTTCCTTCTCTGCCAGCGGGTACGCTTCAGGAGTTTCTTGTGCTTCTTCTTGCGCATCTTCTTGCGGCGCTTCTTCACCACCGAGCTCACAAACGACCACCTCTTGGCTCGCTTTGCTTACACGACCGGCTTTCATTATACAATAAGCCCGCGCCGCAGCCAAAACGATCTCTCAGCCGGATTACACGGGACAGGGAGAGCCATGCCGGGAAGAGGGCCCCCGGGGGAAGGCTAGGGAAGGTAGAAACGGTGCAGGCGCCGCAGCGCGGCGTCCTTTTCGCGCCCCTCCGCCCGGGAATCGCGCAGCGCCCGCTCCAGGAATTCGATGGTGGCGTCGTAGGTCTCGCGGTCTACGGGATAGGGATGCCCGTCCTTGCCCCCGTGGGCGAAGCTGAAACGGGCCGGGTCGCGCCAGCTAAGCGAGGTGCCGTAGACGAGCTCGGAGACGAGGGCCAGGGCGCGCAGGGTCTTCGCGCCCACGCCGGGCATACCCAGGAGGGTTGCGAAGTCCTCGGGCTGGCGCTCGTAGGTCTTGAGCAGCACCCTGCGGATATGATCAGGGTGCAGGTCGCGCAGGAGGACCTGGTGGCGGGCGGGTAGCCGCAGGCTGCGCAGGCGCTCCAGCTCCCCGAGGGTCCTGTCCGGGTTGCGGGACGAGAGTTCCCCCAGGGCCTGCCGCGTCTCCCGGCTTTCTGCCGCCACCAGGTTCAGGGCGGCGCCCCCCAGGGCCTGGGAGCATATGGCGCTGTGCGGCTCCTCCGTGAAATCACTCACCGCAAAGGAGAGCCAGTGATAGCGGCGGGCGTAGCCGCTCGTTTCATTCATGCCCTGCTGCACCACCGCCCAGTCTCCCTCGCGGGTGAAGAGGAAGAAGTGGTGGTAGATCTGGTAGCCGTCCTGCAGCGCGTTGCTGTCCACCTTGGCCGACATGCGGCTGGCGTGCACGAGGGAGGGGACGTCCTCGCCCAGGCCGGCCCGTTCCCCTTTCTCCTCTATCTCGCAGGGAGTGCGGCGCGAGGCGGCTCCCTTGCCCCCGGCGGCGAAAACTCCCAGGTCGTCACGGTGGCGCAGCGCCTCTTTCACGGCGCCGCAAGTGGTGGTGGTCACCCCCGAACTGTGCCAGTCGAAGCCGAGCGCGCACCCCAGGGCCTGGAACCAGTAGGGGTCCGAGAAGCGCTCGAGGACGGCGCGTGGCCCGCCTTCCTCCACCATGCAGGCGAGGATGTCCCCGGAGAGGCGGACCATGCGCTCGAAGAGCCAGCGCGGCGCCTTTCCCCCGTGCAGGGGGAGGTTGGCTATACCGGTCCTGGGCAAGGCATCGCCCCCTTTCAAGCTCTTTATAACACCGGGCGGTGACGACATCCTTCCCCGCGCGCGGTAAAATAATCGCAGTTGCCTTCCGAAGCGGGGGAAGTGCGCATGAGGGAGTTCATCAGCGGCCGCTTGGTCAGCGGAGGCGGCGTCTGCGAGGGGTGCGGCAGGAGGTTGCGGGCGGGCGAGAAGGTCTATTCCCTGGCCGCCGAGGTGGACGAGGTGAAGGAATACCTCTACTGCACCGGTTGCCGCCCCGCCGACGGCGACCTCCCCGAGGGCGTGCTGAGCCTGCAGCCCGCGCTCGCCGTGGAGGAGCCCGGCGCGGACGAGCGCACCCTGGGCATCGAGGTGAAGGCCGGCTCGCTCTGCACGCGTTGCGGCCACTGCTTCGAGGTGCAGGAATGGCTTTTCGTGGGGGTGGTGGAGGGCCTGCACGCGGGCTTCATCTACTGCCTCGAGTGTTACCTGCAGGAGTGCGCCGAGGAAGAATGAACAAAGAGGGTCGCTGTCCCCGCCGAGCGGGATGGCCATCCCCGCCCGTGGCAGCATTCCCCTAAAGCGATCGCCGCTTGGTCGATTGCGCCAGGTCGAGCCCCCTTATATAGCGCAGGGAGGGGTATTCCGAGAGCACCATGAGCCCCAGGATCAGCGCTGCCGTCAGCAGGTAGGTCCAGGGCGAGATGACGGGGGTGAACGAGAAGAGGTCGCTCTCGTAAAGGCGCATGGCCTGGTTCATGACGAAGCGCGCGGCGATGTACCCGGGGAAGAGCCCCAGGAGGCCCATGATGGCGTTCTCCACGGTGAGGGAAAGGGAGGCCTTCCAGTGGGGGACCCCCAGGGTGAGCATGGTGGCCACCTCCTGTTCCCGCTCCATGATGTTGATGGTGGAGGTGTTGAAGACCAGGGTGAAGGCCATGGTCAGCCCGAAGATGAGCATCACCGTGATGAGGATGTACATGAGCGCCATGTAGGAGTTGATCTCCGCCTGGATCTGCTCCAGGTCCACCAAGGCGAGCACGCCGGGCATGGAGTTGAGGGCGTCCCGCACCTCCTGGTAATAACCGGGGTCGATCTTGAGGTAGAAGGCGGAGGAGCGCGTCCCGTAACCCAGCAGGTCACGCACCTCGTCCACCGGGGCGTAGATGAAGGAACCCATGGGCTCCATGATGAACTGGGAGACGATGAAATTGCGGGAGCGCCTTCCCGAGGTGACGGTCACCGTGTCGCCGACACCGACCCCCAGCTGCTCCCGGTAACTCCGGCTCAGCAGACAGTGGCCGGGAGTGATGCGCACCGCCCTGTTCCTTTCGTCGAGGAAGCCGCGCATCACGGTGTCGGCGAGCACGCCCATGACGACGCTATCCACCTCGTTCCCGCCGCTGCTTATGGTGCAGGGATATCCCACGGTGGGTTCCACCCGCGTTATCCCGGGAATGCTCTCCAGTTTCCTCTCCGTCACCCTCGTCTGGGGTTCCAGGAAGAGCGCGGCGATCTCGAAGGTGAAGAGGCGGTTGAAGGCCATGTCCATGGTGGCGTGCACGGTGTCGTTGATCCCCAGGTTCATCATGATGAGGATGACGGCGAAGACCACGCCCACCACGGTGAAAGCCGTGCGCCTGCGGTTGCGGAAGACGTTGCGCAGGGGCAGCCTCCAGAACACGCGCAGGCGGGAGAGGGAGGGCAGCAACCTTTCCGCGAGCGAGCGCTTGCCGTAGTGCGCGACGTCTATCACCCCGCGCAGCGCCTCCGTGGGGTGCACGGAGGCGGACTGGCGTGCGGGGACCAGCCCCGCCATGCCGCAGAAACCCATGGCCAGGAGCGACCCGTAGAGGAAGACCTGGGGGTAGACGCCGAAGTGGACGAAGGGGATGCCCACGGTGTCGGCGTATATCTTGGACACCAGCGCCGTGGCCGCCACCCCCAGCAGGCTGCCCACGATTATCCCGATAGCCCCCACGATGAGGGCGAAGGAGAGGTAGTGGCGCAGGATGAACCGCGCCGGGTAACCCAGGGCCCGCATGAGCCCGATGATGGGCCTCTGCATGCGCACCATGCGCGAGAGGATCATGTAGATGCTGAAGGCGGCGATGGTGAAGAAAAGGATGGGGAAGAAGAGGGCGAAGTCGTGGAACTGCTGCACCTCCATCTCCATGAGAGTGCGCGAGACCTGGTTATCCCGCGTCGTCACCTCCAGGATGGTGAAGGGGGCGAGGACCTCCCTGACCTGGGCCTGCGTGGTCTCCAGCAGCGAGTAATCCTCGAGGAGGAAGGTGAACTCGTTGTAGGAATTGGAAGAATAACCCAGGAGATAACGGGCCTGGTCCTGGTTCATGTAGAAGACCCCGTAGACGGAGGCCGAGGTCATGGGAAACTGGCGGCCGCGGAAGACGATCATGTATTCCGGGCTGGAGACCACGCCCGCTATCTTCAACGGCAGCCTGCGGCCGTCCTTCACCGCGTAGACGAGGTCGCCTTCCCCCAGGCGGTTGAACTCCGCGAAGTGGCTTTCCACCAGGCAAGTGAGTTCCTGCTCCCTGGCGGCGAGCTTCCGCCCCTCCCGCATGAAGAGCATGTTGACGTAGGGCTCATCGGGCGGCACGCTGATGACCTGCCCGGTGACGCGGGTACCGTCGGCGAGCTCCATCCCCAGGGGGTCGCTCACGCGTGGGGTGAGCATCGCGATGTTGGGCAGGGCGAGGAGGCGCTCCACCGCCCGCTCCGGCGCCTTTTCCACCCGTACCAGCA
>CAKZMC010000199.1 GCA_937128055.1 uncultured Actinomycetes bacterium | reverse complement strand
CTCCATACGGCAGCCGTGCAGGATAGCGCCGTGGCCGACGTGGGAGGCGGGTCCCAGGTAGGTGGCCTCATCCGGCCTGGCGTGTATCACCGCGTTGTCCTGGAGGTTGGAGCCCTCGCGCATGATCACCTCCCCCCAGTCGCCGCGCATCACCGCCCCGGGCGCCACGTAGCAACCGTCTCCCACGTAGACCTTGCCGATGATCACCGCCGAGGGATCCACGTAGGCGGTGGGAGAGATGCGCGGGACCCTTCCCTCGAAGCTGTAGATGGGCATTGAGCACCTCCTTGCTACCCGTTCCACCGGTCACGCACGGCCGCGACGAGGCCCAGGGGGCCGGTCATCATCATGTCCCCTCCGGGGGCGGGGTGGTAGACATCCAGCGCGGTTCCTTGCAGGAAATTCCTGCGGGGGCCGGTGACGGCGACGAGGTCCAGGTTCGCCATGCCGGGGGGCTCGCCCAGGTAGAAGAGGCCGTGCCCGCCGGCCATGAAGGGGTCCTCGTCACGCGCTTCGCCGTCGCAGAACCTCTCGAGGTAGGAGGCGAATGCGCCCCCCTCCAGCCTCTTGGTATGGTGTTCCAGAAGCCCCACCACCCTGCCGCCGCTGAGGATGCAGGCCAGGGTGTGGCCGTTTCCGGCGTTGACCAGCAGGAGGTTGCCGGCGGCTCGCTCCGCCACCCGGGTGTCCGCCAGGCAGCCGGCGACCGCCGCCGGCGAGGTGTCCATGACCAGGGCGCGCGAGGAGGGGAACTGCTCCCGCAGGCGCCGCGCGGCCGAGAGCATGCGCGGGAAGGCCTCCGGCACCTCATCCGCCGGGTAGGCGAGGGCGAGGGGGCGCGGGTCTTCCAGGAGTGCCTCCCTCATGTGGCGCAGGCGAGCCTTGCGGTTGGATTCCCCCGCGCGGTAGGCGCCGTGGTCCTGCACCGCCGCGGCCACGGCGTCCAGGTCGGCGAGGTCCTCGCCAGCCAGGCGCAGGAAATCGCACAGCGGCCGCAGGTCCAGCTCGTCCGGGGCGAGCTTTTCCCCGCCGAAACCCGGCGGGGGCGCATCCGCGATAGTGATCCCGAGGGACGCCACGTCGGCGAGGTTGTTCCTGATGGAACGGGCGGCTTCGGGCGTCATGTAAACCTTCCTTCCCGCCGCCAGGGCGCGCTTCACGGCGCGGGAGAAGGGCCCCCCTCCCACCGTGTGGCCGCTCAGGAAGAGCTCCTCCGCTCCCGCCGCGGCCCGCTCCACCCGGGAAGAGAGGAGGCGGGTGGGGCTGGGGAGGATGAGACGGGAGCAGTTTTCCAGCTCCCGCCGCGAGTCATAGAGCAGCATATCCTGGGTTCCCACCCCGATGTCTACGGCCAGGATCTTCATCCGCGCACCCCTCCTTGCTTCTCGTACGCCCGGCGCCCCTTGTTCCGCTCCTGCCATGATTGCCTGCCCGCGCCGCGCACCCCATTATAGACCGGTATGCGGCGGCGCGCCGCAAGCGATGGAAGCGCCCGCGGCGCATGGCCTGCGGCCTCGCGGCGGGCGTAGTGGCTTAAGCATTGTGCGGCGCAGGCGCCCGCATTTATCATATTAAGGACATTGCGAGGGGAAGCGCGTCGTGAGGGCAGGGAGAACGCAGGCGAACGCCTTTCCCTGGAATGTACGGGTACGCGGGAAAATACCCGTCTGCGCGGGGACGCAAGAGGGCGCCATCACCTTGCTTGGGGGCGTTTGAACCGAAAATGTAAAGTTGTGGTCGCCATTTGCCGAAAAAAATTTAGAGGCAAATGGCGAGATGCGAGGAAGGAGGTGGGCTGCACTCGGGTAAATCGAAGCAACAAAGGCCATATTTTCATGCAGGGAAAGGAGGTGAGAAGGGAATGGCTAAGAGGATTCACAGGTACGAGGGTTTCACCCTCATCGAGTTGATGATCGTTATCTTAATCATCGGCATCCTTGTCGGTATTGCCGTGCCGGTCTTCCTGGCCGCACGCGGAAGCGCAGAGAGGGGGACCTGCCAGTCCAACCAGAGGACCGTTAAGTCGGCGTCCAACATCTACGCCGCCAGCAACGAGGGAACTTACCCGACTGCGATGGCTAACCTGGTCCCTGCGTACATCGAGAAGGCGCCTAGCTGCCCCAACGCCACGGGCAGCATCAGCGTTACCTGGAACGCGGCTGCGCCCCCGACGACCAGCTGCAACGTGCACGGTACCATTTGATGGCGACTTTGTGGGGACGGGGGGTGGAAGACCCCCCGTCCCTGTCTTATGCGTTCTTGCGCCGCCTTAGAGGGAAAGGCGGGCTTGCTCGAGAGGGGGGTCAACGGTTAAGGGGTGGAAAGGTCGAGCCACGCCGTGCGCCGGTGCCGGAGGAGTACGAGGGCGATGAGGGCTATTCCGGCGGCCCCGATGAGCATCCCATGGTACAGGGACGTAGGCCTGAAGACGAACACGACTTCATGATGCCCGGGCTCCAGCACCACCGCCCGGAAGGCCAGGTTGGCCCGCATCACCTCGCGTTCCCTCCCGTCCACGTAGGCGTGCCATTCCGGGTAATACGCGTCGTTTAGGACCAGGATCCCGCCCTCGGGGACGTCGGCCTCGACGGTCACCTTATTAGGAGTGGAGGAGGTTATCCTCGCCTCGCCGCCTCGCCCGGAGCCCTCATCGAACAGGTGTTCTGGCTCGCTGTCCAGGATGACCCTCTCCTGCAACCTTGAAAGGGGGATCAGGAGATCGGAGAACTGCGGGAGGGTCAGGGTATCCGGGTCTGCGACGACCTCATAGCGGGAGAAGATGCTTGCCCTGGGCAAAGCCTCCCTTAACTGGTACAGGTTGAGATTCATCCCCTCGACCCCTGTGGTCTTGGAGTCCAGGAGCTCCAGGGCTTGCTCGTTCAGCACGTAGGGGGTCACGATGTATCTTACGCTCTGCACGGCAAGGGCTCCCAGCACGCAATCGGGAAGGTCCCTTTCCCAGCCTGCCCCCTTTACCTTGCCGTAATAGGTCAGCCCCCAGAACATCTTGACGGAGGCGAGCCCGTATGCCCCGTACTGCTGGGCCCCGGAGATTCCGAAAATGCTGTTGAAATTGGGGGGCAGGAAAGCGAAGTACTCGTAGTAAGGGTCTTTTCTCCCCATCCATCCCCCAGCCTGGCGGTAGGCCTGCTCCCAGGCCTCGTTCTCTCCCAGGGTGGAATAGCGGTAATCGCCGGAGTTGCCGGTTGTCTCCTTAAGGAATGTCGTCACTTCCCCCGGCGACAGCATGCGGTCCGTCTCGATGGTGGAGAGCTGGCGGTGAGAGAAGAGCCCCAGGTCCAGCACCAGCACCGCGAGGACGAGGGCTGCGAGCGCCATGCGCCAGAACGGCTGCCACCTGGGGGAGGAAAGGAGCAGGTCAAAACCCTTGCCGGCGAGTAACGCCAGGCCCATGACCGTGATGAGCATGAACCTCTGGTAGAAGCGGAACATGTTGAAGCCGGGGACGTGCCTGTAGAGGAATTCCGCCAGCGGGGTGTTGCCCCCCAGGGCTATGAGCAGGGCAAGCACGCTCAGGATAAGCCACATCCCGATATCCTCGCCCTTTTTCAGGAGGAAGATGATGGCCACCAGACCCAGGACCATGGTGAGGAGGCCGGGGTAGGCGATATCCTCCCAGAAGAACTGGTGGTTGAGGTCGTAGGTCCCATAGGCCGGGTTGCCGTTCTGGTAGGGCGAAAAGAAGAGCGAGAGGCTCCCGGGCTGCATGGGTGTGGCCAGGATGGAGTAGAAGGACTCGCCGTGGGCACGGTTGAAGTAGGGGAAGCCTGCCGTTTGGGGCAGCAACTGAGGAGCGGCGAGGGCCATGCCCAGGAGAACGGACAGGAGGAAGCCGACCAGCAAGCCTGCCACCAGCCTCTTCCGCCCGGGGTTCGACCGGAGAATGCCGTTCAGCGGAAGGTGCGCGAGCCGCCAGCAGAAGATCAGGAAAAGCAGCACGAGGGTGATAAAGAAGATCTGGGGACCACCCGCCAGGAGCTGCATGGCGAGGGCGACGCTGGCGAGCAGGAGGAACTTCAGGTTCTTTGCCGAGAAAGACTTCTCGAGGCCGAAGATCGCCAGGGGCATCCAGGGGATGGAGTTGACCATGTAAGTGAACTTCACCTTGGACATGACGAAGCCGGAGAAGGTGAAGGCCGTTGCGGCGTAAAGGGAAGAGGGCCGGGAAAGGCCGTAGAAGCGGGAAAGAAGATAGGAGAAGGCGAGGCAGAGAAGGAGGCTTAGGATGACGGATAGGTTGAAGGCCAGGGTGGTGCCGAGTAACCGGAAGAGGAGGAGGTTTAAAGGGTAGAGGAGACCGGATTGCCCCTCTGCGTGCAGGGGGAAGCCGCAGCCGATGAAGGGGTTCCATAACGGCAAGGTTCCCTCCCTGAGGGAGGTGGAAAGAAGGTAGCGCGAGGGGAAGTTGAGCTCGGTGACGTCGCTGGTGGTGATATCCCCCATGAAGAGGAGGCGATCCCCTCTGCAGAGAGGGTAGGTGAAGATGAGGAGTACGGCCAGCATGGCCAGGAAGACCGCCAGTGATGGCCTTCTTCTGAGCGACATCATTTTGCTCCCTCCCATGAGAGGATCCGTTCCCTTCTTGCCAGGGATTCCCAGGTCTTCTCATCGTAATAGGAGCCGTTTGCGGCGTAGTCCTCAAAGAGTGCCGCTGCCTCGCCGAGGTTACCGGCCTGTTCCAGCATATCTGCCGTCTCGTATTCGTATTCCTGGAAGGGATAGATCTCGTATGCCAGGGTATTGAGGACGGCCGCCTTCGCAAGCTCCTGGCTCGAGCGGAAGAACAGGGCGGCCTCGTGAATGTGCATGGAGATGTATTGCACCAGGAAGAGTTCCCTCCGGTTGAACTCGTAGCGGGAATAATCGTAGACTTCCCAGGAGAGGCTTTCGTAATACTGGGAGAGGGTGGCGAAAAGCGCTTCATGGTCCAACCGCTCGCCGGGAGGGACGATGCGGTAGCAGAGGCCGCTGGGGGCGTACGCATAATCCTCCCCCAGCCCCATGCGCTTATCCATGGTATAAAAGGCGCTTACCTGGGGGTTGTTGGAGACGAGGTATTCGACGAGCCAGCCCTTGAAATACAGTATGTTGCTGGCAAAGGGCATGGCGGCGACGCTATCCTCCGGCAGGTTCAATTCCGGGTACCACTTGCGGAGATGCTTCATGTACCAGGGGAGTCCCCAGAAGCTCCAGATGACGGTGATGACCCGCTTCCTGTCATGCACGCAGTTGCGGTAGTAGAAGTCGATAAGCTCCACGCCGATGTCTCCCCCCAAGAAAATCACCGCTCCGTCCTCCATGCCGGACAGGAGGTCCCGCGCGTAATGCTCGGCGATGACGTCTTCCCTCAGGTTGACATGCTCGTAGGTGCGTCGCAGGGGGAGATAAAAGGGCATGGCAAGGAGCAACGCCAGGACCACGACCAGCAGGCCTCTTATCGCTTGCCTGGCGCGCAACCTCCCCGTGAGAGATGCGAGCAAGCCCAGGATCTCCCGCCACCCCATGGCAAGGAATGTACAGAAGAGTATGGTGGGTAGCATGTAGAAGCGCTCCAGCGTAGAGATTTCGAAGGGCCCTCTCGCGGCCACGTTGGCCATGAGGGGGAAGAGCACCCCGGTGAGGACGAAAGCCGTGAGCATGGGCGCGAAATCGCCCTTCCTCTTCCGGGCCATGTGGAACATGCCGAAGAGCGCGACCGCGATCCCCATGAGGTACACCTGCTTGTCGAGCGTCCTTAAGAAGTCGAAGACCAAGTCCAGGCGGTGGGCCGCCTCGGGGCCTATCCAGAGCTTGGTCGACCCGTAAGTCCTGCGGGTGACTACATTCAGGAACGACGAAAACGTGGAGGGGTCTCCGAAATTCATGTATGGCTGCTGCGAGGACCGCAGGGGAAGATAGGCATAGGGCAGCAGGCCCAGAAGGAAGAGGCCCGCCATGGCGAGCAGCATGCGGGGCTTCCGCAGCGATTCCGCCAGGGGCCTGGCTGTCAGCAGGAGCAGGGCCGGGAAGACAAGCAGGATAGTCTGGTGGTGGGTAAGGCTGAGGCCGCACAGGAATGCCAGGAGGAGGACCAGGCGCTGCGCGCGTACCTTCCCGCCCTCTATCCAGCTGTCGCGTGCGAGTATGGAGAGGAGCAGGAGGAGAACGGCGAAGAAATTGTTTAATGGGAAGACTTCGGCTAATAGTGAGTAGAACCAGAAAAGGGGCGACAGGCCGAGGATGGCCACCGTGATCGCGGATGCGGCGCGGCTGCCGGTGATCTTTATGAGGATGATGAAGAGGAGCAGGAGGGTGAGCGAATGGAGGATCACCGAGAAAAAGTTCAGCCGGAAAGCGATGCTGCCAACGGGCATGTGGGTGAACAGGTAGCCGATCAGGGTATAAGTGGGATAACCCGGAGGATGCATTATCCCCAGCGAATAAGCTCCGCCTACGAGTTCCGGTGAGTCGCCTGCCAGGTTGGGGTGATGGCTGCAGGTGAAAAGGTAGAAAAGGAAGAAGGGGAGCGTGACGAGCAAGGCAGCCAACTTGTCGGTGGCGGAGAGGCGGTAGGGTGGGGTGGACCGGTAAAGCCCGTCGATCCAGGCAGATACCCGGCCGGCGGCGACCCTGCAGGCCTTCTTCACCCTTTCCTTCGCGGACATGCCGGCTGCGCTCCCTCTTCCGCTCTCTCCCATCAGATATGCGCTGAGCAGGCAGGTTCCCCCTGCCGCACATCCTCGCTCAAAGTAATGATCGGTATAGGCGCCACAGATTTGAACCGAAGAAAAGGGCCACCAGCGCCCCGCAGGCCAGGAAGGGGCCGAAGGGGATGCGGGAGCGGCGCCCCTTCTTCCCCGCGACGATCAACCCTATTCCCACCAGCGACCCGAGCAGGAAGGCGAAGAAGAAGGCCGTGAGCTGCTGGTAACCCAGGAAAACCCCGGTGAAGGCGGCCAGCTTGGCGTCGCCCATGCCCATGCCCTTGGGCACGCACAACGCCAGGAGGGCGAGGGGCACGCCGCCGATGGCCAGTCCGGCCAGGCTGCGCAGGAACAGGCCCGCGTCTCCCCTGACCAGGGCAACCACGCCCATGGCCGCCAACCCCAGGGGGATGGACGGATACATGACGCGGTTGGGTATGACCTGTTCCCTTAGGTCTATGGCGGAGACGATGATGAGCACGGTGACCATGAAAAGGTAGGGGAGCAACTCCGCCCGCCAGGCGAAGCCCAGCTTCGCGAAGACGGACAGGAAGAGCGCGCCGCTTAAGAATTCCACCAGGGGGTAGCGCGCGGAGATGGGCTCTCCGCAGCTGCGGCAGCGCCGCTGCAGCAGGAAGTAGCTGAGCAGGGGGATGTTGTCGTACCAGGCGATGGTGGCCTTGCAGTGGGGGCAGAAGGAGCGCGGGGCCCATAGCGACTTCCCCTCTGGTATGCGGTAGATGGCCACGTTGTCGAAGCTCCCCACCACCAGCCCGAAGAGAAACACCACGGCGCCGTAATAGATCTTCCCGAGCATGCGCTGCCCCTTTTCCGCTCCTTCCCCCTCACGCCTCCGTTTCGCCGCCGCTCTCTCCGCCCCTTTCCGCCGCCTCCCGCAGCCCCTTGACCAGGGGGCCGTCTTCCCGCCAAGTGTAGCAGTTGTCCACGATAGCCAGTTGCAGCAACTGTTCGCGCATGAGGCGCACCGCCCGCTCATCCCCGCCGAGCCTGTGCACCAACAGCGCGCCCCTCCCCTGCACGCTCGCATGGCCCAGGTCGGTGACCAGCACGGCGAGGTGGGTGCAACCCTCTTGCGACCACAGGGTATCGCGCACCAGTTGCGTGAAGCCAGGCACGATGCGCTCTCCCACCAGGCGCTCGAGGGTGCGCAGGGCGTGGTGGCAGTCCTCGTGGGGGACGTGGAGCATCTCCCCCTCCAGGAGATGGACGCGGCCGTCCAGCGGATCCACGTCCGCCCTGACCTTCATGACGTGCAAGGGGTTCCCGAGGCGGGTGTCATGCAGGGTCCCGGAGAGGAGCATCCTTCCCCCCGGACCCTCCTCCACCTCGATGTCTATGCGGCGGTGGAATAAAGCCATGCGACATCTCCTCCTGCTCCTACCAAGAATATACGATTTACGGAATTGCTGTTGCTTTTTTCATTTATCTTATATTATTTATTTTATATATAAGTTGAATAATTATAAAGATGTTGTTAAGACGGGGAGGTGGATGCCTTGCAGATGCTGGAGCCGGACTTCTGGAAGGGAAAGGGAAGATATTCCAAGCAGGCCATCTGCCGCAGCATGAAGGACAGGTCCCCCTATCGCCCCGAAACGGACCGGGAAGGCGAGGAAGACAAGTAAGCGCCGGAACGCGCCTGCGATTCCGCGCCTGCGATCCCGCCGCACCCTCCCTCTCCCCGCCGGATCGGGTTCCGCTCTTTTCCCGCATGTCCTTGGGCGCTGACGGCGCGCTTCGCCGCAACGCCAGGCCGTGGAGGGCCTCCGGGTGGCACCCGCATGCGGCGCGACTCTACCCGGGTGGCGGCAACCCGCCCCCTGCTTCCTCGCGGTCACCGGGAGAGGGGCGCGAGCGGCTTTCGTTGCCTGCGGCGCGCGACCGCCGGTAGGAAGTCGCCGCCCGCCTCGGGCGCGTCGATTATAATACTCCTGGCCGCTCGCGTTGCCGTGAGCGCGGGCGGCAAGGTCGCGCGCCCTTCTTTCCGGAGGAGGCGATAGTGGGCGAGGAAAAGGCTGGCCAGGGGCGGCGGGAAGCCGCCTTTCACCAGGCATTGTCGGCATTGCGGGGGCTGGACCTGGAGCGGCAGGCCCGGCACGGGGATTTTTCCTGCGAGAACCTGGGCGGAGGGTCGTGGCGCGTGAGGCTGCCCTCTTTCGGCGGGCACATCGAACTGCTGATGCCGGAGGGGCGCATCTCGCTCCCCGCGCACCTGGACAGCCTCTCACTGCGCGTCCTGGCCCTGCGCTACATCGGGCTCTCCTGCGGCGTGCCGGAGAGCGGGGAATGGATCGCCTACCGGGACCTTCCGGGCGGCAGGTTCTACGCCGCCACCATTGCTCCCACCGTGGAAGAGCCCCTGGCCAGGATATACGGATATCGCAGGGGGCTCCTGGGAGAGGCGGCCGTCCGCCTGGGGGGAAGCAGGGCGGATTACGGGGACGAGTCCTTCGTGTTCCGGGCCTTTCCCCGCGTGCCCCTGCTCCTGGTGCTTCACTGGGGCGACGAGGAGTTCCCCCCGGACTGCCGCGTGCTCTTCGACCGTTGCTGCTCCCATTACCTGAACACCGACGATCTCAAGGTGCTGGCCACCCAGCTCGCGGCGTACCTCATGAAGGCGGCAGGGGCGGAAGAGGAAGCGGAGAACCTTCTCTGGATGGTGGAGTGACCGACCTGGCGCGCATGCGCTCCGCCTATTCCACCGTGATCTCGATGAGGTCATAGGAACCGAACCACCCGAGGGAAACATCCTTCAGGCCGGTAAAAAGGACGTAAGTCCCCTTTTCCCGGGGAGGGCGGACGAGGACGGGGATCACGGCCGATTGACCGGGCGCCAGGTCGCAGGGGAGCACGGCGCCGGCCTCCTCCCACACCACCTCGTCTCCCCGCCCCCATTTCATGCCCAGGAAGACCATGCCGAAGGCGCCGGCTTCGCTGACAATGTCATTTTTCCAGCCGGCACGCCACAGGCTGTCGCCCGAGTTGGTGACCCTGAGGAGCAGGGGGTAAAGCCCTTCCGGACCCTGGACCTTCACGGGTTCCGTTTCCGCCTCGAAGTTGATGGTGCCGTCCAGGAAGCTCGAACCTGCCATGTACTCGAAGTTCTCGGTGTCCAGCCTGCATTGCAGCCTTTCACCCGCCAGCACGCCCTCCTCGATCTGCACGGTGACGGAGTACTCTCCGGCCGGGGGCGAATTGCCTATCGCGAGCGGCAGGGAGACGCTCTCTCCCGGTTCCAGGAAAAAGGGTGGCGGACACTTTCCGCGTTCCCGGTGAACCACCTCTCCGCCCTCGCTGACAAAACATAGGCTGAAGGATTGGAGTTCGTTGACCATGGATACATAAGGGGCTGCGCCCGTGTTGGTCACCTCCAGACTCATGTTGAAGCTTCGGCATTCCGGCACGGCATCGGGGGAAAGGAGCGAGCAGTGGAGTTCTTCCGTGGAGGCCACGTCACCGGGTTGCACCCTGAAGACCTGTTCGTTGCCGAAATCTTCTTCCGGTATCAGGGCAGTCTCCTGCGCAAAGCGATCCTCGTATTCCCGCCGCAAGCCCTCCTCGACCCAGTCCCAGTGCCATACCACCAGGTCTATTTGCATGCCACGGAGAAGATCGATGCTCCTCTGTGAGGGAAAAGGCTGCAGCTCGGACATGATGCGTTTATAGGAATAGGGAAGGTAGCCGCTGTAACCGTTGCATATCTTTTTACCGTGGTAGATGCTGAAATACATGCGCATGGCCTCCCGCGAAAGGTATTCGGTCTTGTCGGCGGGGGTGAAGCCCATAGCGAAGTCGTACCTGTAAGCACCGGGTCCGAGAGGCGAGGTGGGCAGTTCCACCACCTCCACGTCCCCCTGTTTTGAAAGCCATTCGTATAACACTGGTATTTCGCCGGACACCGGCAGGGGATGCACGGTGAGGTTGAAGCTCGCCGTTTCAAGGACAAGCAATGCAATCATGCCTGCGGCTACGCCCCTCCCCCAGCCGGGACCCTTGCTTGCGGAAAGCCTCAACGCTATCTTCGCCACGCCGTAGCCCGCGAGGACGGATAGGGAAAAGGCCGTGAGGACGAAAAAACGGGTAGGAGTCCTGATGAACTTGAAAGGACCGGAGTAGTAGAAGAGGAGATAAAGCGCGTTGGGGATCTTTCCCATGCGGGGCCCGAAGGAAAGGATGATTCCCAGTATCGCCATGGCCAAGAAAAACAGCGCGCCATTACGGAAGGAAGCGGGAGCAAAGGCTGGCGCCTCTTCATCCCGCCGGCGGCGTATTGCCAGAGCGGCAAGGGAGAGGATGATGATCATCAGTCCAGGGTTCAGCACTTTTTCCGAGCCGATTTCTCCCGTGGGGAACAGAGGGAGAAGGTGGCCATACAATATGCCGTCGGAGGAGGTGCGGAGATAGTCCGATGGCCTCGCTGAGTAATAGGAGGCTTCGTCAACGGTGCGCACGAAGTCGGGCAGGCGAGAGTTGGCCCTCAGGTAGGGAAGGGCGATGGGAAGGATGAGCAAGGCCACCACGAGCAACGCTATCCCCGCCCCAGCAATCCTTGCGATCTTTGTCCCCTTCCTGTTGAAGGCCAAGGTCCAGAGGATGAGCGACCCGCAGATCAGGTAACTGAACACCAGATAGTGCCAGCTGACGAGCGACTGGAGCAGCAGGAAGAGTCCGAAGAGGAAGAGGTGCCTCCTGTTTCCTCGGCCCAGGTAACGGTAAAGCTGTAGGACCGCGTAGGGGAGGAAGGCGGAAAAGGCTATCTGCACGTGGTCCAGTTTTGCGATGCGGTAGGGGAAAAGGGAGAAGAAGACCCCGGCTGCCAGGCCCCCGAACCTGCTCCCGGTGAGCTCTTTTACCAGGATGTAGCATCCGAAGCCGGAGAGAACGAGCCCGAGGAATAGGAGGATGTTGTAGGCGAGGACTGGGTTATGGGTCGAGTGGTAGATGGGGGAAGAGAGAATACCGAGGGTGAGGAGATGCTCGGAATAGGCGAGGACATCCCTGCAAGGATACATGATGTTCCCTTGGAGCAGGGCGGTGGGGCGAGTGAAAGCGTTTCTTGCCGTCCAGCTCATGATCCAATTGTTCAGGAGAGGGTCTCCGTAGTTGCCGATTATGCCGTTATGCAAGTGGAGGACGAGAGGCCAGGTGTACAGGATTGCCAGGGCGGTGAGTATCGCGGCGATCAGGGGGTATTCGCCTTTCCCCTCCCGAGAAGAAAGAACCGTCAGGCGCAATGAAGTACCTCCCCTACACCGCTGACAGCCCTTGCGCGATGCCTGTAAATAATTTGCGGGAAAGGGCCGGCGCGCGCAAGCCCTTGTCCCGGTCCACTACATGGTGAACACATCGCCCCTATCCCCTGCCTCCCTCCGTCCACAGGTTCAGGAACTCCATGGGGGTGAGATACCCCTGGCCCCGGTGGGGCCTCACACGATCGTAAACATAGTTCCACTCGTTGAGCACCTCGTTCAGCTCCTGCACCGCTTCCCCCTCACGGAAGGCCCAGAGCTCGTACTTGGTGGTCTGGATCTTGCGCTCCACGAAGGCGTTCTCCTTGGGACACGAGGGATGGGAGAAGAAGTGGGTGATCTCCCTCTCCTCCGAAGAGGAGTCGAAGTGGCATAAAAGAAGTGGCATAAAAACCCCGAGCCGTTGTCCGTCTGGATGGCCAGAACGGAGAAGGGGAGAAAGGAAAGGAGGCGGGAGAGGAAGTCCCCGGCTGAGAGGGAGCCCGTTCTGGAGTAGACGCGGGAGAAGGAGAGGCGGGAGAAGCAATCTATGGCCGTGAACTGGTAGAACCTCCTTCCGCAGAAGTTGAGGTGTTTCACGTCCGCCTGGAGGAGACACCCCGGAAAGGCGTTCCTCATCCAGCGCTGCGAGCGCAGGCGCCTCCTGCGCCACCTTGCGGCCTTCCTCGGCCTTTTCGATACCCTCCGGTCGTAGAGCCCCCTGCGCTTGAGGATCCTTCCCACCGTGGAGGAGGAGAGGGTGATGCCGTGGTCCCGGGCCAGCATCACCGCTATCTTGTGCCTGGACCAGGCGGGGCGCTTTCTCCTCAGGTCGCAGACCAGCTCCACCGTCTTTTAGGGGACAGGCGAGGTCCTCCTCCTTCTGGGGACGCGGGGGAGGTCCAGAAGTCCCCGCGGCCCCCTCTCCGCATACCTCTTAAGCCACTTGTAGAGGGTGGTACGGGAGATGCCGGACCTGCGACAGGTGACGGAGGCCTCTCCGTGCTTCTTTCAGTGCCCTATCCAGGCAAGCCTCACTTTTGCCTCCCGGGAGAGGTCCAGGCACTTTGCCATTCGCTCTATTCTCCTCTGGTGGGGAA
>CAKZMC010000198.1 GCA_937128055.1 uncultured Actinomycetes bacterium | reverse complement strand
ACGCCCTCCATCCCCAGGAACGACCCCTCTCAGACATGAACGCGGTTTGACCCCAAAGTATGTCTGGGGAGGGGCGGAGCGTCCCCCTTGGTCCTATAAAAGGTAACGAATGAGGCCTGGCCCCGAAGTGTTGACACTTGTATGCGAAGGGGCCGCGCGGCCGGAACCGTGCGGCCCCTCTATGATGTCCTTCAACCGGTCAGAGCACGCAACCCTCGGCGAAGTACCAGGCGGTGGAGGGCTGGTTTGCCCCGACGCTGCTGTTGCCGTCGCACTTCCCCCGGTACTTGAAGTACTCGGCCAGCTCCACCACGATGGGGAGAGAGGAGTTCACCTGGGTGCTGACCTCCGTGGACTGCAGCCCCTCCACCTCGTCGACATGGATGGTGCTGCGCGAGTGGGGAGCTATGGTTATCTGCCGCTCCACCCGCATCCCGTCGGGGCGCATGAAGACCACGCGCACCGCGACCGCCTCGTTGTGGGGGTTGAGGAAGAGCACGTACTCGTCGAACTCCTCGCCCGTATATCCCTCCGGCAGGTACCATTCGGGCTTGAGGCTCGAGGCGCCGATGGTGCAGTGGCCTCCCCCCCGCCCCCGGTAGTTGAAATACATGGCGCGCTCGGCCACCACGGGCAGGTCGGAGACCACCCGGGTGGAGACGTCTGCCGCCTCCAGCCCCGGTATCTCGTCCACGTGCACCGTGGCGCGCTGCTGGGCCCCGATGGATACCTGGCGGTTGATCACCTGCCCGTCCGAGCGCATGAAGCTCAGGGTCGCCGCCGTCGGCGCGTCGTTGGGGTTCAGCAGGCACACCCAGGTGTCGAAGCTCTCGCCGGTGTAGCCCTCCGCGAAATACCAGGTGTCGGAGGGCGCCGGCGTGCCGATGGATGCATGGCCCCCATCCTTGCCGTCGTAGTTAAAGTACATGGCGCGCTCGGCCACCACGGGCAGGTCGGAGACCACCCGGGTGGAGACGTCTGCCGCCTCCAGCCCCGGTATCTCGTCCACGTGCACCGTGGCGCGCTGCCGGGGCCCGATGGATACCTGGCGGATGATCACCTGCCCGTCCTGGCGCATGAAGCTCAAGGTCGCCGCCGTCGTAGCGTAGTTGGGGTTCTGGAGCACCACCCAGGTATCGAAACTATCGCCGGTGTAGCCTTCGGCGAAGTACCAGGTAGTGGAGGGCGCCGGCGTGCCGATGGAATCCGATCCCCCTTTCTTCCCGTTGAAGTCGAAGTACATGGCGCGCTCGGCCAGGACGGGAAGGTCGCTGCTCACCTGCACCGCGAAGCTCCCCCTACCCGCCGTGTCCCTCATGGGTATGGTGCAGCGGGAGAAGGCTCCCACGGTATAGCGGAACGTCTTGTTGCTGCCGTCCTCTCCCTGGAAGGTAACGCGGACCGCGGTGGCCTGGTCGTTGGGGTTCATGAGGAGCACGTAGGTATCAAAGGCGTTGGAGGAGCCCGCAGGCGGCGCCACGCCAACCGTCCCCGGCCGCTCCGCGGTCGAGGGGACATTGGAGAAACGCATGAACTCCTGGGTGATGTAGAGGCCGTCCGGCCCGCGCACCACGCCCACGCCTATGCAGTTGAACTCCGGCCGCATGATGTTCGCGCGGTGGGAAGCGCTGTTCATGAGGGCCTGGAAGGCCACGTCCACGTTGGGTGCCTTGGCGATATTCTCCCCGGCCAGGGTCCACCCGGTTATGCCCCGGGCCGCGATGCGCTGCTGCAGGGTGCCGGAGACCGGCGACACGTGCCCGAAGAAATTGTACTGGATCATCTCGCTGGAGTAGGAGCGCGCGAAGTCGGTGAGCTGCTGTTCGATGTACAGGGAGGGCAGACCGGCGTCGTTACGCGCCCGGTTCACCAGCTCCACCATGCGCGCCTCTTCCGCGGTGACGTTCACCGCCGCCGCCGCCGTCCCTCCCGCAAAGCCTGCAGGAAGCAGCACGGCCAGCATCAGGAAGAAGGTCACCAGCGGTGTTATCATGCCCGTTTGCCACCGAGTGAGCCCTTTCATTTGTATCTCCCCCTTCGTCCCCTGGGCTGGTGGCAACTCTCCCCGTCCTTTAAAACGAACCGCCCTTTCCGCTTGGGAAAGGGCGTCGCTTTGGAGGCGGCAGCCTGGCGATCATAACCGCTCTCGCGGTCTTAGACCCATGGCTTTGCGCCCTCCCCTTTCGGAAGAGTTTGCCTTTATCACCTACAGGGGTATTCGGTTCTCAAAGTCCGACTTATATATCGACATAAAATATATATACTTTAATGGTCCGGTCCCGCCCCATGACCGCGGGCGGGATTTCGCTCCGCCGTCCTCCCGAGGGCGCGGGCCTTCCGGGAAGGGGGTGCGCCTCCCGCGGACTTGCCGCTCGCGGGACAATCCGCGTATCCGTGGGCAGGGGGTATAAAGTATTTCCACGGGAATGCCGATTATAAGAATTGCCAAAATGTCTACGCCGAGTGAGTTTTGGCCCGGACCGGAAAGCCTGCCCACTTTCCGGTCTCCTTTTTATGCCCTTTTACCTGGCTTTTCGCCTCTTTCCACCGCGTGGAGGCGCTTACGGGCTCCCGCCTGCAAGGTCCTCGCTCGTCGCCAGTTCCCCCATGACCACGATGCGCTGCGCCGCGCTATACCACGGGTGACACGCGGTGAGGGTCACCTTGGGCTCCCCTTCCTGTTCCAGCACGCTGAGGTCGGACGGAGACACTATCTTCTGCCCGTAGACCAGGTAGATGAAGCGGTGGCCGGCCGTTTCCAGGATTATCTCGTCACCGGGCTCCAGCTGTTCGATGTGCCGGAAAGGCGCGCCATATGTCGTGCGGTGCCCGGAAATGACGCAGTTGCCTTCCTCCCCCGGATAGGCGGTTTCGGGGATGTGCCCCGGGCCCCGTTTCAGGTTCTCGCTGTCATCCAGGCCCCACAGCTCCACCACGATGGCGTCCAGGCCTATGCGCGGCACTATCAGCCGCGCTATCCCGTCTCCCACCGCCACCTCGTCCTCGCCGGGGGAGAGGGGCCGTTCCTCCCACGCACGGAAGAGCTCCTGCTGGGCGGAAGCCGCCCGGCGGTTGGTGTAATGGATGTAGGCGAACACGCCTGCCAGCGTCATGAGGCCGGCGAGGACCAGCGCTAATCCCGTGACGAGGAGAGCGGTCCCCTTGCGGCGCCTGCGCCGGCGCCCCGCACGGGAGCGCTCATCCCCCTCTTCGCGCCCTTCCGCTTCACCTGCCTTCCTGCCCTTTTTCATTCTCCCGCCCCCCCGCGCCTCCGCGCATCATGGCTCCCGGAAGACGATGCCCCTGCCCTCGCACACGGGGCACTTCTCCCCGAAAGCCTCCAGCAGGCCCTCGGAAACGTTCTTGCGCGTCATCTCCACCAGCCCCAGCTTGGTGAGCTCCACCACGTAGGTCTTGGTGCGGTCCTTTTCCAGCTCCTGATGGAGGGCCTTGAGCACCGCCCTGCGGTTGCGCGCTTCGTTCATGTCTATGAAATCGATGATGATGATGCCCCCTATGTCCCGCAGCCGCAACTGGCGGACCACCTCCGAAACCGCCTCGATGTTGGTGCGCAGCACGGTTTCCTCCAGCGACTTGTCGCCCACGTACCTGCCGGTGTTGACGTCTATGGCGGTGAGGGCCTCGGTGGAATCTATGACGATGTAACCGCCGGAGGGCAGGGGGACCTCGCGCCGCAAGGCCTCCTTTATCTGGGCGTTGATGCCAAGGGCCTCGAAAAGCGGCGTCTCGCCCGTGTAACGCAACACCCGCTCCGCCAGGTCCGGCGCCACCGTCTTCAGGTAATGCCTGACGCGGCGGTAGACACGGTGGCTGTTGACCAGGATGCGGTCGAAGGTCTTGTCCATGACGTCCCTGATCACCTTGATCTCGAGCTCCGGCTCCCGGTAGAGGACGGCGGGCGCGCGTTTCTTTTCGGCCGCCCTGTGCACCTGGTGCCAGACCCTCCCCAGGTAGGCCAGGCTCTTGCGCAGCTCCGCCGCCTCGGCTTCCTTGGCCGCCGTGCGCACTATGAGACCCGTGTCCCGCGGCCGCACCTCCTCCACCAGCACGCGGAGGCGCTCGCGCTCCTGCTCGCCCAGCTTATGCGAGATGCCCACCGTCTTCGCCTGCGGCAGGAGGACCAGGTAACGGCCGGGTATGGAGAGGTAGGTGGTCAGGCGCGCTCCCTTCCCGCCCATGGGATCCTTGGTCACCTGCACCACCACCTGCTGTCCCGGTTTCAGCAGCCTGGTGATCGCCGGCCTCTCTCCCTGCCTCTTTCCTTCCAGGTAGATGTCGCCCACGTAGAGGAGGGCGTTGCGGTTGTGCCCTATGTCCACGAAGGCCGCCTCCATGCCCGGAAGGACGTTCTGCACCCTGCCTTTGTAGATGTCGCCCACGATGGAGCGCCGGTCGGAGTGCTCCACGAAGATCTCCTGCAGCGCACCCGATTCGAGCACCGCCACCCGCGTCTCGTTCTCGTAGGAGGCTACTGCGATCTCCTTCGCCACCGGGGAGGCCTTGCGCACCTCCACGGATCCCGCCTTGAGCTTATTCTTTATGGCCACCCTGCATCACTTCCAGTTCACCTTCCCTTCCACGGTATAGGTAAAGCGGCCCCGCTACCTCCTCGGCAACTTCTTCACGGGAGGCGTAGATCCCGACCCTGGTGACCTCGCCGCCCTGCAGGTCCCTCCGCAAATATTCCCCCAACCGCACCAGCGCCTCCTTCAACCTGCCTTCTCCCTCTCCGCTCAAGCGCAACGCCAGGTGAAAGCGGCTGCCGTCGGCCTCGACGCGGTAAAGCCCGTAACGAGTCCAGCGCGAAAGGCGGGGCATATGCGGCGGCAGGACTTGCATGGAAACGATTCCCAGCCCGAGGGGAAGTGAGCGGTCCATGCTTTCCCGCGCCGCCTGCAGGTCAGGCTCCTCACCCACGGAAACCTCGAGGTACTCCGCCTCGGCGGCCACGCCCAGGGGGAGTGCGGGAGAGAAACTCATCCTGAGACGCGGGTTGTACCCCTCGGTGAAGACCAGCGCGACGCCCGACCGCCGCAGCGCCCTTTCCAGTGCACGCATGGTTTCGCGATGGGAGAGAAACCTGGCGTCACCTTTCTTGTAAAACTTTACCAGAACGCGCTTCAACCCTCCTCCTTGGCAAGGACATTCCCCACTCCGGGCGCCTCGCAGGCCCCGCAGGAAGTGCATTCCCCAAAGCGGCAGTCGGGGGTTTCCTCCCGCCGCAGCGCCTTTCCGTATTCCTCCCAGAGGAAAGCCTTTTCCACCCCGGCGCGAAGGTGATCCCACGGAAAGACCTCGTCGCTGGACCGCTCCCTCTCCACGTACCAGGCGGCATCCAGCCCCTCCGCCTCCAGGGCCCTCTTCCAGCGATCCCAGGAGAAGAACTCGCTCCAGCTGTCCAGGCAACCCTCGCGGGCAGCGGCCACCACCGCCGGTGCCAGGCGCCGGTCGCCGCGAGCCAGCATCCCCTCCAGGTAGGACATCTCGCGTGAGTGCCAGCGCAGGGTTACCCCTTTCATGCGCAGCCCCTCCTTGAGGATGAAGTGCCTGCGCGCCACCTCGAAAAGGGACATCTGGCGCGCCCACTGCAGGGGCGTATGTGGCTTGGGAACGAAAGTGGAGACGCTCACCGCGAGGCGCATTCCCCGCAGCGGCCTTCCCTCGTCACCCTCGCGCATGATGCGCCGCACCAGCAGGGGTATGGCCTCCACGTCCTCCTCTTCCTCCCCCGGCAAACCCACCATGAAATAGAGCTTGACCCTCCGCCAGCCCTCCCGGTAAGCGGAGGCTACGGCAGCCAGCAGGTCCTCGTCCGTAACCTTCTTGTTCATCATGGCGCGCAGGCCGGGCGAAGCCGTTTCGGGCGCGAAGGTCAGCCCCGTGCGCTTCACCCTGCGCAACCGGGAAGCAAGCTCCACCGAAAAGGTGTCGGTGCGCAGCGAGGGAAGCGAGAGCGCGACCCGCCTCTCCTCGAGCTCGCGCGCAAGCCCTTCCGCCAGTGGCATTATGCAGGAATAATCCGCGCTGTTGAGCGAGGACAGCGACAGCTCGTCGCAACCCGTGTTTTCGATCATCTCCATTCCCCAGCGACGGAGCAACTCCGCCCTTCTCTCCCTGACCGGGCGGTAGAGCATCCCCGCCTGGCAGAAACGGCAGCCGCGGGTGCATCCCCGGAAGACCTCCAGGCTGCAGCGATCGTGCACCGATTCCACCAGGGGGATAAGCGGCCGCCGCGGCAGGCGGTGCTCGTTCAAGTCCCTGACCACTCTCCGGCGCACCGGCAGGGGGGCTCCCCGCTCCGCCACGATGTCGCGGACAGTGCCGTCCGGGTGGAAGGAGACGCGGTACAGCGAGGGGACATACACGCCGGGGAGCGAGGCGCACTCCCGCAAGAAGCCCTCCCGGTCCTTTTTCCCCTTTTTTTTCCAGGCAGCCAGCGCATCCAGGAGCTCGTGTATCGCCTCCTCCCCGTCGCCCAGCACCAGGAGGTCGAAGACCTCGGCCAGCGGTTCGGGGTTATAGGCTCCGGGGCCCCCGCCCACCACCAGGGGGGTTTCCTCCCCGCGCTGCCCCGCCTGCAGGGGTATCCCCGCAAGCTGCAGCACGCGTATCACGTTGGCGTAGGTCAACTCGTGCTGCAGGGTGATGCCCACCATGTCAAAGTGGCGCAGGGGAACCCTGCTCTCCAGCCCGAAGAGGGCGATGCCCCGCGCCGCCATGCGCTCCTGCATATCCACCCAGGGCAGGTAGGCGCGGTCGGCCATGGCATCCGGGCGCTCGTTGATCTCCTCATAGAGGATGGCCAGCCCGAGATGGGACATCCCTATCTCGTAGACATCGGGGTAGACGAGGACGCACTTCAGCCCATCGCCGGCGAACGGTTTGCGGTAGGCGTTCACCTCTATGCCCAGATAACGCCCGGGCCTGGCAACATTACCCAGCTCCTCGCCCAGTACTCCATCCACCTTCGCGCCCCCCACCGCGCCGCCGCTCTCCGATCCTGCTGCCTGCACGCTCCTTGCTCCTTCTGCGCCTAAAAAATAGGAAGCGGCTTACCGCAAGCCGCCTCGCTAACTGTCAGGCCGGCTCTTCGAGGCCGGGAGTGCCCGTGTACCGCTCTCCGCCCGCTACTATTTATTGCGGAGAAAGACCGGTATGTCCAGTTCCTCGGACTCGAAGACCACGGTCTTTTCCGGGGGTGCCTCCGCCTTAGCGGCCTTGCGACCGGGACGTGAGGCAGCCGTTCCGAACTCGAACCCGGTGGCGATCACCGTCACCTTCAGCTCGTCTCCCAGGGAATCATCGATGACCGCGCCGAAGATGATGTTGGCGTCGGCGTCGGCCACGCTGGCGATGATCTCCGCCGCCTCGTTCACCTCGAACAGCCCCAGGTCCGAACCGCCCGAGATATTGAGCAGGATCCCCTTCGCGCCCTCGATGGAGGCTTCCAGCAGCGGGCTGGAGATGGCGGAGCGCGCGGCCTCCGAGGCCCGGTTCTCGCCGGAAGCCGTTCCAATGCCCATGAGGGCCGAGCCGGCGTTGGACATGATGGTGCGCACGTCCGCAAAGTCCAGGTTTATCAGCCCCGGCACGGTGATGAGGTCGGTGATCCCCTGAACTCCCTGGCGCAGGATGTCGTCCGCCATACGGAAGGCGTTGATGATGGAGGTCTTCTGTTCCGCCACCTCCAGCAGGCGGTCGTTGGGGATGATGATCAGGGTATCCACCTTCTCGCGCAACTTATCGATGCCCGCTTCCGCCTGCTGCGCGCGTTTGCGGCCTTCGAAGGAGAAGGGCTTGGTGACCACCCCGATGGTCAGGGCGCCCTGGTCCTTGGCGATCTCCGCCACTATGGGAGAGGCTCCCGTGCCCGTGCCTCCCCCCTTGCCGGCGGTGATAAAGACCATGTCCGCGCCCTTTATGGATTCCGCGATGGCCTCCCGGTTCTCCAACGCCGCCTGCTCCCCTATCTCGGGATTGGAACCCGCTCCCAATCCCCGGGTGATATTGCCGCCGATGTACACCTTGACATCGGCGTCGGACATTAGGAGGGCCTGGGCATCGGTGTTTATGGCCACGAATTCAACTCCCTTGAGCCCGGAATCGATCATGCGGTTTATGGCGTTGGTCCCGCCTCCACCCACGCCAACCACTTTGATTACCGCTAGGTAATTGGTCGCGGTCTCCGGCATTTCCAGTCCCTCCTTTATCCGTTGCCCCTACAGAAATCTTCCGCGAGGCGTGCTCACAAATCCTAAACCACCACTTTAAACTTCTCCGAGGGCGCTCCTTTTATCTATCATATATTTCCCGCCCTGCTAAACTCAAACTACGACAACCCCGTCTCTATATCCTTCCTCATTCCGCCCCTTTTACATATTTACCCATTAATGCGATCTGTGTTTTCTCGCCGCCCCTCAACGCCGCAGCCCATTTTCCGCCTCAAATAAACGTTTTCCGCTCTCCTCCATTTCCCCGCGACGCGGGATGGCCTTCCCTTGCCAAAGCCCGCCTCACCGTTGTCAAACTATATCATATACCTATACGAAAACATTATACTTGGAAAATTGCTTAAGCATAAAGTCTCGATATAAATATTGCCGCTTCCCCTCGCTTTGGGTGGACCGATGCAGATGCCGAAGCCGGAAGAATGGGAGCCGCCACCCTGGCTGCCCGTGCTCGCAGGGCGGAACCATAAGAACCATAAATAAAAGGGCAGCGAAGGGCCTTGTGCGACGCGCGCCATGCTCGACCCTTGTTCACTCGGCCGGTTTTATAGCAGGGTAATCGGGGTAGGTGACGTCGACGTACGCGAGTTTTCCGTGGCGCGGCACGAGCTCCTGCAGGGCGAAAAAGGCTATCTCGAGCTTGCGGGAAACCTCTTCGATGCTCCCTATGATTATCCTGGTCCCCGCAGACTCCAAAAAGAACCCCTCGCCCTCCTGAAAACCCGTGGCCACCGTCACCTCGCGCAAGCCCTGGGGCATGTCACGGAGCAAAGCGGCGTAACCCGGGAAGTTCGCATCCTCAAGGATCACTCCGGGGTAGAGAAGCCGGGGCTCGCTGCACCGTATCTCCACCAGCCCTTCCCCGGGTGCATCGCGGCTCTCCAGGACCATCCCCTCCGCGTCCACCAGGTGATACTTGCCGTTCTGCACGATCACCCCCAGCGGTTCCTTCTCCCGCACCTGCAGTATCACGGTGTAGGGAAAGCGGCGCGAGACCTTCACCTCAGCCACGTATGGCTCGGAAAGAATGGCTCTCTCAACCGCGCCCACATCCATCCTCAAGAGATGGGTCTGCGAGGTGATCCCCGACAGAGCGCGCAGGTAGGCCGCGTCCAGCCGGTGGTTGCCCCTCACCTCTACCGCCTTCACGTTAAGCACCCCGGTGTACATGTATACCCACAACATCAGGACGAGCGAGGCCAGGAGCAGCGCGGTCAGCGCCGTCCTCACCCACACGCGTGACGCGGTCTTCTCCGCCCTCGCATCCCCCTCCCTCTCCCGCCCGCGGGGTCCCGCCTCTCCCGGCCGCACGGCCGCAAGGCTCCGGGGGCGCGGGCGATGCGCCGCCTCGTGGTGCAGGCGGACTACCTCGCACCTCCTCCCGCCCTCAACCGGAGAGAGCCTCTGCTCCTTCCCCTCGCGTGCCGTCCTTGCCTTCGCTCGCCGGCGGACCTCGCCGGGCTGTCCCTCCTTTTTCGGCTCACCCCTTCTCCTCGCAGCCGGTCTGGCGGAAGCCTTGGCCGGCGGCTCCCGGAAAGCCGCTTCCCGGTCCCTCTGCGGGCGTGCCCTTCCCGCGTCTGCCCGGCCCTCAAGCCCCCGGCTCATTCCCCTCCTCCTGTCCCGGCCCACCACCGCATCCGGTCCGGTCCACCTTGAGGCGCGCGGTGGAGAGGATGATCTCCGCCACGTCCTCGAAGGAATAGCCCATCGCCGCCGCCGCCTTGGGCACCAGGCTCAACTCGGTCATGCCCGGTATGGTGTTCACCTCCAGGCAAAAGGCGCCGCCCCTTTCGTCGAGCATGAAATCCACCCGGGACACCCCCTCGCAACCCAGGGCGTTGTGTGCCTGCACCGCCAGCCTCTGCAACTCCCTTGAGAGGCTCTCGGGTATGGGTGCGGGTACCAGGTACTCGGTCATGCCCCGGGTGTACTTGCACTCGTAATCGTAAAAACCCTTGCTGGCCACTACCTCCAGGACGGGCAGGACGATAGGTTCGTCCCCCAGGAGGCCCACCGTCATCTCTCTTCCCTCTATGAACCTCTCCACCAGAAGCAGCCGGTCGTAGGCGAGGGCGCCCCTAAGGGCTTCCTCGAGCTCCTCCGTGTTGCGCACCCGGAAGGTCCCCAGGGTGGACCCCTCGCAGTTCGGCTTCACGATGCAGGGGAAACCGAGGTCCACGGCGATTCCCTCCGCCGCCCGCTGCAACCCTGAGGCGGCTATCTCCGCGGCGGTTATCGTCACGTCGTCAGCGACCGGGATGCCATGAGCCCGGAAGACGCGCTTGGACATGCGTTTATCAATGGCCAGGGCGCTGGCCAGGACCCCGGAACCGGTGTAGGGGATAGCGAGAAGTTCCAGGAGCCCCTGCACGGTGCCGTCCTCCCCCAGGCGCCCGTGCAGGGCCAGAAAGGCCGCGTCAACGCTCCCCTGCAAGGGCAGCAGTTGCTCCGCCATCGCGGGCCCCAGGTCCACCTCCCTTACCTCGTGGCCCCGCTTACGCAAGGCCGCGGCGACGGCCGCTCCCGAGCGCAGGGAAACCTCACGCTCCCTCGAAACGCCCCCCTTGAGCACGGCCACCCTCTTCATCATCTTTCACCGCCCGGAAAACCCACCATCCTTATTTCCTCGCGCAGCTCCACTCCCTCCCTGCGCAGCACTTCCTCCTTTATCCTGCCGATGAGCGCCCGCACGTCCTCCGCGGAGGCCCTGCCCAGGTTGACGATGAAGTTGGCGTGCTTGGGCGAGACCATGGCCTCCCCGACCCGCGCCCCTTTCAGGCCGCACCTGTCGATTATCTCTCCCGCCGACCCCCCCTCCGGGTTGAGGAAGACGCTCCCCGCCGACGGTTGCCCCAAGGGCTGGCTCTCCCTGCGCCAGGACATCGCCTCCTCGCACTTCATGCGCGAACTCTCCCTGTCTCCCTTCTCGAGCTCGAGCGAGACCTCATAGATGATGTCCCCCTCTTCCACCCCCCGGGCATCCCGGTAGGCGAAACCGGCTTCCTGCCGTCCCAGGCATATCTCCTCCACGTCACTCTCTCCTAGGCGCAACAGCCTTATCTCGCCCACCCGCTCACCGAAAGAGACCCCCCGGGCACCGGCGTTCATGCGCACGGCGCCGCCCACGCTGCCCGGTATGCCGGAAAGCTCCTCCAGGCCGGATATCTCGCACTCCATGCAATGCCTAATCAAAGCGTTGAGGTCACAGCCTGCTTCTACCTCAACTTCATATTTATTTTTCACGCGTATTCTCCTCATGCCGCGGGAGAGGTAGATCACCACCCCACGGAAGCCGTCGTCGGAAACCAGTAGGTTGCTCCCCCTCCCCAATACCAGGAAATCAGCCCCCTCCTCCACCAGGGCCCGGGAAACCAGCGCGAGATCCTCCCTGCCCTTGGGTATGACCAGCAAGTCCGCGGGCCCCCCGATGCGAAAGGAGGTGAACCCCGACAAGTGGACTCCTTCTTCCAGCCCCCCCTTCAACCTTCCCTCGAGCCTGCCCTTCACGGCGAGGACGCGCTCCGCGCGCTCATCCCCGGACACCGTTCTCACCCCTGTCCTGCAGGAGATCCGCGATCTCCGTGGCGCAGAGGGATATGTCGCCGGCGCCCATGGTCAGGACCAGGTCCCCGCGGCGGATGAAGCGCAGGGCCGCCTCGCCCAGCGACGACCTTCTCGGCACATAAACCACCTGCTTCGCGGGATCCGCTTCCAGGACGGCGTTCACGATGAGCTTGCCGTCCACCCCCGGAAGGGGATCCTCCCCGGCGGCATAGACGTCCGTCAGGATGAGGAGGTCGGCACGGGAGAAGGCGCTCCCGAACTCCTTCCAGAGGGCCGCCGTGCGCGAATAGCGGTGGGGCTGAAAGAGGCAGACGAGCCGCCGCTCCCTTTCCAGGGCGGCGGCCTCGAGGGTGGACACGACCTCGGAGGGATGGTGGGCATAATCGTCGACGATCCTCACCCCAGCCACCTCGCTCACCCGCTGGTAGCGGCGCCTGACCCCCTTGAAGGAGGAGAGGGCGCCGGCGATGGCGTCGAAATCCACTCCCAGGGTATGGGTGAGGGCGGTGGCCGCCAGGGCGTTGTACACGTTGTGCAGCCCCGGTATTTCCAGTTCCATCCCACCGAGCTCCTCGCCGCGCGCAGACACCCGGAAGGAGCTGCCCCCCGCAAAGAGCTGCAGGTCCCGGAAGCGGTAGTCGCTGTCCTCTCCCCCGCCGAAGGTGACCTGCCTGGCGCCGCTCTTCCCCAGCAAGGAACGCGCGCCTGCATCGTCTCCCCCCAAGACCACCACGCCGTGCGGATCCACCAGGGAGACGAAGCGTGCGAAATACTCCTGCACCCTCCGGGGATCGCCGAAGAAATCCAGGTGGTCCGCCTCCACGTTGGTGACTACCGCTGCCCAGGGCTTCAGCAGCAAGAAAGAGCCGTCGCTCTCATCTGCCTCCGCCACCACGTACTCGCCGCTGCCCGCGTGGGCGTTGCTCCCCACGTCGTTCAGCTCGCCGCCCACCACATAGGTGGGATCCATGCCCGCCTGGGCGAGGATCATGGCCACCATGGACGTGGTGGTGGTCTTGCCGTGGGTGCCGGCCACCGCTATGCCCTTCCCTTCATCCATGAGGCGCGCGAGCATGGCCGCCCGGGGGAGCACGGGCAGGGAAAGCTCGCGGGCGCGGGCGAGTTCCCTGTTCCGCTCCGGGACGGCGGAGGAAACCACCACGATGTCCGCTCCCTCCACGTTCTCCGGCCGGTGGCCGATGTGGACCCGCGCACCCAGCTCGCCCAGGCGTACCGTGTTGCGCGTCTCCTTGAGATCGGAGCCGCTCACCTCAACCCCCTTGGCCAGGAGCACGGCGGCTATGGCGCTCATTCCCGCGCCGCCGATCCCCACGAAATGCACCCTTTCCCGCTGCCTCACTTCTCCTCCTCGGCCAGGGCGATCACGATCTCAGCGACATGCGATGCGGCCTGCGGCTTCGCTTCGCCTCGCGCCGCTTCCCCCATCTCCCGCAGCCTTCCCTCCTCGGCCAGCAGCCTATCGACCTCCTCCCGCAGGCGATCGCCGTCCAGTTCGCCGTCGGGAACCACCACCGCCGCGCCGCGACGCCGCAGCACCTCGGCGTTGGCGTCCTGGTGGGAGGCGGTGGCATAGGGGTAGGGGACCAGGATGGCCCCACGCCCGGCGGCCGCCAGCTCCGCCACGGTCGCTGCCCCCGCCCTGCAGACCACCAGATCCGCCACCCGGTAGAGCAGGTCCATGCGCTCCACGAAACCCAGCGGACGGTAGATCAGCCCGCCGTAGTCCACTTTCGCCGCCTCGGCCATGAAATCCTGGTACTTGTCCCTTCCCACCGCGTGCAGGACCTGCAGGTCGCGGCGGTCCTTCCAGGCAGGAAGGGCTCCCAGTACCGCGCGGTTGAGCGAGGCCGCCCCCTGGCTGCCTCCCACCACCGCCAGCGTCTTCCTTCCCTCGGCCAGCCCGAAGTACCGGTAAGGGTCCTCTTGGCCTTCACCCCTCTTCAGGAGGGGATTTCCGGTAACCACCGCCTTGTTCCGCCAACCCGGGCACACGTCCAGGGTATCCGCAAAGGAGACGGTTATCCTCCTGGCCAGGGGGGCCAGCAGGCGATTGGCGGAACCGGGTATCACGTTCTGCTCGTGGAGCACCAGGGGGACGCGCAAGCTGAGCGCGGCCAGGGCTCCCGGGACGCTGGCGTAACCCCCGAAAGCCACTGCGACCCGCGGCAGCTGGCGGCGCATATCCGACCGGCATTCCCGCGTGGCGCGGAAGAGCTCCCGCGCCGCCCGCGCGTTTTCCCGCCGCAAACGGCGGGCGAAGCCGCTCACCTTCAGGGTCACCAAACGGCACCGCGGCATGCCGGCGGCGCTGGGAGCCTTGCGGTTGAGGTACAGGGTCACCTCCGCTCCCTCACGCGATACGAGCTCCTCGGCCACCGCGAGAAGGGGATGGAGGTGGCCTCCGGTTCCCCCGCCGCATATCGCCACTCTCACGCCGTTTCCTCCTGTCCATTCCGGGCCGCGCAGTCCCACCCCGCCGTGAAACGCTTACGAGTATACCGGCCAGGGAGAGGCAAATCACCAGTGAAGAGCCACCGTAGCTGAAGAAGGGGAGGGTGATCCCGGTGATGGGCATCACCCCGCAGGCCGCACCCATGTTGACCAAGGCCTGCGCGCCTATGAGGCAGGTGATGCCCATGGCCAGCAGGCGCCCGTAACCGTCCCCGGCTCCCCGCGAGATCTTCAACCCCAGGTAGATAAAAACGGCGAAGAGCGCGATGACGGCCAGCGATCCCACCAACCCCAGCTCTTCGCCGATGATGGAGAAGATGAAGTCAGTGTGCGCGTTGGGCAGATAGAAGAACTTCTGGCGGCTCATCCCCAGTCCCAGGCCGGCCACCCTTCCAGAGCCCAGGGCCAAAAGGGACTGGATGATGTGAAAGCCGCCCTCCCGCGGAGCGCTCCAGGGATCCAGGAAGGCGATGAAGCGGGCCCTGCGGTAGGGGGAGATAAAGATGAAAAACGCCGTCAGCCCCATGCCCGCCAGGGCAAGGGCGAATATCTTGCCGCGCTTCGCGTGCGAGAGGAAGAGCACGGCAAAAGCGGAAAGCCCCACGATGAGCATGCTGCCCAGGTCCGGTTCGAGAATGATCAGCAGGCAGGCCGCGGCGGTGACGGCGAGGACCGGCATGCAGATTTCCCGCCAGCTTTCCAGGCGTCCCTTTTCCCTCCCGTACCACGAGACGGCGAAGAGAAGTATGGACAGCTTGGCCAGCTCCGAAGGCTGCATCACCAGCGGCCCCAGCTCCAGGGAGCGCTTGGATCCATAGACCTCCTTGCCGAAGAGGAGAACGGCGGCGAGCGCCGCCAGGGAGACGGCTACCAGCAGCGGCGATACCTTCAGTAGCTTCCGGTAGTCGGTGTTGGCCAGCGCCGCCATGGCCACCATCCCCACCCCGAACCACGCGGCCTGGCGGACGATGAAGTAATAGCTCGACCCGTAATTGTGCAGGGCGGCCCCCGAGCTCGCGGAGAAGATCATGACCATCCCGTATAGCGACATGAGCATGACCACGGCCAGCAGGGTGTAGTCGGTGCCGGTGAAACCCGCCTTGCGGGACCTCCTGGTCCTGTCCTTCAGCGGGATCACCCTGGAGCCCCCCTGGGGACGAAAGGTGGCGTTCTTTCGGGCCTCCCTCTCCGCCGCACGCCTCCTGGCTTCCACCAGGGCTTCCGGCGGACGGCGTCCTCTTGGCTGTTCCGCACGGGCATGTCCGCGCTCACCCATAGGCAGACCTCCGGTACTTCTCTACCAGTTGCTGGAAATGCTTGCCGCGTTCCCTGTAATCCCGGTAACGGTCGAAGGAGGCGCAGGCCGGGCTGAAGAGGACCACGTCCCCCGGCCTCGCCGTTTCCGGCAGATCGGAAAAAACCTCCTCCAGACGGTCCATGCTCCGCAAGGGCAGGGGCGGCCGCACGGCGGACAACACGGAAGTTATCTCCGCCGCCGCCTCCCCCACCGCGTAGACCATCCTCAGCCTCCCCGCCTGCGAGCGTTCGGACAGCATCTCCGCAAGCTGCCCGAAGGGCAATCCCTTGTTCCTCCCTCCCAGGATCACCAGGAGGGGCTGCGTGAAGGCGCCCAGGGCCCGCGCGGCGGCGTGGGGGTTGGTGGCCTTGGAATCGTCGTAGAAGCGCACCCCCCCGTGCTCCCCCACCATCTGCAGGCGGTGGGCAAGTCCCCGAAAGCCGCGCAGGGCTTCTCCCGCCGCCCGGCTGCCAGCGCCCAAGGCCATGGCGGCCGCCGTGGCGGCCATGGCGTTCTCCAGGTTATGTTCCCCGGGCAAGAGCAGCTCTTCGGCGCGCATGACGGGCAGCGGCTCCCGTCCCTCCCCGCCCTGTAGGGAAGCGCGGCAATAGAGCGTCCCTTCGCGGAGAAAGACCTCGGCCTCCTCCTTGTCCTTTCTGGAAAAATATAACAGTTGCGCCTCGGCGTCCTTCACCGCCTGCAGGCACAAGGGGTCGTCGAGATTGCACACCACGCACTCCTCCCCGCGCTGGTTTTTCCATATGCGGCTCTTGGAGGCTATGTAATCCTCCAGGCTTTCGTGCCAGTCCAGGTGGTCTTCCGCGATGTTGAGCAGCACGGAAACCCGGGGGCGGAACTCGCGTATGTAATAGAGCTGGAAGCTGGAAACTTCTACCACGAGGGGATCTCCCGGCCCCGCTTCCTCCACCGCGGCGACCAGGGGATGCCCTATGTTCCCCGCCGCCACGGCCGGCATGCCCGCCTCCTTAAGGATCGCCTCGATCATGCTCACAGTCGTGGTCTTGCCGTTGGTGCCGGTGACGGCGACGAGGGGCCCGCGCGCGTATCTCCAGGCCAGTTCTATCTCGCTCCACACCGCTATTCCCCTTGCTTCCGCCTCCCGGAGCAGGGGCAACCTTCCCCGCACGCCGGGGCTCACCACCACCAGGTCCACCCCCTCCAGCACCTCAGGCCGGTGATGGCCCAGGACCACTTCCGCGCCCCTCTCCGCGTACTCGCGCGCCCTTTCGCGCATCTCAGCGCAATCGGACGCGTCGTTGATCCTCACCTTCTTGCCCTCACGCAAAAGCTTATCCGTGGCCGCGCGGCCGGAGATGCCCAACCCCACGACCAGGACCAGCTTCGCACCCTCTAAAGCATCCATGCGCATCAATCCCCGGAGCACCCGTTTCGCTTACGCATGTTCCCGCCTCCACGCGACAAGCCTCTCATTTCCCTCCCACGTAATTGATGTAGAAGAAGAGGAATCCGATCCCCACGAAAAATCCGGCCACGATCCATAACCTGATCAGCGTGGTCACCTCGGACCAGCCCTTGAGCTCGAAATGGTGATGCAGGGGAGCCATCCGGAAGATCCTCCGCCGGGTCGCCTTGTATCCCAGAACCTGCAAGATGACGGAGATGGCCTCCAGCACGAAGAGACCGCCCAGGACCAGCAGGAGCAGTTCCGTCTTGGAGAGGACGGCCACCGTGGCCAGGCTCCCGCCCAGGGCGAGCGAGCCGGTGTCGCCCATGAAGATCTTGGCGGGAGGCGCGTTCCACCACAGGAAACCCACGCAACTGCCCATCATGGCCCCGGCGAAGATGGCGATATCCAGCGAACCCTGCACGTGGTGGTAAAGGAACTGGTGGTTGCGGAACTGCGTGAAGGCTATGAGGACGTAGGCGGTCATCACCAGTATGGTGGTCCCGGAAGCCAGGCCGTCGAGTCCGTCGGTCAGGTTGACAGCGTTGGAGAAACCGATGATCAAGAGAAAGACAAGCAGATAATAAAGGGGTCCCAGATCGCAGAGCACCGTCTGGGTCCGGAAGAAGTAAAGCTTGGTGTCCACGCCGAAGTGCTCAGTCGCCAGGTAGGCCAGCGCTATGGATATGAGCAGCTGCCAGAAGAGCTTGCTGCGGACCCGCAGCCCCAGGGAGCGCGCGTAGCGCAGCTTGGTGTAATCGTCGGCGAAGCCGAGCAGCCCGCATCCCAGGATCACCAGACCAAGGGCGAAACCCGTCCCTGAGGCCAACCTCACCGCCATGAGGAGAAAACCCGCCAGGGTGGAGATGACGATGAGCACTCCCCCCATGGTGGGGGTTCCCTCCTTGGCCAGGTGGGCCCGCGGCCCGTCCTCCCTTATGTACTGTCCTATGCCACGCCTCCGCAACCAGCCGATAAAGACGGGCATGCCGAAGATGCACACAAGCAGGCTGATCAGGAGCGCTCCCATCACCCGGTACAAGGGCGTCTTCTCCTTTCCGGCCAGCCACGATCAGGCCGCCTTCCTCGCCAGCGACTATAACACCCCTCCGGAGGTCAGGCCACCATCTCCACCAGCTTTTCCAGTCCCAGGAAACGCGAGCCCTTGATGAGCACCACGTCCCCGGGCTCGATGATGGCCCGCAGTATCTCCGCCGCCTTGTCCACCCTCTCCACGGCATACACGCTGCCGCGGGGCAGACCCTTCTCCCGCGCCGCCTGGGCGATCTTGCGCGCCTTCCTGCCCACGGTTATGAGGATGTCCGTCCCGTAGTCCACGGCCATCCTGCCCACCTCCCGGTGGGCCTGCTCTGAAATTGGGCCCAGCTCCGCCATTTCCCCCAGGACGGCGATGGTCCTCTTTCCCCGCGCGATATCACCCAGGGCCATGAGGGCCGAGCGCATGGATACCGGGTTTGCATTGTAGGCGTCGTTGATGATGGTGATTTCATCCGGCCTGTTAATCATTTCCATCCTCCATCCCGTCACCCTGGCTTCCTCGATACCCGCAATGATGCTTTCCATTTTCACCCCCATGATCTCTCCCAGCGCCGCGGCCGCCAGCGCGTTCTCCACGTTGTGACGGCCCGGCAAGGGTACCCGCACTTCTCCTTTCTCACCTCCCTTCAGCCTCAGCACGAAGCTGGCTCTACCGACCTCGTCCACGCGTATCTTCTCCGCGCGCACCTCCGCCCCCCGTCCGCACCCGAAGGTGACCGTGCGGCAGGCGGCCTGGCGCCGCATGTAAGCAGCGTAGTCGTCCCCAGCGTTGATCACCGCCGTTCCCCGCGGGGGAAGAGCCCGCAGCAATTCCCCCTTGGCCTCGGCGATCCTGTCCCGGCTGCGGAAGTAGCGCAGGTGGGCGAAGCCCACGTTGGTCACCACCCCCACCACCGGCCTGGCGATGGCGCACAGGTCCCTTATGTGCCCCAAGCCCCGCGTTCCCATCTCCAGGACCATGAAACGCGTCCCGGGCGCGGCCTCGAGGATGGTCAGGGGGACCCCCACCTCGTTGTTGAAACTCTGCCGCGGATAGGCGACGCTTCCCTCCCGTGATAAGACCGACGCGGCGAAGTCCTTGGTGATGGTTTTGCCGGTGGACCCGGTAATGGCTGCCACTTCCGCGTCCATCATCTCCCGCTGCCGCGCCGCCAGAGCCCCCAGGGCCCCCAGGGTATCGCGCACGCGCAGCACGGGAACACCCGAGCGACGGGCTTTCGTCACCGCCTTCTCCACCAGGCGGGACACCAGCAGGGCCGCCGCCCCCCTTTCAAGCGCCTGCACGAGGAAATCGTGTGCGTCGTAGCGCTCGCCCTTGAGGGCGACGAAAAGATCTCCCTTGAGCAAGGTCCGGGTGTCGGTTGAGACGCGGCTGATCTTCCTTGCCGCGGCCCTCCCTCCCCCGGCCAGCTCCGCGTCCAGCAGGCGTGCGATCTCGTCCACGCGCATGGGAATCATCTTCTCGCTAGCCTCCTTCGCAGGGCGCCTGCGGCCTCCTCCACGTCATCGAAAGGCAGCACCCGGTCCGCGAAGATCTGGCCCTTCTCGTGCCCCTTTCCGGCGATGAGAACCACGTCGCCCCGCCTCGCCTCCTCCACCGCGGTCTCGATGGCGCGGCGCCGGTCGGGTATTACCAGGTAGGACCCGCCCCCGATAGCGCCTTTTACGCCCCTCTCGATATCGGCGATGATGGCCAGGGGGTCCTCGCTGCGCGGGTTATCCGAGGTGACGATAAGGAGGTCCGAGGCCACCGCCGCGATCTCCCCCATGAGGGGACGCTTGCCCCGGTCGCGGTCGCCGCCGCATCCAAAGACCGCGATGACCCTGCCCTCGGCTATCTCGTGCGCCGCTTCCAGCACACGGCGCAGGGAATCCGGCGTATGCGCGTAGTCCACCAGCACGGCGAAGTC
Organism: uncultured Actinomycetes bacterium; assembly: GCA_937128055.1. Lineage (GTDB taxonomy): Bacteria > Actinomycetota > Geothermincolia > Geothermincolales > RBG-13-55-18 > JACIXC01. The sequence goes on along the minus strand of CAKZMC010000198.1, from coordinate 34,431 downwards.
CTGCCCCTCCTCCACCGCCTGGAACCTCCCCGGAACGCCGGGGTGGGCGAGGATGCCCCGCAGGCACCGCTCCGCGTCCAGCCCGAGCAGCAAGCAGGCAGCCAGGGCCGCCAGGATGTTATAGAGGTTGAAGGACCCCGTCAGCGCGGTTTCCCCCTCCGCGTACCAGTCGCGGTGACGCACCGCCACGCGGGATTCTTTCAAACCCGTGACCAGCAACTTTCCCCTCAGCTCCGCGTCCTCCGCCGTACCATAGGTGAGCACCCTTCCCGCCACCGCGGCGGCCAGGCGCTTCCCGTACGGGTCGTCCACGTTCACCGCCGCAGCCTCCGGCTGCAAGCCCCCCTGCGAACGGGGCAGGAACAGCCTCTCCTTAGCGCGGTAGTACTCTTCCATATCCCGGTGAAAATCAAGGTGATCCTGGCTCAGGTTGGTAAAAACTGCCACCCGGAAACTGCAGCCGTCCACGCGGCGCAGGGCCAGAGCGTGGGAGGAAACCTCCATGGCGGCCACCCGGCATCCCGCCTCCGCCATGGAGGCCAGGATCTCCTGCAGGTCCGCCGACTCGGGGGTGGTGCGATCCACGGGAAGCTCGCGCCCGGCTATCCTGTAAACCACGGTACCGATGAGGCCGGCGGGCAGCCCGGCCCGCTCCGCCGCCGCCTCAACCAGGAAGGAGGTGGTGGTCTTGCCGTTGGTGCCGGTGATCCCCACCAGGTGCAGTTTTCCGCTGGGATGGCCCCAGAAACGGTCGCTTAAGAGAGCTAACGCCAGGCGGGTATCGGCGGCCCTGACCACCGCCGCACCCTCGCCTATCCCGGGCGGGAGCTCTCTGCCTTCCTCGACCAGCAGCGCGCAGGCTCCCCGTTCCGCCGCCTCGCGCAAATAGAGATGGCCGTCGGTGCGGAAACCGGGGACCGCGCAGAACAGGTAGCCCGGTTCCACCCGCGCGGAATGGTAGGCTATTCCCTCCACCTCGGGATCACCTCCCGCCTCGCGGCGAACCCCCTGCACCCCTGCCAGCAACTGCGAAAGCCTCACTGCTGCACCACCCTGTCCTTTGTGTTCGCCTTTTCCAGGCTGGGAGTGACTTCCAGATGTTGCAAAGAGAATTCCATAACCTGGGAAAAACAGGGAGCGGCTGCCAGCCCTCCGTAAACCGTTCGCGGCTCGTCCAGGGTAATCACCGCCACCAGCCTGGGGTTCTCGCTGGGACCGAAACCGGCGAAACTGGCAACGTATGCCTCGCGGTACCCGCCCCTCGGATCAGGCTTCATGGCCGTGCCCGTCTTGCCTCCGCAGTTGAAAAGGGCCGTGGCGGCGCGCGTTCCCGTGCCGATTCTTACCACCTCTCCGAGGATGTGGCGCAACGAAGCCGCGGTGTTCTCGGAAACGATACGCTCCCCGGAGGGGTATTCGCGCTCCTCGGTTGACTTATCGGGGTGGACGATGCATTGCAGGAAATGCGGCTGCACCATGACCCCGCCGTTGGCCACCGCGGACATGACCACCGCCAGCTGCAGGGGCGTGACCGAGATCCCCTGGCCGATGGCCACGGTGGGCAGGGTGGTGAGCGACCAGTCCTTCGCCTGGGGAACGACCCCCGCGGCCTCTCCCGGGAAATCCACGCCCGTTTTCCTGCCCAGTCCGCACTTCTCGAGATAGCCGGCCATGGCATCTTTTCCCAGCGCCATGGCGGTCTTGATGGTCCCCAGGTTGGAGGAATAGGCGATGACCTCGCTGAAGGTGAGGTCGCTCTTGGGCATGTCGTGGTCGTCCTTGAACTCGTACTCGCCCATCTTGATGGAGGGAGGGATATTGATCACGGAGCCGGGCGTCACCACCTGCTCCTGCAGGGCTGCCATGGCGGTTATCACTTTCAGCACGGAACCCGGCTCGAAAGCATCGGTGACCGGCCGGTTCCTGGTCAGCGAGGGATCCACGGAGGCGAACCGGTTGACGTCGAAAAAGGGGTGGGTGGCCATGGCCAGGATGGCGCCTGTCCGGCAGTCCATGACCAGACCCGCCGCGTTCTTGGCGCCGCTGCTCTCCACCGAAACCGCCAGCTGCTCCTGTAGCTTGAACTGGATCTCGGAGTCCAAGGTCAGCCGGATATCGCTCCCGTCCACGGGAGGCTTTATGATCCTCGTCACCCCGGGTATGGGATCTCCGCGGGCATCAACCTCCAGCTCCGCCTCTCCCCTCTCGCCGGCCAGGATCTCCTCGTATTGCAGTTCAAGGCCGGCCAGCCCGATGTTATCCGTGCCCACGAAGCCTATGAGCTGGCAGGCCAGGTCCCCCTGCGGGTAATACCTCTTGCTTTCCTTCTCCAGGCCGATGCCCGCTATGCCCAGGGCCGCGACCTCCTCCGCCTTATCCGGGCTTACCTTCCTCTCCAGATAGACGAAACCCGACGGTGTCCGCAGTTTCTCCTCTATCTCCTGCCTCGGTTTCCCGAGCACCAACGAAAGATCGGCCGCGGCGGACGGGACGTCCTCCACCAGGTAAGGCGTGGCAAAAATGGAATAAGCTTCCTTGCTTATGGCCAGGACCTCCCCCTCGTTGTCCAGGATGCAGCCGCGGCGGGGGTTGAGGTCCGAGGACTGCAGCCTCTGCTCCTGGGCGAGCCCCTCGTAGCGGTCGGCGTTCAAGACCTGCAGGTTGACGAGGCGGTAAGCGATGAGCCCCATTCCGAGAAGAAGAACCACGGCTGCCAGGTTTATCCTGGCATCCCTGTTTTTTCCTTTTGACACCTCGTCCTCCTTGGATGCCTCCTGGATTGCGGCCGCCTAACGGCTCTTTTGTGAATTCGCCGCTCGGCGTGCGTTTACCTTCAAGCTCGCACTGCTTCCCTTCAGTTACCTCCTTGCGCAGCATCCCCCGCCATGGCCTGCGCTCCGGGCATGCCCTCCCCGTCTCTCTCCCGGGCGGCCCGGTAGGCCGTCGTCTCCAGGTAGTCGGCAGCCGCCGCCTGTACCATGTGCAGTTTCTCAACAGCCTCCTTCTCTATCCTCCCCGGCGACTCGAGGGACGATATCTCGGTCCGGAAGGTGTCCTGCCTGCGCCTCTCCAGCTCGATCTGCTTCTCCACCTCACGCAGGCTGATCTCGTTCTGCACCACCATCACGTGCAGGAATATGGAGAGCAGCAGCACGCCGCTGAGGAACAAGGCTATGGCCAGAAAGGACAGGAAAAACAGGCGCGTGCGCCGCACTCTCTCTTTCTGCTTCCTGCGCAGGTGTTCGGCACGCCGCTTTTCCTCGCGGCGCCTGACCTCCTCCCCGCGACCGGGAGAAGACAGGTTTTTCCACTCCAATGCCAGGGACACGGTTGCCTACCTCTTCTCCGCCGCCCGCAACTTCGCGCCGCGGGATCTCGGGTTTTCCTCCACCTCCACGGGCCCGGGACGGACCGGGCCGGCGGTCAGGATGCGCAGCTCCTCCCCCCTGCCGCACGTGCAGCGGGGCGCATCCAAAGGGCACGCGCAACGCGAACCGCGGGAGAGAAAGAACCTCTTCACCAACCTGTCTTCCAGGGAATGGTAGGAAATGACCACCAACCTTCCCCCCTCCTTGAGCGCGCCTGCCGCCTGGGGCAACACCGCCCCCAGGTTCCGCAGCTCCCCGTTCACCTCCATCCTCAGGGCCTGAAAGGTCCTCCTCGCCGGGTGGCGTCCCCGGCGCCTGGCCGCGGCGGGGATGGAGTCCCTCACAACCTCAGCAAGTCGATCCGTGGTGTCGATGGGCGCGCGCTTTCTCGCGAGAGCGATGCCCCGAGCGATACGGGCAGCCCAACGCTCCTCGCCGTACTCGCGGATAATACGCGCCAGCTCTCTCTCCTCATACTCGTTCACCACCTTCCAGGCATCCAGATCCTGGCTCCGGTCCATGCGCATGTCCAACCGGCCGGGAAAGCGATAGGAGAAGCCGCGCTGTGGCGATTCCAGCTGCAGGGAGGAAACCCCCAGGTCCAGGAGGACGCCGTTCACCTCCCTCACCCCCAACTCCTGCAGCACCTCCCGCAGCGAGGAGAAGTCCGCACGGCGCAGGGTGAGCACGGGAGCGAACTCCCGCAGCCTTTCGCCCGCTCTGCGCAGCGCCTCCCCGTCCCGGTCCAGTCCTATCAGGCAACCCTGTCCCTCCATCTTGTGCAGGATGGCGCGGGCATGGCCTCCCTCACCGACGGTGGCGTCCACCAGGACATCACCGGGGCGGGGGCGCAGAAAGCCCACGACCTCCTGGCAGAGTACCGGTACATGGCGGATATCACCTTCGTCCATTTATTTCCAACAAATGACGCAGGCAGCGGGGCGCTCCTTCCTCCCCGCGCGTCCAGTGCCTCCTGCCCTGCCTGATTATGTCCACCATTGCCATCCGTCCCCTTCCGTCCCGCCCGCCACGCGGATCAGAAACCGTTCCAGGACAGTTTCTCCGCGGTTTCTTCCAGGCTCTTGATGCCCCCCTGCATGGAAGCCTCCCAGCGCTCGCGGTCCCAGATCTCCACCCGGTTCATCAGTCCCACCGTGACCACCTCGCGGTCGAGCCCCGCCAACTGGCGGAGCCGCGGCGGTATGGTGAGGCGGCCCTGGCGATCGGGGACCGCCTCGTAGGCGTTGCTGAAGACCACGCGCTCCAGGGACCTCCTGTCCCGCTGCCCCTGTGGCAGAGAGGCCACCTTCTTCGCCACCTTCTTGAACTCCCGCACGGTAAAAAGGGCCACGCACTCCTCGAACCAGTAGACCATCACTGCCCCTTCCTCAAGTTCCGGCCGGAACTTGGAGGGCATGATGACCCTTCCCTTCTCGTCTATAATGTTCTCGTGAGTACCCAGGAACATGTCGCCGCCTTGTCTCGTCAGCCGGGCCCCTTGCGGAAGGGTCTCCCGGAAGGCTTCCTCCTTCCCGCTCTCCCCTCCGCCTTGCTGTCAACCATTATACACCATCACACTCCACTTTCAACCATTTGCCTCCATTTTCGACCACCGCCGGACAAAAATCAACCCCTATATGTAAAAAACCGGAAAATACTACATGCAGTCCCTCATGCCCCGCGCAAATAACAAATTATGGGATAAACGGGGCCCAGGCAGAGATGTCGCCGCCGCCCTCCCCGCCCGCCGCGGTGAAAGCGCGCGGCAGAAACATCAGGTGGACGTCGGCAAGAGGTCTTGGGGGTCCGTGAGCGCGGCCTCCTTGGCCCGTAGCCACTTATCCACCAGGTATGGCTTGAGCCACTCGAACTCCTCCGCCTGCCGCTGCACCAGGTGTTCCACCTCCATGTTGGTCATGTTGCGGGTGCGGAGAGCGAAATCCGCCGTGCGCGCGCAGTAGAGGGGGACCAGCGCCTCCACGATCTCCCTTCTGGAAAAGCGGCATTCGAAATTATAGGCCACGGCGAAGTCGTAGACCAGCTTAGCCCAAAGGCTCTCCGGAAAGGAGAAATCCTCCTCCCTCCTGGCCTGCGCGGCGAAGGACACTTCCATGAGGTTGGTCGGCTCCATGACCACCTCCCAGATCTCCCGGTAGCGTTCGCAGCCCGCAGTGAAGTGGTCGATGAGGTTGTCCACGTTGATCTCCATGCTCGCCGGTTCCTCGTAGCGCACGTCCCCGAAGATGCGGGTCGCGATGGAACCCCGCACCCGCATCCACTTCACCTCGTGTTCCCCCATGAGGTAAAAGATGGTGGATGCGACCTGTACGAACATGGAGCCCAGGTCGCTTCCCGGGTCCTTCACGTTGTGGATCTTGACCCCCATGGCCGACTGGCAGATGCGGAAACCCTCCGTTATGGCCGTGGTGGTCATCCAGACGTCGATGCCGAACTTGGCGATGTCCGACCTCCACACGTCCATGTGCGAGTATACGAGGGCCAGCGAGCCGGTGAACCCGAAATCCCCGCCGATGGGCTGCCTTATGCGCCTGCCATACAGGGCTTGCGTCATGGGGAAAGCCAGGTTGTTGGTGATGGTGCCGTCGTACTTGTGGCGTATGTAATAGGGGGCGACGAACCCGTAGCTGTTCTTCCACACCGGTTCGCCAAGCAGGCGTATCCATTCCGGGGTGATGCTGCGCAGGTCGGAGTCGACCATGATGCAAATGCGCGCCTTGAGCCTGGTGGCTACCTCGAAGATGGCATGGAAAGCGGACCCCTTCCCGGGAAGGCCACGGTAGGGCGTGACGATCTTCTCCACCTGCGGAGGCACTGGCTCCCGTAGCACCAACTCCACCGTGTCGTCCGTGGAACCCCCGTCCGAATTTACCAGCACCGGCCTCAGCCCCGGGAAATACCTGACCATGCCCTCGGCGGCGCTGCGCACCACGTGTGCTATGGTGTCCGCGTTGCGGAAGCTGGGGATGCCCACCAGGATGTCGGCACGCCCGATCTCATGGCAGCGCCTTATGACCGACGGGTCGAGCACGGTGCCGGTTTCCTTCACGGTCCTCACCGCGCCCCTTCGTAGAGTCCCTGCACGTAACGCTGCAGCCCCTCTTCCCTCGCAAGGAAGCGCATGAACTCCTCCCAGCGGCGGCGCCATGCCAGGTATTCCCGGAAGGGATTGCGCGAAACCCGCGGGCCGGCGCGCGCGCGCAAGAGATTGGCCATGCTTTCCGCGAACCCTTCATCGTCTTTCCTGGAAAGATAATCCAGGGCCATGAGCACGCAGGTGCGGAAGACCATATCTTCCAGGTCGTCGCGGAGGAATCTCCCCGGATAGGGATCGAGCTCCTCCACCCTCACTCGCCGGCAGCCTTCCACCGCTTCCTGTGTTCGCAGCTTCTCCCTGGTGTAGACGAAACGGTCGAGGTCCTCGCGGAAGCGCCTCCAGAGGGGCGCCGTCTTGGGTGGGGGGAGGTGACGTATCCACAGCGTGTTTTCCAGGAAGAAATCGTACCCCAGGAACTTGGCGTTGATGAGGTAATCGATGTCCTCTCCCCTAGTCACGCGCGGATCGAAAGCCACTCTGGTAAAGAGCTCGCGGTGTATGCACATGTTGCCCCCGAAAACCCAGGGCGTCGGCTTCAGCCTCTCCCCGACCTCGATGATGGTGAAGGCCCGGTTCATGCACTCCACCGCGGGCCATTCCGCGAAGACCCAGTCGGTGTTGCGCGGCAGGAGATACCCTCCATCGGGGTTAACGTAATAGCCGGCCAGCCCGCCGATAAAACGGCCCTGGAACTCGCTTCCCAGCACCTCGTCGACCTTTTCCAGATAATGGGGGTCCTCGTAGACCTCGTCGTCGTCGAAGAGCACCGCCGCCTCCGCTCCGTCCAGGCAGGCTGCCACCAGGCAAAAGTTGCGGATGTTGGAATAGCCCCGCAGGGAGAGCATGTGCGCAAACGCGCCGTTGCCGCCTTCTTCCAGGATGCCCCTCATCTCCCTCTCGTGGGAATGGCTGAGCAGGGCCACGGGGAAATGCCTCCGGAAGGGAGCCACTATCTCCCGCAGGCGACCTTCCACCTCATCCTCCAGGTCGGGATGGGTCGCCACCCCAAGTACCAGCACCCGGAAATTCCGGTAGCGCAGGATGCGGATGCTCTCCAGGGCCCGGGCCAGGGTTCCCTGCGCGTCCAGGGGTGTGGGGTGGTCGTAGACCGCGTCCTCCGGGTTAAAGGGTTCGCCGGTCCTCCTTCCCCAATAGGAAGGAATCACCAGGGTAACCCGCATGCCCGCGCCCATGCCCCGAATCCTCTCCTCAATCCCTCATGTCCTCCCCGCGCCTTCGTCGCCTCTGCCCGCCGTCCCCGCAGCCCCTTTCCTCGCGAGGGCCTCCGGGTTCAGGACGTTCCGCGGCTCGCCCCGGTAGAAGGAGACGACGTTCTCCACGGCGATGGCCGTCATGCGATCCTTGGCCTCGCGCGTGTTGAAGGCGATGTGCGGGGTCATCACCACGTTTTCCAGGCCCACCAGCCCGCTCAGGTCCGGGTGGGGTTCGTTGGAATAATTATCCAGGCCAGCCCCCCACAGCCGTCCCTCCCGCAAGGCTTTCGCCAGGGCCTTCAGGTCCAACACCTCACCGCGGCTGGTATTGACCAGGATGGCGCCGGGCCGCAGCAGGGAAAGCTCCCTCTCCCCGATGAGATTGTGCGTCTCCGGAGTGTAGGCGACGTGCAGGCTGACGACGTCACATTCTCGGAGAAGCTCGTCTAGCTCGCGGTACGAAGCCATGTCCTCCACTTCCGGCTGCCTCCGCGGATCGTGGTATATAATCTCCATCCCCAGTGATCGGCACATGCGGGCCATCTCCTTACCCACCGCCCCCATGCCCACCAGCCCGATGCGCCGCCCCGAGATCTGCACCCCCTCGCGCTGCGAGGAGGTCCAGCGGCCCTGCCGCAGGTCGCGGTCCCCCCGCGCGATGTGCCTCGCCACCGCCAGGATGAGGCCCAGGGCGTGCTCGGCCACGGAACGGTTCCCGTAATCCGGCGTGTTGGTGACCACGATCCCCAGCTCGCTGGCGGCGGCCAGGTCAACGAAGTTGGCAGCCCCCACCCCGATATAGGAGACTATTTCCAGGGAGGGGCAGAAGGAAAGCACCTCGGCGTTCAGGTTGGACCAATCCAGGAACACGGCGTGGGCATCGCCTATCCTCTCCAGGAGAAGGTGGCTTTCCTCCAGGCGGTTCTTGTAGTACCGGTAGGAGCCGAACTCGCGCAATGGCTCCAGCACTTCCCGGTAGGCGCTTTCCCCCTGGATGAATTCCAGCCCGTCGAGAAAGACGAAAAGCCTTGTGGCCCCGGGGCCCCTTCCCGCTTCCTCTCCCAGCAGGGGCATGGGCCGCGATCACCCTTTCCCCGCTATATCCCGGAGGGCCTCCTCCAGCCTGTCGTTCTGGGCTTCGTCGCCTATGGTGATGCGCACGTGGCCGGGGACTCCCAAGGCCTCTCCCGCCCGCACGATGATGCCGCGGCGCAGGAGCTCCCCGTAGAGGTCGCCGCGGTCACGGTCTTTCACCAGGATGAAGTTGGCCTGCGTGGGAACGTAGGCGAAACCCGTCTCCTCGAGCACTCCGTAGAGACGCCGCTTCCCATGCTCGTTCACCTCGCGTGACCGCCGCAGGTGCTCCTCGTCATCCAGGGCAGCGAGGGCGGCCACCTGCCCCAGGCGGTTGACGTTGAAGGGGAGCTTGACCTTCTCCAGCGCCTCCCTTACGGCAGGGTGGCAAACGACGTATCCCACCCGCAAGCCGGCCAGACCGTAGATCTTGGAGAAGGTACGCGCGATGACCATGCCCGCGCAGTCCCGAAAGTAGTGCAGGGATTCCGGGTGCTCCGGGTCGGTGACGTATTCCAGGTAGGCCTCGTCCAGCACCAGGAGCGCGCTCCGGGGCAGGCCCTCGACCGCCGCCTCGAGCTCCGCCGCGCTGACCGTGGTGCCCGTGGGATTGAGGGGAGAGCAGAGTATGACCAGCTTGGTCCGCGCGCCGATCGCCTCGAGCATGGCCGGGATATCCTGCCGGTACTCCCGCAGCGGGACCCTTCTCACCGCGGCGCCCATGGTCCGCGCCGCCAACTCGTAGGAGGAGAAGGTGGGGTCGCCCACCACCACCTCGTCCCCCCGCTCCAGGAAGGCGTAGGCCAGGAGGTCGAACGCCTCGTCGGCTCCGTGGGTCACCAGCAAGCATTCCGCGGTAACGCCCAGGCGGAGAGAGAGGGCTTCCCGCAGCCGGTGACAGTCCACGTCGGGGTAAAGGTGCGCGGTGGGAAGCGCCTCCGCCAAGGCCCGTAGAGCCAGCGGGGAGGGACCCAGGGGGTTCTCGTTGGAGGCCATTTTCACGCAATGCGAGATGCCCAGCTCCCTGGCCACCTCCTCCGGGGATCTTCCCGGGCTGTAGACGGGGAGATCTCTCACTTCCTCTCTCATCAAGGGCGTTACGTCGAAATCCATGTGTGCAGGTGAATGTATCCCTCCCTCTTGTAATATCCCACGTTTATCACTCTCGTGTCTCCCAGGCGTAATTCCCGCTGGGCAGGCTGGTGCACGTGGCCATGGTAATGAAAGGCGGGGCGGTTCTCCTCCAGGTAGCGCAGCAGCGTTTCGCTACCCTCCACCGGCCTCCCCGCCACCACGTCGAAGACCGCCTCCTCCACTCGGGGAGGGATGTGCGTGCACAGCACGTCCACCCGCCCCAGCTCCTGCAGGCGTTCCCCGTAAGAGGCGTCGTCCATCTCCGCGGGCATCCTGAAAGGAGAGTAAACCGCGCCGCACACGAAGCCGAAGGTGTGGCCGTCTATATCCCTTCTGCCTTCCGCCAGCTCGGCGTTCCCCAGGCCTTCGATCGCTTCCGCGAGGAGCTGCGGGATGTCACCGTTTCCGTAGAGCACGTACACCTTTCCATCCATTTCCCCCAGCACCTCGGCGAAACGCTGGTACTGCTCGCGCGAATGCGCCAGCAACTCCTGGAAATATTCGCCCTGCGGCGACATTATCTCGTCCCGTAGGGCCACGGCCGCCTGGGGCCCCTCCCTGGCCGCGGCAAGCAACTTCTCCACCAGCCTCTCCCGCCCGACCACCTCCGGGAGGATGCCGCTTATGTCCGCCCAGTCGATGAGGTCAAGGATGTCTCCCAGCACCATGAGGGTATCCCCTGGTATCACCGCCGAGGGCAGGTCCGCGAAGCGCCCGTGCAGGTCAGAGACAAGCCTCACCGCCAATTCAGGCGCCTCCTCCCGCCTCGTGTCCCCCCGTCTCGGGACTCTTGTACACCGCTATATCCCCGGCAGCGAGGGAGCGGGAAACCCTCATGGCTTCCACCGCGCACGGGTAGAGCCTCTCCGGCAAGCGCACCTCGTCGGGAAAGGACGCCACCCCCCAGTAAAGCTCCGGGTGCGCTTCCCCCGCGAACAGCGCGTGCAGCTCGCGCTGCAAGTAGCGGCACAGGCGCTCCGCCATGATCTTGCCGCCCCGCCAGCCTGTCTCCGGGAGCAGGGCGGCGAAGCTTCCTTCGCCCAGGCGGGCCACCACGTCGCAATCCCTGGTCATGCGGAAAAGGCAATGGCCGATGTACTTGAGAGCCCTCTCCGTCGCCTCGCCCCCCTCGCTCTCCATTAATTGGAAATAATTGCCAAGCTCCACGAGCACCAGGGTGATGTCATGCTTGTAGCGCACAGAACGGCGCAGTTCCTCCATCATACGGCCCTGGAAGTAGCTCTGGTTGTAAAGACCGGTGAGCGGGTCCCGCAGGGGATTTTCCATGATCTCCTTGGAGCTCTGATAATGATAGGCGGAGGCCGCCGCCTGCAGCAGCAGGTCACAGCACCCGTTCACCCTCTTCTCCAGTTGATAATCGACCACGCGCTTCATCTCCACAGACTCGTGGAAGAGATTCCAGAACTCGTTGCGCATGATCACGTGTTCCTGGACCAGCAGCTCCATGGAGAACCCCTGTTGCCTCCGCAAGCGACCCAGCTCCTCGGCGTCGCGATAAACCTCCCCTCCCGGCTGAAAGGGGGCAGCGGCCTCCGGGTCCTCCGCCACCACGAGCAGGGCGGAGGCCAGCCGGTGCAGGAGCTCCCCAGGCTCGCCGTCCACCACCTGCACGTGGGCTGGCACCGGCAAGCGCTGGATTTCATCCCGCCACTTTTCCAGCAGTTCGCCCACCCTTTCCTGCAGCGTCGCCATCTCCCTTACGCCCCCTAAGTGATGATCTTGGCGATGAGCAGCTCGATGATGTCCTCGGCGCCCCGCTTCACCAACTCCGGGATGAGCAGGTTTATGCCCTTCTTCTCCACCACGCTCTCCACCGCGTAATAATCCTGGCCGAACAGGCGGGAGAGAGTGGGAGCCTTCATGGAGGGCAGCACCGCCACCACGGCATCGAGGTTCTTCTTGCTGACGTTGAACTTTATGAGTACCTTGCCGCGGGCGTTCATGGCTCCCAGTATGAGGAGCCTTATCTCCTCCATGAGGCGCCTTTTCTCCACGTCGGTGTAGCTCTCCTCGTTGGCGATGAGGCGCGTGGTCGACTCGAGCACCGTGTCGATTATGCGCAGCCCGTGCTTGCGCAAGGTGCCCCCCGTCTCGGTCAGCTCCACCACCGCGTCGGCCATCTCGGGAACCTTGGCCTCCGTCGCCCCGTAGGAGAGGTAGATAGCGGCGCGCTTGCCCAGGCGGCGAAAATACTCCTCCACCAGGTTGGGATATTCCGTGGATACCCTAACCCCGTCCGGGAGATCGCTCGGGCTCTGGTAAGGCGAGTCGCCGGCCACCGCCAGGACCACCCTGACCACGGTGCCCACGGCGGTCTTGGTGTAGGGCAGGTCCGCCAGCTCCACCACCCGCGCCCCGGACTCGCAGATCCAATCATAGCCGGTTATTCCCAGGTCGAAGAAGCCGTCCTCCACGTACTTGGGTATCTCCTGCGGGCGGAGTATGCGCACCTGCTCGATGCGCGGGTCATCGATATCGGCATGGTACTCACGGTCACCGCTGCGCCGCACGGCCAGGTCAGCGTCTTTGAGGATCTCCAAAGTGGTCGCCTCCAGGCTTCCCTTGGGTATGACAAACTTCAGCATCTCCCTACACTCCTTCGCGAAGCTTCAGAGCTCCGTCTCCTCTTTCTCCACCAGTTCCCTTCCGTAAAGGTCTGTGATGCGGTAGGTATCGTCCTCGCTGGTGAAGCCGATGTCGATCTCCAGCACCCTTCCTCTTTTTGCCAGGGAACGTATCTTGTGTCTTTTCTCGGCGGGGATCATGAATTCCTCCCCCTCGCGGGGCAAGAAGGTCTCCCCTTCTATGGTGACCTCGAGCCCCTCGTCCAGGATGATCCACAAGTCATCGCGCAACTTATGGTAGTGGAGGCTGGTTTCCTGTTCCGGCTCGACGGTGATGAGTTTTACCGTGCAGGGCTGGTTCAGGGCATAGGCCTTGATGTTCCCCCAAGGCTTTTCCAGAAACACCTCCATCACCTCCAGGCGCCCTCGATCCACTGCGCCCCTCGCCCCGCCTGCCGGCCGCCGCTCTCCTCGCGGGGCGCCCGCGCTTCCCTCCTGGCAAGGGCATCTTCCACGGGTACATCACCAATATTACCAGCGAATCCAGCTCCAAGGCCAATCTCGCGCCCGGGGACGCGGCGCAAGAGGATCACGCGTTCCGCGCGGGCGAACCAGCCTGGCTTGTGGCGGATCTTTCCACCAACCACCTTACCAGGTCGAGCTCCCGCCCCGCCAGTTCCGTATGTCCGGCTTCCGGGATTTCCCAAAACTCGGCCCTGTCCCCGAGCTTTTCCAGCATCATCTCAAGGTCGCGGCGGGAATAGAAGGCCTCCCTTTCCCCGTGCACCACGAGCAGCGGCAGGGGCGGGAAACCCTCCGCCACGTCAATCGGCAGCGGCCCCCCCTCGGGGACGGCCGAGAAACGCGCCCCCAGCAACCGTAGGAAGAGGAACCAGGCGGGCAGCCAGCGGCGGTAGGGCTCTATGTCCGGCAGCGCCGGAGGGGCGCTCACCGAGGCCACCGCATCCAGGCCGGGCCGCAGGGCCGCGTGCACCAGTGAGGTCATGCCTCCCAGAGAAAAGCCCACCGCCCCCAACCATGCATATCCCTTCTCACGCACGTGGTCGACCACCGTTTCCATGTCCTGCAGGGGCCCCGCCAAACCCAGGCCAAGGATGCCGCTGCTGTCCCCGTGGCCGCGGAAATCGAAGGTATAGACGTCGAAGTGCGCGGCGAGCATCTCCGCCAGGTCCACCAGGGGAGCGTAGCGCTGTCCGGTCACCGCGGGGTGGGCGACGATAAGCGCTCCCTGTTTTCCGCCGCCTATCCGGCGAACGGCGATCCTCGTGCCGTCGCGCGAGCACAGGCTGTAACCTTCCCAGGGAAGCAGGGGATCGCGCCGCGGCATCACCTTTTCCCTCCAAGCGCGAAAGCGTTTTACGACAGCGGCGGCCATCCCGCCCGCAAGCAACGACGCCACGGCTGCCCTGGCACCGCTTGCGATCCTTTTTCGCACCTCGCCTCCCGTCCCCTGTCCTGCCCTGCTTTCCGCCTTGCCTCTCGACCCCTTCATCCGCCTGCCTTTCTCCATTACATGTTGATCTTCCGCTTTCGCGTATGATCCCCCGAAGCCCTTTCCTTTTCCTTCTCTTTCCTTCCCTCTCCCTCTCCCTCTCCTTTTCCCTTTCCTCGTATCCAGGAGTATACAAGTTCTTATTCCCCCTTCACCATGTAAATCGATATGTACTATTTTTTACCTCCCTTGCTGGCAACCGATATATCCAGCACCATTTTTCGGCTTTGAAGAATTCCGGATCTCCACCCAGCTTGTGCGGAGAACTATAGTGTTTGTCGCAGCGAGGTCGCCTTTCTGGGCGTTCCTTCCTTTAAGCGAGGCGGGTGGCGCCTAGCGAGACCGTTACCCCAAGGCTCCTTGCCGGAAGAAGGATAGATTCCTCGCTTGCGGGGGATGGGTGCGGCGAAGGCCCGTCAAGAGGGCCGAGACGCACCTCATCCCCAGGAACAACCCCTCTCAGACATAAACGCGGTTTGACCCCAGGATATGTCTACCTTGCGGGGGATGGGTGCGGCGAATGCCCGCCCAGAGGGCCGAGACGCACCTCATCCCCGGACAACCCCTCCCGGAGATTGAAGGGGCTACCTCGGGAGATGTCCGACTGGGGGGCGGGAAAGGAGAGGCCCCGTCCATGTCTTTCGAGGACATGTCCGGGCCCTCTCCGCGGAGCTTTATAGGGATCACGCCAGGCCGGGACCGGGGGTAGGGCGAGCGACATCGCAAGCGGTTTCCTGCCCGGCCATGTCGCGGGGGCAGAGGCAGCGATAAGGCATGCCTTGCGGAAGAGGGAAGTGATCACGCGGGGCCGCGCGTCGCGGAGCGAGCCCTATCCCCCGGCCCGGCCTGGAAGAAGGAGCAATAAAAGGCCTGACCGCGGAAATGTCTTGGGGAGGGTCAAGGAGGGGCTTAGCCTCTCCCTTGAGAATCCACCAACTGCCTTATGAAACCCACGATCTCCTCGAGGTCGCTCCCGGGTCCGAAGACCCCGCTGATGCCCATGGACTGCAATTCTTCGGCCTCGTGTGGGGGCAGGATGCCTCCCACCACCATGGGAATGCTCCGGGTCGATTCGTTTTCCTGCAATGCCCGGAAAATCTTAGGGATGATGGTCATGAGCCCGCCGGAGAAGATGCTGATGCCCACCACGTCCACATCCTCCTGGATAGACATCTCCACCACCTCTTCCGGGGTGATGCGCAGACCCCCGTAGACCACCTCCATGCCGGCGTCCCGCAAGGCCTTTCCCACGAGCTGGATGCCGCGGTTGTGGCCGTCGAGGCCTGCCTTGGCCAGCAACACCTTGGTGGGACGTTTCTCCGCCATCGTTCACCTCCACTCCTAAGCCACAGTCCGCAAACCGCCCCTTCCTCCCTCGCCGCTGCGCCCCCCTCATCAACAGATGAAGGCGTCCTTGCTCTCCTTCCCCGCGCCCAGGGCTTCCTTCATAGCCCCGCTTATCTCCTCTATCGAGGCATAGGCCTTTGCCGCCTCTATGCAGGAGGGCACGATGTTGCGGTGGGCAGACGCATCCTCCTTCACCTTATCCAGCGCCCTGCGCAGGGCTTGCTCGTCCCGTCTTTCCCTGACCTCCCTGAGCATCTTCACCTGATGGGCCTCGTGCGCGGGATCGATACGCAGTATCTCCAGGGGGACCTCCTCGTCCCCCTCCTCGGTGAAGGCATTGACGCCCACCACGGTTATCTCGCCATCCCTCATCTTGCGGTGATACTCGTTCGCGGAACGCACGATCTCCCTCTGCACCCATCCCGCCTCCAGGGCTGCGACCATGCCGCCCATTTCATCTATCTTGCGCAGTATCTCGCGCGCTTCCTCCTCGATATCGTCGGTTAGCCTTTCCACGAAGTATGACCCGGCAAGGGGATCCACGGTGTTCGCCACCCCGCTCTCGTAGGCGATGATCTGCTGCGTACGGAGCGCGGTGCGGGCGGCATACTCGGAGGGCAGTGCGTAACACTCGTCCATGGAGTTGGTGTGTAGTGAGTTGGTGCCTCCCAGCACCGCGGCCATGGCCTGGATGGTGGTGCGGATGATGTTGTTGATGGGCTGTTGGGCGGTGAGGGAACTCCCCGCCGTCTGCACGTGGAAGCGCAGCAGCCATGAGAGCGGGTTCCGGGCCCCGAAGCGCTCCTTCATGATGCGCGCCCAGAGGCGCCTCGCCGCGCGCAGCTTACATATCTCCTCGAAGAAATCGTTGTGGCAATTGAACATGAAGGACAGGCGGGTTGCGAAGTCGTCCACGTCCATGCCCCGGCCCACCAGTTCCTCGCTGTACGCGACGGCGCTGCCGATGGCGAAGGCGATCTCCTGCGCCGCGGTGCTGCCCGCCTCCCTTATCTGGTAGCCCACGAAGCTTATGGGATTCCAGCGGGGAACGTGCTTGCGGCAGTACTCCACCACGTCGGCGGAGAGGCGGAAGCCGTCGCGCAGGCCGAGCACGGACATGTTCACCGTGTAATACTGGCTGAGGACGTCGTTCTGCAGCGTGCCCCTGAGCTCGCCGAAGGGGACGCCTCTCTTTTCCGCCAACGCCAGGTACATGGAGAGGATGAAGGGACCGGAATGGATGATGGAGGTGGAGACCTGGCGCATGTCGATGCCGTCCATGATCACCTCCACGTCTCGCAGCGTGTCGCAAGGAACCCCGTCCCTCCCTACTTCGCCCTCGCACAAAGGGTTGTCGGAGTCCAGGCAATTGGTGGTGGGGTTGTCGAAGATTATGTTGAGACCCGTCTGCCCCTGTTCGATGAGATACTTCAGGCGCTTGTTGGTCTCCTCGGGGGTAGCCAGCCCGGTGATGAGGCGACGGGTCCATAGGCTGGCACGGTAACCGGTGGGAAAGACGCCTCGCGTGAACGGGTACCAGCCCGGGAAACTGATGTCCCGCACGTAATCCTTGTCGGCGATGTCCTCCGGCGTGTAGACCCTTTTCACGGGGTGCCCGGACTGGGTGAGGAACTCTTCCTTGCGCTCCGGCCACCTCTCCATGATGGGGCGGAGAACGGTGAGCTCCCATTCCTCACGGACTTTGGCGATGGATGAAAGTTGCTCGTCCTTGAACATGACGACAGCCCCCTCCCTGCTAGATTCCTCCCATAGCTGATTGTAGATAGCCTGGTGTTATTTTATTCGCAGTGTCTTAAATATGTCAAGTTTTATTTTAGTAAAAGTGAACCTTCCCCATCCTCGTTTGGCCGTTATTTTCCCTGCATTACTGGGAGTCGGGCGTCAACGGTAAAAAGAATACATCCCTTGCGGAAATGGGCACGTTGCGGTGGATTACGTCCGGACGGGCAGGCTCTTCGAAGCCGGCGTTTGACCGGGCGGCAGACCGGGCGAGCATCTCCCCCGCCGTGCTATCATGGAAACCGGAGAGGGCGCCTCGCGGAGAGGGCGCCCTCCCATGGGGTGAACGATTGTCGCAAGGCATGCGGCGCTCTTTCCCGGGGAGATGCGCATGGTCAAACGGCTGCTCCACGCCCGCAGCGCAACCCGCAAGGCGGGCAACGCCGCATCAACTCCTCCCCTTTCCTGGGACGCGGTGGTGAGGGCGGGGGGCGAGGCGAGGGAAGGCCTTCTGCGCGAGCTGGCGGCGGGCATGAGACTGCGCGAGAAGACGCGCCAGATGGCGGGGCGCATGAAGCCGTGGGAGATGTTGCTTTCCCTCGCGAGGTACAATTACCACCCCTTTCGCAGCGGGGCAAACCGCCGCCTGGGAATTCCCCCCATCCGTTTCACCGACGGGCCGCGCGGCGTGGCCCTCGGCCGTTGCACCTGCTTTCCCGTCTCCATGGCCCGCGGCGCCACGTGGGACACCGCGCTCGAGGAGCGCGTCGGCGAGGCCATGGGAGCGGAAGCGCGCTCCCTGGGGGCCGATTTCCTCGCCGCGGTGTGCATCAATCTATTGCGCCACCCGGGATGGGGACGCGCACAGGAAACCTACGGCGAGGACCCCTATCTCCTGGGCGAGATGGGCGCCGCTTCGGTGCGAGGCCTGCAGAAGCACGTCATGGCGTGTGTCAAGCACTTCGCCTGCAACAGCATCGAGGAATCGCGCTTCTATGTGGACGTGCGCATCGACGAGCGCGCCCTGCGCGAGCTCTATCTCCCCCATTTCAAGCGCTGCGTGGATGAGGGCGTGGCCGCCGTCATGAGCGCCTACAACCGGGTCAACGGGGAGTACTGCGCCCACAACTCCCACCTGCTGCGCGCTATCCTCAAGGGAGAATGGGGCTTCCGGGGGCTGGTGATGTCCGACTTCGTCCTGGGAACGCGCGACACGGTGAAGGCGGCCCTGGGAGGGCTGGACATCGAGATGCCGCATGCTTTCCACTTCGGAAGGAGGTTGCGCAGGGCGGTGCGGGAAGGCAGGGTGCCGGAACACGTGGTGGACGAGGCGGTTGTCAGGATACTGCGACAGAAAGCCCGCTTCGCGAACGTGGGCACGGGGGAGGACTACGGCACTCACAGGGTGGCCTGCCCGGAACACGTGGCCCTGGCGCGGGAAGCAGCCCGCAAATCGATAGTGCTGCTGAAAAACGAGAATGGCGCCCTCCCCCTGCGGCGCGGAGAGGTGGGAAAGCTGGCGGTCATCGGGCGGCTGGCGGACCTGGCAAACCTGGGAGACCACGGTTCCAGCCGCGTGCGCCCCCCTTACGCGGTGACCGTGCTGCAGGGGCTGCGCGACCGTGCCGGCGACAGCGTGCGCGTGGAACACTGTGACGGGAAGGATATCGCCGCAGCCCGCCGCGCTGCCCGGGAAGCGGACGCGTGCGTGTTGGTGGTGGGGCTTACTTTCCGGAACGAGGGGGAGGCCATGCCGGGCCCCCTCAAAGTGGGCGGCGACCGCGAGGACCTCGCGCTGCGCCCGGTGGACGTGGAACTACTGGAAGCAGTTTCCAGGGAAAGCAAACGCTGCGTCGTGGTCCTGGAGGGAGGATCCGCCCTGCTCACCTCCGGCTGGCGGGATGCGGTGGAGGCCATCCTGGTTGCATGGTACCCGGGAATGGAGGGCGGCAACGCAGTGGCCGAGGTCATCTTCGGGGACGCCAATCCCAGCGGGAAGCTCCCCGTGACCTTCCCGGAGAACAACGGGCAGCTCCCCCACTTCGACAGGAAGGCGGCGAGCATCGACTACGGCTATTATCACGGCTACCGCCTCCTCGACAGGGAGGGTACGTGTCCCGCCTTCGCCTTCGGTTTCGGGCTCAGCTACACCACCTACGAGTACCGCGGCCTGCGCCTGAATGCGGAGGAGATACCGCCGGAGGGAACCCTCCAGGTGGAAGTCGAGATCGCAAACACGGGCGGCATGGCCGGCGAGGAGGTGGCCCAGCTTTACGTGGGATACCCCTCCTCCCGGGTGGAGCGCCCGGTGAAGGAGCTCAAGGGCTTCGCCCGCGTAAGCCTCGCGCCGGGCGAATCCCGCAGCGTATCTTTCACCCTCAAGGGCAACGACCTGGCGTATTACGATGCGGAGAAGGGCCGCTGGGAGGTGGAGGAAACGACTTACCACGTCTTCGCGGGACCCTCTTCCCGCCCCGAAGACCTGCGCCTCGAAGGCTCCTTCCGCATCGCCGCCCACTGAACTCAACGTAGCATGGGTTCCCGTAATCTGCCCTTTCCTGATATCCCAACGGCCTTGTGACCCCACGACATCATGTTTTCCTGACATCATTTCCTCATAGCCCGCGCAACCTCACCCATCCGGCTGTGACCGGCCGGGTCGGTCGCAGCGTAGCCTGCGGAGCGAGACCGCTGCACGGCGTCCCGGCCCGGAAGAAAGAAGGGTTCCTCCCTCGCGGGGGATGGGTGCGGCGGAGGCCCGTCCAGAGGGCCGAGACGCTCTCCCTCCCCAGACAACCCCTCACAGACATGAACGCGGTTTGACCCCAAAGTATGTCTGGGGAGGGGCGGAGCCCCTCCCTTGGTCCTATAAAAGGCAACGAATGGGGCCGACGCCGAGATGTTGCCAATGGCGCGCGCTTGCCCGTACCATGGGGCGTGGAAAACCGTGCGAAAGCCGCAACGAACGGCGCCGCGGAAGGTTTCCAGATGAAGGCGAACGAGTACGATACCCTCCACAGCATGGAGGACGTTCACTGGTGGTACCTGGGGCACCGCCGCCTTTACCGCCTGCTCCTGGACCGCCACTGCCCGGCGCAGGCGCGGGGGGACGTGCTGGACGCCGGCTGTGGCACCGGCGGCTTCACGCAGTGGCTGCGGGACAGCTACCACCCCCGGCGCCTGGCCGCCCTGGACGTGAGCGAGGAGGCGCTGCGACGCTGCCGGGAGCGCGGCCTCCGCGAGCTCCACCACGGCCCGGTGGAAGAACTTCCCTTCCCCGACGCCTCCTTCGACCTGGTGCTCTCCCTCAACGTCATCTACCACCGCGAGGTACGGGATGACCTGGCGGCCCTGCGGGAGATGGCGCGCGTCCTGGCCCCTGGGGGATGCCTCCTCCTCAACCTCCCCGCCCTGGAGTTCCTGCGCGGCGGCCATGACCTGGCGGTGGGGGGCGCGCGCCGATACCGCCGCTCCCAAATACTGGAAATGCTCCAACACGCCGCGCTGGAGCCCGTGAAGGTCACCTACTTCGTCTTCGCCCTCCTCCCCCCCATCGCCGCGTTCCGCATCGCCAGCAGGAAAGCGACGGAGGAGGACGCCGTCTCCGACCTCCGGCTTCCCCCGCGGCCCCTGAACCGCTCACTGGCCGGCCTTCTCGCCCTGGAGGCGCGCGTGGCGGCGGGCCCCGGATTGCCCCTGGGGAGCTCCCTTACCGTCCTCGCCCGCCTCCCCGCTCGCCCGGTTTGAAAGCGAGCCTCCCTGGTTATCCTCTAAGTAGCAAGGAACGCTCGGCGACCAGGTGCCCCGGTTCACCAAAACCGCCTGCACCGGGAGCGTTGCCGCGCCATGCCCGCAAAGCGCGCGGCCGAGGCATATGCGCTGAGTGCTCGCGGGGTGTCCCGGACGTGGCAAGCTCCCCTGAGCATTTCTTTTCTAAAGGACGGAGAACGGCCTGCATGCAGTGGCGGTAGAATGTGATCGAATCCACGGACCTGGGCATCGAGAAGGCGGCCAGGGTGGTGGCCTTCCTGGCGGAGGACGCCACCTAAATGACGGGGCAGACCCTGGTGCTGGACGGCGGCATCATGATCGATTGTGGCGACCCCGCCGCCGGGCAGGCCCCTGCGGCGCGCAAGGCATCGCAAAGAATGGGCGCCTCCGCGGCTCACCGACGGACCGCAAGGCGCGCGCAACGCAAAGACAGGAGTAGGACGCTCGGGACATCAGGAGGTGGGCATCATGGAGGAGGAAGCAAGGGCCCTTGCGGTGGCGGCCATACAGATGGCCTCGGAGAACGGGGCGGTGGAGAAGAACCTGGCCCGCGCCACCGCCCTGGTGGAGGAGGCCGCGGCCAGGGGGGCCCGGCTGGTGGTGCTCCCGGAGTTCATGCCCACCGGCTACATCTACAGCAAGGAGATATGGGATGCGGCGGAGCCCAGGGAGGGCGCCACCATGCGCTGGTTGCGGGAGACCTCGCGCCGCCTGGGCATCTGGCTGGGCACCAGCTACCTGGAGGCCGAGGGCGAGGATTTCTACAACAGCTTCGTCCTCACCGACCCCCGGGGCGGCGAGGCGGGCAGGGTGCGCAAGCAGACCCCCGCCTTCGCCGAGGCCTACTTCACGCGGGGAAAGGCGGGGCCTCACGTGATAGAGACGGACATGGGAAGGGTCGGGGTGGGCATCTGTTACGAGAACCTCCTCTCGTATACCCCGCGCCTCATCTGCTCGCAGTCGGCGGACATCCTGCTCATGCCACATTCCGCCCCCTCGCCCATGCCCAATCCCCTCTTCCATCGCCGGGCGGTCAGGGCCTACAACGAGAACCTGAGTAACCTCGCCCCCCACTACGCGCGCACTCTGGGCATACCCGTGGTCTTCGTCAACAAGTGCGGCCCCTGGACCTCTCCCGTCCCCGGGCTCCCCTTCCTCACCCAGAAATCAAGCTTTCCCGGCTTCACCTGCATCGTGGACGGTGGCGGCACCGTCAAGGCCCAGCTCGGCGACGGTGAGGGGGTGATCGTGGAGGAGGTCCTGCTGGACCCCGCCCGCAAGACGGGAGCGGTGCCGGACCGCCGCGGAAGGTGGGCCCTGAAGGTGCCCCTGGCCATGAACCAGTTCCGCCTCATAGAGGCCGCCGGAAAGGCCTATTACCTCCTCAGCCGTGAACGCCGGCGGCGCGCCCGGCAGGTGAGCGGTCAAGGTCGCCGCGAGACGCCCCCCGCGTGATTGCCCTGTCGAGGGGGCTACGCTTCCTTGAGCCTGCCGGTTGCCCGGCCCGCCGGTGCCTTGTCCGCCCAGCCGGAACGTTCCGGCGGGCCGTTCTGCCGAAAACGCGGCTGCATGCCCCCGCGGCGGCCAGGTGGTAGAATTTAGGCCATGGATCAAGGAGGGTGCCATGTCCGATAAACTCCTCATCGGCAAGAGCGCGGCGGGCGCGGAAGCCCATTTGCTCTCCAAGCTCGCCAACCGCCACGGCCTCATCGCCGGCGCGACCGGGACTGGCAAGACGACGACGCTGAAGCTCCTGGCCGAGCGCTTCAGCGGCATAGGCGTGCCCGTGTTCCTCGCCGACATCAAGGGTGACGTGACCGGCATCTCGCAGCCGGGGACCATGAACGAGATCATCCAGAAAAAGGTCGAGGGGCTCAAGATAGACCCGCCGCAGTTCGCCGGCCTTCCTACCATTTTCTGGGACCTCTACGGCGAGAAGGGCCACCCTGTGCGCACGACCGTCTCGGAGATGGGGCCCCTGCTGCTGGCACGTGTCCTGGAGCTCAACGAGACGCAGGAGTCGGTCCTGGCGGTCATCTTCAAGCTGGCGGACGACGAGGGGCTGCTTATCGACAACCTGGCGGACCTCAAGGCGGTCCTGGGATACGTGGAGGAGCACGCTGCGGACTACAAGGCGGAATACGGCAACATCGCCAAGACGACCGTCGGGACCATATCGCGCAAGATCATCGCCCTCGAGCAGCAGGGGGTGGATAGATTCTTCGGGGAGCCCGCCCTCGACCTGAACGACCTCATGAGGACCAACGCCGACGGGAAAGGCTACGTCAACCTGCTGGCGGCGGACAAGCTCATCCAGTCTCCGAAACTCTACTCGACCTTCCTGCTCTGGCTGCTCAGCGAGCTCTTCGAGCGGCTTCCGGAAGTGGGAGATCCGGAGAGGCCCAAGTTCGTCTTCTTCTTCGACGAGGCCCACCTCCTCTTCGACGACACCCCGGCCATCCTGAAGGACAAGATCCTCCAGGTGGTGAGGCTCATCCGCAGCAAGGGAGTTGGGGTCTACTTCATCACCCAGAATCCCGTGGACATCCCCGACGACGTGCTCGGCCAGCTGGGCAACCGCATACAGCATGCCTTGCGGGCCTATACGCCCAAGGAGCATAAGGCCATCAAGCAGGCGGCTGAGACTTACCGCACCAACCCGGAGCTCGACGTCGCCCGCGCCGTGCAGGAACTCGAGGTGGGAGAGGCTCTCATGAGCTTCCTCGACGAGAAGGGCGCGCCTTCCGTGGTGGACCGCTTCTTCGTGCTGCCGCCCGCCACCCTTTTCGGGCCGGCCGATGAGAACGCCCTCGCCACCGCGAGGAGCCAGAGCCCGCTTACCGGGAAATACGAGAACGCCATCGACGACGAGTCCGCCTACGAGGTGCTGCGTGCGCGCGTGGCCGCGGCTGCGGCGGCCGCGGAGAAGAAAGCGGAAGAGGCTCCTCCCGAGGAAACGGCCGCCCGTCCGAAGGCGGGTAAGAAACCCGGCTGCAAGGATTCCGTGTTCGAGGCCATGGCCAAGAGCGCCGCCCGCAGCATCGGCTCCCAGCTGGGCAGGCAGATCGTGCGCGGTGTGCTGGGCGGCATATTCGGCGGCCGCTGAAAGTGCGGAGGGCCTTACAGGAGGGATGAGCTGACATGAAGACAGTTGACGCCAGCATCCATATCCGAGCCCCCATCGATCGTGTATTTCACCTTATGACCGACACCGAGAAATGCCCTTCATGGTTAAGGGGCACGCGCAAAGCAAAACTTCTCAAGGAGGGAAGCGATGCTCGTTACGGGGTGGGCGCGGTCAAAAGCATCCGCCTTTCAGGCATTACCTTCGTCGAGGAGATAGTGAAGTACGATCCACCCAACTCATTTGAATACAAGATTTAAAAGTGCGCGCTGCCGCTGAGGCATGAATTTGGCCGCATGGAATTCGTTTCCAGCGGAAACGGTACGGATGCCCGCTGGAAAAGCCGCACCAGGGGTAGGCATATCGGGCGCTTGCTCGAACCGGTAATGGGCCGAGCGACCGCCAAAAGCCATCAGGACATCCTGGAACAGGTAAAGGCGGCTCTTGAGTCCTGAAAGATGGCCTCCCAAACAGGCGAAACCAGCGGGGTTCACGGTACGAATAGCCCGCGGCATGCAAAAAGGCCCCGCGAGGGGCCTTGATACTGGTAGCGCATGCGGGATTCGAACCCGCGATCTCCGCCTTGAGAGGGCGGCGTCCTAGGCCAACTAGACTAATGCGCCACGCATTCGATATTCGGTTCTGGCTGGGGGAGAAGGATTCGAACCCTCACAACGAGATCCAGAGTCTCGCGTCCTACCGTTAGACGATCCCCCAACGGCGTTTCAGGGGTTATGATATCATAACCCTGATGCGCGCTCAACGACTCGTGCCTGCTCTGCTCCTTTCCTGAATCCACCTGCGCTTTGCGCTGCCCCCACGCATCTGGAGCGAATCCCGCGCGGCCAGGCGTGCGCGCGTATGCGCTCCCCACCCTTCACGCCGTTCCCCTGTCGCTCGCCGACGACCCGCCAAAGGAATCCGCACGGTACGCCGGAAAGACACGTGCGCAGGGACTCGCCGTGATGCGCCATCCGTCAAGCCACGCTGTCCAGAGTGACAGGGTTTCCCTCAGGGATCGGCCCCTTCCCCGCCCCTTGTGGGATCGGTACGTTGACTATATAATTCCGCCTTGGGTGAGGAAAAAGCGGCGATGGAGAATCCCTTATCACGGAGAATAATTGAAGGATGAAGCTCGAGGCCACCTCCATCTGGTTCGGGATAATCGTCCTCTTTGGAGGCCTGGGCCTCTTTCTTTACGGCATGTTCCTCATGAGCGAGGGGCTGCAACTGGCCGCCGGAGACCGCCTGCGCCGAATGCTGGAGGGCCTCACCCGTAACCGTATCCGCGGCGTACTGGTAGGGACTGGCGTCACCGCCCTCATCCAGAGCTCCTCGGCCACCACGGTCATGCTGGTGGGTCTGGTCAACGCGGGGCTCATGAAGTTCTCCCAATCGGTGGCGGTGATCTTCGGGGCGAACATCGGGACCACCGTCACCGGCCAGATCGTGGCCTTCAACGTGAAGACGCTCTCCTTCCCCTGCATCGGGTTGGGCCTGCTTTTTTTCCTGCTCGGCAACAAGCGGGTGGTCAAGTACACGGGCCAGGTGCTCCTGGGCTTCGGCATCCTCTTCCTGGGCATCGAGCTCATGAAGGGGGGGCTGGCGCCCCTCAGCAAATCGGGCACTTTCGAGGGCTGGCTGGTCAAATACGGCGGAAACTGGTTCCTGGGCCTGCTGCTGGGCATCATCATCACCAGCCTGGTGCAGAGCTCCTCCGCCACCACGGGAATAGTGATCGCAATGGGGGCGGCCGGTGTCCTCTCGGTCAACGGAGCCGACCCCCTGCGCATCGCTATACCTATCATCCTGGGCTGCAACATAGGGACCTGCATCACCGCCATGATAGCCAGCATGGGGGCCAGCTTTCCCGCTAAGCGGGTCGCCTTCGCCCACTACCTCTTCAACATCTCGGGCACCGTTCTCTTCCTGCCTTTCCTGTCCCTGCTGCCCAAGGTCACCCTCCGCATATCCGAGCTCTTCGGGGCCGGTCCCGACAACATCGCCCGCCAGATATCCTGTTTCCACACCTTCTTCAACCTCTCCATGACCTTGATCTGGCTCCCCTTCGCCAACCAGTTCATCTGGTTGGTGAAGAATATAAAGCGGGGCGAGGAACCCGTGGTGGAGCGGGATCCCCTTTTCCTCGATCCCCGTATCTTCCACAACCCGGCCCTGGCCCTGGAAATGGCGCGCAAGGAGATAACGCGCATGGGGCGCATAACCATGGAGATGCTGCAGACCTCGGTGGGATACCTGAAGAAGATGGAGCGCGGGGGCAAGAGGCAGCTCTTGGAGATGGAGTCAATCGTGGACGGGCTAGCCCACTCCATCATCGAGTACCTTTCCAAGCTTTCCCAGGAACCCCTGACCGATGAGCAATCCGAGCGCCTGGTAGGGTACATGCATGCTGTCAACGACATCGAACGCATAGGAGACCATGCCGAGAACATCATGTACCTGGCCATGAACAAGGCGGAGGACGGCATGCCCTTCACCGACACGGCGGTTCAGGAGATGGAGGAGATATTGGGGACCGTATTCGAAATGTACCAGGGAATCATCGATGCCTTCGAGGGGGAGAACCCGGAGGAAGCGCGCCGTTACCAATCCCTCGAGCACCTGGTGGACGAGATGGCCAGCCGCTTCCGGCGCAATCACCTCGACCGCCTCAACCGCGGCGAATGCGACGGCTCGGCGGGGGTGATCTTCCTCGACACCCTGAGCAACCTGGAGCGCGTGGGAGACCTGGCCAACAACGTAGGCCACGTGACCACCGGCGCCCTGGAAAAATTATAGACTCCATCGAAGCGGTGGGGCACCGGTCCGGAGGATGAAAGAGGGAGAGAATCCCACTTGGGCTGACCGCTCGGGCCGATCTTCGCCTTGCAGCGTATCGAGGCACACAAGCCCTTCCAGGATCAAGCCACGAGCAAAGCCGGCGCGATCGGCATATGGGCAGTCCCCCGCTTTCTTCAGGTAAATCACCGTGCCGTATATCCTCGGGACTCGCAAATAGCGAACTGATCCCTCGCAGCATCCGCTGGCCCGGAAGTGGGTATAATCACCATGGACTTTCTTGGGAGCCTGGAGAGCAAAGGAAGCGCTATGCATTACGATGAGGGTTTCTACAAGCAACTCCTGGACAATCTGTACGATGGCGTCTATTTCCTGGACCGCGAGAGAAGCATCACCTACTGGAATCACGGCGCGGAACGGCTAACCGGCTACCGGCCTGAGGAGGTCGTGGGTTGCTACTGCCGGGAGAACATCCTGGAGCACGTGGACGAAAGAGGCAACCGCCTGTGCGATAGTGACCTCTGCCCTGCCGTCAGGACCCTCAAGGACGGCCTCGAGAGGGAGGAGATGCTCTACCTGCACCACAAGAACGGCCACCGTGTCCCGGTGCAGGTAAAGGTGTCCCCCATCCGGGACGCAAGGGGTAATGTGATCGGCGCGGTGGAGATCTTCGGCGACGCTACGTCGCACCTGGACAGCCTCCACACCATCGAGGAATTGAAGAAGTTGGCCCTCCTGGACCCCCTTACCGGCATCGGAAACCGCCGCTACGGCGAGATGAACCTGCGTTTCCGCAAGGGCGAGATGGAGAGGTACGGGTGGTCCTTCGGGGTCCTTTACATTGATCTGGACGATTTCAAGCTGATCAACGACAGCCATGGGCACGAGGTGGGAGACGAGGTCTTGAGGATGACCGCCGCCACCCTGAGAAGAAGCCTGCGCTCCTTCGACACGGTCAGCAGGTGGGGCGGAGAGGAATTCCTGGCCCTGGTGGTGAACGTAACCCGGGAAAACCTTCTCCGCGTCGGCGAGAAACTGCGCCTGCTGGTGGAGCAGTCAGGGTTGCACATGAAAGACCACCTGCTCAAAGTGACCATCACGGTGGGCGGCACGCTGGCCGGCAAGGTGGATTCTCCCGAGGATCTTGTTTCCAGGGCTGACTCGCTAATGTACGAGGGAAAGGAGAGGGGCAAGAACTGCGTGGTCGTGTCCTGATCGACCGCCGCGGGGCATAGGCGAAAGAGGCGCAGATGTCGGAAACTGGCAAGCCGGTGGTGGTACTCAGCAGGTGCCTGGGATTCGAACACTGCCGCTGGAACGGGGAGATCATCCGGGACGAATTCGTGGAGCTGCTTGCCACGCACGTGGAGTGCGTAACCGAGTGCCCCGAAGCGGCGATCGGTCTGGGCGTTCCCCGCGATCCCATCCACATCGAGTCGCTGAAGGGCGAGCGCAGGCTGGTGCAGCCGGCCACCGGCAGGGACGTCACGCGGGAGATGCACTCCTTCTGCGCTTCCTTCCTGGGCTCTCTAGGGGAGGTGGACGGCTTCCTCCTCAAGGCGCGCTCGCCCTCCTGCGGCATAGGCGACGTCAAGATATTTCCCTATGGAGGCGGCGGTTCCGGCGCCATCGACAAGGGTCCCGGCTTTTTCGGGGAAGAGGTGCTCCGAAGATTTCCCCTGCTTCCCGCGGAAAGTGAGGGTAGGTTGAAGAATTTCCGGCTGCGGGAGCATTTCCTGACCCGCCTCTTCGCGCACGCCCGCCTCCGTGAAGCCGCCGCAAAGGGGACGGTGGGAGCGCTGGTCGATTTCCATGCCCGCCACAAGCTCCTGCTCATGTCCTACAACCAGGCAGCGCTGAAGGCGCTGGGGCGCCTGGTGGCCAACGCGGACCGGAAGCGGGCCGGGGAGCTCTTCGCGCTTTACCGTGAGCAATTCGTGAGGGCGCTGGCCAGGCCCCCGCGCTACACCTCCAACGTCAACGTGCTCATGCATTCTTTGGGATATTTTTCCAAAAATCTATCGGCGCGGGAAAAGGCCCACTTCCTCGAGGCCTTGCAGAAATACCGGGAAGGGAGGATCCCGCTGAGCGCCCCGGTGCTCATCGTCAATTCCTGGATCGCCCGATTCGATGAGCCCTACCTCGCGGAGCAGGCATATTTTCGCCCCTATCCCGAGGAGCTCTTGCTGATAAGCGACTCCGGAAAGGGCAGGGACCTCTAGTTCCATGGCGAAGTCTGCCTCGATTACGGTAGGTTCCCGCATCTCATACGGGTATCCCGCATCTTATACATCAGTGGATATCATGCATGCCCATGAAGGCGGCGAAACCGGCGCGGGAGTCGGCCGCAGCGAGCGCGGCTTTCCGGGCGTTCCTTCTTGCGGGTCAAGCAGGTGGCGCCGGGCGAGACCGTACGCCTGAGCCCATGGCTGGAAGAAACAAGCAAAGGCAACGAAAGGGGTCCGACCCCATGGTGTTGACACCGGTGGGAGCAGGCAGGAGAGATACATGATCCAGCGCGAAAGGGTAAAGATCCTCAAGGCGGGGTCTCCGCAAGCGAGGGGTTACGTTCTCTACTGGATGCAGGCCTCGCAGCGCGCGGAGTATAACCACGCCCTGGAATACGCCGTGGAAAGGGCCAACGAGCTGGCGTTGCCCCTGGTCGTCTTCTTCGGCATAGGCGAAAGATACCCGGGGGCCAACATCCGGCACTACCCCTTCATGCTGGAGGGCCTGCAGGAGGTGCAAGCCTCCCTGCGCGAGAGGGGCATCCCGCTGGTGGCGCGCAGGACATCACCGGAAAAGGGGGCACTGGAACTGTGTCGGGATGCCGCCCTGCTGGTTATCGACCGCGGTTACCTGCGGGCGCAGAGGAGGTGGCGAGCACACGTGGCCCGCCGCGCGCCTTGCCCCGTGATACAGGTGGAGAGCGACGTCGTGGTGCCGGTGGAGACGGCATCTCCCAAGGAGGAATACGCGGCGGCCACCTTCCGGCCGAAGCTGGCCAGGGCGCTCGACGCCTTTCTCGTCCCCCTCGCCGCTCGAGAGCTGAAGCGCCCGGATCCCGACCACGAACTGAAGGGCCTTGACCTTTCGGATCCGCCGCGGCTGGCAAGCGAGCTCCGCCCGGCGCAGGCCCCCTTGCCCCTGGAATCCCCCGTTGGGGGGACTTCCGAGGCAAAGGCTCTGCTGCGTTCCTTCATCCGGGAAAAACTGGAGCGTTACCACCTCCTCTCCAGTCACCCCGAGCTGGACTACACCTCCGGGCTCAGCCCGTACCTCCATTTCGGGCAGATCTCCCCCCTGCAGGTCGCCCTGGAGGTGAGGGCGCGGGGCGGGCCGGGAGCGGAAGCCTTCCTCGAACAGCTCATCGTGCGCCGCGAGTTAAGCGTCAACTTCGCCTTTTATAATCCCTCCTACGACTCCCTGGAAGCCCTCCCGGCGTGGGCGCGACAAACCCTGGAAGATCATTCCGGGGACCGGAGGGAATACCTTTACTCCCTGCAAGAGCTGGAGGAAGCGCGCACCCACGACCCCTTCTGGAACGCCGCCCAGAAGGAGATGGCCGTCACGGGCAGGATGCACAACTACATGCGCATGTACTGGGGCAAAAAGATCCTGGAGTGGACGGCCTCGCCGGAAGAAGCCCTGCGGATCGCCCTTTACCTCAACGACCGCTACGAGCTGGACGGCCGCGATCCCAACGGCTACGCGGGCGTCCTGTGGTGCTTCGGCAAGCACGACCGGCCTTTCGCGGAGAGGAAGGTCCTGGGAAAGGTGCGTTACATGAGCGCGGCCGGCCTGCGCCGCAAGTTCGACATGGACGCTTACCTCGCGCGGGTCGAGAGCGCGTGCGAGGAGCATCGGCGCGACTGAAGCGAGGTCCTCCCCCGCTCCCTCAGTAGCCGCGGATCATCACGAAGTACATAGCCCGCTCGGCCATCACCGGCTGGTCGCAATGTACGGCGATGGCGAAGGCGGCGCGCTCCAGTCCCGGCAGGTCATCCACGCGCACCGTGACGCGGCGGTGCGGACCGACATAGGCAGCGAAGTGGAATACGGCTCCGTCCTCGCGGTAGAACTCCAGGCCGGCGTTCGCCCCGATGTCTCCCGGATTGGAGAGGACCAGGTATGTATCGAAGGCCTGGTCAGTATAACCCTCGGCGAAATGCCAATCCCGGGAAGCATGGTCGGAGCCCAGCGTGGCATGGCCGCCCCGGTGGCTGTCCAGGTCGTAATACATAGACCTTTCCGCCACCACCGGGAGATCGGAGCTTATGCTGCATGCCACGTCCTTTCCGTCGAGCCCTTCCTGCGAGTTCACGGGGATGGTCAGCCGGGAGCGGCTGCCGACCCAGTAATCATGGGTGACGTTTACGTCTGGGAGCTGGTAATCGACGTGGATGACGGTGCCTGCGTCGTTGGGATTGCCCACTGTCAGGTAATCCTCGAAAAACTGACGGGTGCATCCCTCCGCGAAATACCAGTTGGTGGAGGGCAGCGTGGCTCCGATGGAGGCATGTCCTCCCCCGATGTAGCCCTTTTGGAAGTACATGGCCCGCTCGGCCACGATGGGTTCGCCGGCGCGGACGTGCGCGGAAAAGGACACGGCATCCATGCCGGGTACCTGGTCCACGGCGATGGTCAGGCGCGAGTGGGACGCCAGGAGATAGGGGAAATCAACCGTTCCCCCGCCCTCCAGCATGAAATGGACCCATGCCTCGGTAGCGGTATCGCCGGGGTTGGAGAGCAGGAGGTATGTGTCGAACTTCTGGGCTGTGCACCCCTCGGCGAAATACCAGTCCCGGGAGAGATGCGCCGCCCCGATGGTCGCGGTACCGTCATCCCGCGACCCCGCAGCGAAGTACACCACCCGCTCGGCTACGATGGGTTCGCCGGCGCGGACGTGCGCGGAAAAGGACACGGCATCCATGCCGGGTACCTGGTCCACGGCGATGGTCAGGCGCGAGTGGGGCGCCAGGTACAATCCCTGCTCCACCACCGAACCGTCCTCCCGGTGGTAGGTGACCTGGGCGCCCGTGGCAATGTTTCCCGGATTGGAGAGCAACAGGTACGTGTCGTACCCCTCCGATGTGTAGCCCTCCGCGAAATACCAGTCCCGGGAGAGCTGCGCCGCCCCTATGGTGACATGGCACCCCGATATGACCCTTCTGGCCAAAGAAGCGTAGGTTATGTGGAGGGGCGTCCCGTCGGGAGCCCAGTAGTAAGGCCAGTAGG
This sequence comes from uncultured Actinomycetes bacterium, assembly GCA_937128055.1. Classification (GTDB taxonomy): domain Bacteria; phylum Actinomycetota; class Geothermincolia; order Geothermincolales; family RBG-13-55-18; genus JACIXC01. Next base: position 2,409 of record CAKZMC010000198.1, on the reverse strand, counting down.
CCTCGAGCGGGTGCAGGCGTATGCAGCCGTGGGACGCCGGCGCCCCCAGGCCGGTCTCGTAGTTGCGCAGACCCCGGGGCCAGGAGTGCATGCCGTGCGCGGAGGTGAAACCCATCCAGTAGTCTAAGGTCACGCCCCCCAAGCCCCCGTGTACGCGGCAATGGTTCAGGATGCGGAAGTTGCCAGCAGGGGTGGCATTGCCGAGGCCGGTGGAACAACGAACCACGTTCACCAGCTGGTCGCCCTCGAAGAAATAGATGCGCTGGTCGGTGAGGGAACAGGTCATCCTCTTAGCCCCGCCCGCCGCCTGCGCGGCGGGAGCGAGGAAAGCGAAGACTCTCCGGGAGGGGACCCCCTCTCGCATCTCCCCATCCACGCTGGCCACGGCGTAATAGTATCCCTTCCCCGCCTCCGCCGTTTCGTCGAGGAAAACCGGGTATTCCCGCATGGAATCGGCTGCCTTCCCCCCCACCGGGACCATCTCACCGCCCGCGTCCTGCGCGCGGTAGACCCGGTATCCGAAGGCTCCCGCGACGGGTTCCCAGGTCAGGGCGATGCGTTTTCCGGCATCCTCCGGCCTCTGCAGCACGGAGAGGTGCCGGGGTAGCGGCAGGCTCCCTCCCCTACCCACGGTGATCCCGGGATCCACGGCGTGAGCCTGGATACCGGTCCCCAGCAGAAGAAGCGTCAGCTCAGCAACGAGGATAAGCGTTCTCTTCAAGGCCGGCTACCCTTCCGAAATTCAATACCCTGCAATATCGGGAAATATATGGCAACTTTCGCCGTGGCTACCATTGCTGGCCTATAACCGCAGCGCCTCAAGTGCCCGCCTGCACCGTAACCGGACATGAAACCCGTCTTCCGCAACGCCTCTGCGATCCCACCCTATAACTCGACAGGGGCAGCCCGCTTCTTTACGCACCTCCCGCCCCGGAGCGGCGCGCGCATGTCGCGCTTCCGGCCTTTCCAATGCGAATTCGCAGCCTGGAGCGACGCAGGTCGCGAAAGAACAGCGGCAGAAAGGGCTTGGCGTGGCCGGGACGCGAGGGAGGTCTTTCCGCGCAACGCGCCGCCTCTCAGTAGATGAGGACCGGGATCCCTATCTCCACCCTCTCGAAAAGGTCCTCCGAGTCCTTGATGTACATGCGAATGCATCCGTGAGAGGCCGAGGTACCGATGGACCATGAGCTGTAAGTCCCGTGGATGAAGACGCCGGGCGCGCTGGTCCCTATGGCTCTCGTTCCCAGCGGGTTCCCCGGACCCGGGGGGATGTAGGGGGGCATGGTGGCAGCCCACGAGGTCCCGGGGTTCACCCAGGAGGGGTTCTTCTGCTTTGAGATCACCTTGTAAGTGCCACTGGGCGTGGGCCAGGAAGGCATGCCTACGGCAACGGGGTACTGTTTTTCGATCTCCATGTTGTTGTAGAGGGTGAGGCGGTGTTTGCTCTTATCCACCACTATCACCTTGCCAACCTGCTCGTCCGACACCTGCGGGACGGTTACCTCTATCGTGAGCTCGACCGTGCGCCGCGTGGAGTAGAGCCCGGCCACGATGGCCTCACGCGCCTGGTCCATGTCCAGGTCCCAGCCCTCCTGGGACCTCTGGTAGACGAGCTTTTTCCCCTCCAGGCATATCTCCGCGCTTATGGCCGGCCGGTCGATGGTGGACTCGAGCTCGGAAAGGAAAGCCTCCAGCTTGCGGCTATCGTAGCGGACGACCAGCCCCACGTCCCTGTCCAACCCCCGAAAAGCCACCCTGTTTGCCCAGCGTTCATAGAAGGGTATCTGCTTGCCGGCGGAGATGGCCTTCGCCACCGTTGCTTCCAGGTCCACATAGGCGTTTATCTCGTAGAGGGAAAGGGGCCAGGTGTTGCCGTCGAATGCGAGCACCAGGTCCCGGTTGAGCGCCTCCAGGTCGAGCCGGCTCCTCAGCTTCTCAAGCGCCTCCGCGCGGCTCAAGCCGCCGACGTTTATCCCCTGCACGTAGACGCCCTTGAACACGTGGCCGGCAAAGGCCACGTCCAGGCCGAAGAGGGCTGTTCCCGCCAAAACGAGGAGGGCGCAGACAAACATCGCCATGGCCAGGACCATGTGGCGGATCACGCTTGCCGCGTTAAGCCGGAAGACCATATCCTGAACCGTCTCCTACCTCAGGTCCTTATCCGTGCCCAGGCTTACCTCCGCCCTGCGCCATCATTATCCCCCCGCCCTGCGCCATCATTATAAATATTTTCCCCGCAAGCGGTAAAAATCCTGTCATCTCCGGCCCTCGCCGCAGAACCGCCTATCGCACCTACCGGCAGCCCCCTCCCCGATCCAGCAACTACGTGTCCAGGTTCAGAAACATGGTGGACACCCCCTATACTTGCTTTGTAGTAAAAGAAGCAGAGCAAGGAGGTGTCCATGAAGG
>CAKZMC010000197.1 GCA_937128055.1 uncultured Actinomycetes bacterium | reverse complement strand
CCTCCAACCCCAAGGACACGGTTCTCGAGGACCTGGTGCAGGTGCTGCGCGAGGCGTTCGCTTAGGGGCGCGGAAAGACGTCTCACGGATAGATGTGATCACCGCGGAGAAAATGGCGCTGCGCGAGGCGTTCGCTTAGGGGCGCGGAAAGCGGCGGAAAGGAGCGGCGCTGACCGTGCGAACACGGTCGCGGGGAGATGCCTCCGCCGCCAGGCGATTGCGGGCGCGCGGGGCCGCCGGAAAAAAGTTGAGAAGAACCCTTGACCGGCCGCACCTCGGTGGTAAAATGGAGCAGCTCCCGAGAAAAGCCTTACACTGCCTATGCCGCGGAGATCCCCGCAATCTCGCTTATCCTCGGGAGCTGGTTTCCTCTGCAAACATTTTCTTTTCAACTATCTATAAGGATACCACATTTTCACCCTAAATAAACCTCCATCCTTGCTCGCTGTCACCTGCGTCTCCCTAAACCCTTCGCTCCCTCGGCCAGACGCAATACCGCGGTTCCCGGATCGAACGTCCGGGAGGTCAACCCCTTCTTCCATGCCTATTTGCTTGCTTTGCCAGGATTACAGGGTGGCCTCTCAACCTTTTTTCGACTCCGGAAAGCGCCTGCTGAGACGATACGGCATCCTCTTCCCCCCGCGACGACAAGGATAACCGCCGCCTTGCCCGGTAGGGGCGCGGAGGGCGGGTGGCGGCCTCCCCGCCCGCGCCTCCGCCTCACCGTCCTCCCGCGGGCGAAACGGCGGCATGACCCACATCATCGCCGAGGAACGGTCCCGGTGCTTCTATACCCCTAAGGGCATAGAAGGTGGTGAACGTGCGGACGAAGATGCCTTGGATAGACCGGGAGAGATGCGACATCGCGGAGCGATGCGACGATTGCCGTGCGGCCCGCCTCTGCAACTACGGGGCCTTCCAGGTGATCGAGGGGGACGCCGCCTCCGGCGGGTCGTGCCGCGTGGGCATCGATCTCGAGAAGTGCCGCCTCTGCGGCAACTGCTCGCTCGCCTGCGACCGGGGAGCGGTGAGGATGGTATGAGGCGGCCGCTTGCGGAGGCGCCGGCGGGAGCGCTGCCGCCAGGGCCGTGGCGGCATGGCACGAGACAGGGCGCGCTTGATGCGCGGACGCGCAACGACGAGCAAGGAGGGCGAGGAAACATGGCACAGGTTGACCGGGAATTCTTCAAGAAATACCACCGGGCGGTGACGAAGTCCGTCTCCGGGGGACTGGAAAAGGTCAAATCACGCATGGGATCTCAGTGGGCGGACGAGTTTCGCGCACGCGCCGGAGGCAAGCTGCAGGGCGAGATCTTTCAGCGTGCCCTCGAGGATTATCTCCAAAACGAGCTGCGCTTCTGCGACCAGGTCAAGGTGCAGGGAAACGGCGAGGACCTCTCCATAGAGGTCAAAGGCTGCCATATCTGCCACGGCAACGAGGAGCTGCGGCGCGAGGGGGAGCCCGCCCTCTGCCCCATCGTGCCTACCGGGCTATTCTCCATCTCCCGGGTTGCGGGAAGGAAGGCGACCCTGCAGGAGGTGCGCAAGCACGGGGTGGTGGGAGAATGCGAAATCCGCTACGGGGTTTCTTAAGCGGACGCTCAAGCGGTCCGCTGTCCAGCCCCTTGCGAGGAATCGATGTGCGGCCGTGAGCGGCAAGGAGACCTTGAGGGGGCGCGAAAATGAAGCGTTTCGTGGCCCCGCGCGCATCCCATTTCCCGGATGGCCGTTGAAGCGGTTGCAAGCCGTGCCCTTCGACGATGGTTTCACCCCCGCGCGCATCCATTTCCCGGAGGGCCGCTGAAGCCGGTCCCGCCGCCCACGCGCGCGGCTCGCAGTCGGCGTGAAAAACCCGGCCGAGCATATGGCCGGCGAGCATGGGAGGGGATGGGTCGCGCCTCCCCTTCTCCCTTCCCCCTCGCCCCCGCGAGAGAGACCGGGCCGGTACCGCTGCGGCAGGCGCAGCGCGGGCAGCCCGCGCCTGCCGCATCCCGCCCCCGGCCGCCACCCCGCCGTTCTCGCAACCCGCCTCTGCCGCGCGCGGGCCCGCAAGCGACAACGCTTCGCCCTGTCGCGCTTTCATGATAGTATCGATAATCAGGATGGACAGCGGAGTAGGCGGCGTATCTGCGCCCTATGACGGCAAGGGGAGGAAGTAAAGCCATGAGGAAAACGCTTTGGGATCACCTGCCGCCCAGGCAGTACCTGGCGGCCCAGGAGCAGCACCTGGTGCGCTACATACGCGAGCTGGTGTACCCGTTCAGCCCCTATTACCACGAGCTCTTCGACTACAACCGCATCAAGCCCGTGGTCATCCAGACCCTGCGGAACCTTTCCTGCATCCCCTTCACCACCAAGGCGGACATCGCTCCCCTTCCAGAGAAACCGGAGATACCCTTCAACCTCGTGCTGCAGCCCGATCGCGAGAGGATAAGCTCGCGCCGCTCCCTGCGGCTCAAGCACCGGCTGATGCGCATTACCCAGGGGAAAAGGGCCTATGGCGAGTTCCTGGACCGGGAATTCCTCCCCGTGCACTACCATTTCACCGTGGGCCGCACCGCCCTGCCTACCCCCATCCTGTACACGCGCTACGACCTGCTGAGGTTGCGGGAGGCCGGGAGGAGGATCTTCGAGCTCGCCGGCCTGAGCCGGGAGGACATGGTGGTCAACGCCTTCCCTTTTGCCCCCCACCTGGCCTTCTGGATGACCTACTACGCCACCGAGGAGGTGGGCATCCCCGCCCTTCACACCGGGGGAGGGCGTATCCTGGGGACCCAGCGCATCCTGGAAGCCCTGGAGAGGCTTTCCGCCACCGTGCTCACGGCCACCCCCAGCTACGCTTACCACCTCCTGCGCATGGCGGCGCGCGAGGGGCGCGATCTCTCCCGCCTGAAGACCCTGGTGCTGGGAGGCGACCGCCTGCCGCCGGGACTGAAGGGGAAGATCCTCGAGCTGCTGGAAAAGCTGGGCGCGGAAAGGCCGGCGGTGATCTCCACCTACGGGTTTACCGAGGGAAGGGTCGCCTGGAGCGAGTGCCGCGAAGCCGCGCTCTCCAGGGAGGAGAGCTCGGGATACCATCTCTTTCCGGACATGGAGATCATCGAGATCATCGACCCGGAAAGCGGCAACCGGCTCGCTGAGGGAGAGGAGGGCGAGATCGTCTATACCTGCCTTGACTGGAGGGGCAGCGTGCTCCTGCGCTTCCGCACCGGCGACCTGGTTAAGGGGGGCATCACCTACGAGCCCTGCCCCTACTGCGGCCGCTCCCTGCCGCGGCTGGGCCTGGAGATCAACCGCTCCTCGGATTACAAGGAGTTCGAGCTGACCAAGCTTAAAGGGACCCTGGTGGACCTCAACGCCTTCTATCCGCTGCTGTCCGGCCACAAGGACGTCCTGGAGTGGCAGCTGGAGATCCGCAAGCACAACGACGACCCTTACGACCTGGACGAGCTGTACCTGCACATCTCGCCCTCAGAGGGCGTTTCCAAGAAATACCTGGAACGGGAGCTGTACGAGTTGCTGCAGAAAGAGGTGGAGGTGGCTCCCACGCGCATCGTCTTCCACAGTCTGCCGCGCCTCCTGCAGCGCCTGGGACTGGAGACCAAGGGGCGCGAGAAGCGCTTCCTCGACATGCGGCCCGATGCTCTCCGGGAGAAGGCCAGGGAAGAGAGCCAGGAAAAGAGCGGAGACGTGCAAGCGCCGGACACCGACCAGATAAGGCTGGGGATGGAGGAAGAGAAGGGAGAGGGAGAGGAGTGACGCCGGGGAAGACGCCGGGCGCTTGCACGGCCCGGAACGTGCTCCCATTATTTTCCATGCAGTGAGGCCACGACGCAAGGAAGCGCTTGTTCGGCAGTCCGCCGCGCGGTTCGGAACTCGCCGAGGAGGTAGACCATGATCGTTCTGGCCATCGACCAGGGAACCACCGGGACCAAGTGCACCTGCTTCGACCGCGACCAGCGACCTCTCTCCAGTGCCTCCCTCGAGTTCACGCAGCACTTCCCGCAGCCGGGCTGGGTGGAACACGACGCCGAGGAGATCTGGGAAACCACGCTGGAGGCCGCGCGGCAGGCATTGCGTGAAGCGGGGGCAGCGCCGGAGGACGTGGCGGCCGTGGGCATCACCAACCAGAGGGAGACCACCGTCGTCTGGGAGCGCGAATCAGGGAGGCCGGTGCGCAAGGCCATCGTGTGGCAGTGCCGGCGCAGCGCCGATATCTGCCGCCGCTGCGTGGAGAGCGGCTTGGGTGAAACCTTCCACCGCAAGACGGGCTTGGTCCTCGACCCCTATTTCTCGGGCACCAAGCTGACCTGGATCATGGAGAACGAACCCCATATCGCGCGCCGCGCCCCATCAGGGGAGCTGTGCTTCGGGACCATCGATTCCTGGCTACTCTTCCGCCTCACCGGGGGCCGTGTCCACGCCAGCGACGTCTCCAACGCCAGCCGCACCCTGCTCTTCAACATCCACGACCTCGCCTGGGACGAAGAACTGGCGCGCGCCTGCGGCGTGCCCATGTCCATGCTCCCCGAGGTGAGGGAATCGAGCGGCATCTTCGGGGAGACGGACCCGGCCGCCTTCCTGGGCATCAGCGCACCGGTGGCCGGCATAGCCGGGGACCAGCAGGCCGCCCTCTTCGGCCAGGCCTGCTTCCGCCCGGGCATGACCAAGAACACCTACGGAACCGGGAGCTTCGTGCTCATGAACATCGGCGGCGAGCCGCGCATCTCGCAAAGGGGCATGCTGACCACTATTGCCTGGAGCATCGGCGGAGAGGTGACCTACGCCCTGGAGGGTTCCATCTTCATCACCGGTGCGGCGGTGAACTGGCTGCGCGACGGGCTGCGCATAATCTCCGAGGTCTCCGAGATAGACGAGCTTGCCGCCTCGGTCGAGGACACCGGCGGGGTGTACTTCGTCCCCGCCTTCGTGGGGCTGGGCGCGCCCTACTGGGATCCGCGCGCGAGGGCCCTGCTCATCGGCATGACACGAGGCACCAACCGGGCGCACGTGGCGCGGGCGGTGATCGAATCCATGGCCCTGCAGACCGCCGACGTGGTGGAGGCCATGGTCGCGGAGACCGGGGTCGCCCTCAAGGAGCTGCGCGTGGACGGGGGCGCCAGCGTCATGGACATGCTCCTGCAGTACCAGGCCGACCTCCTGGGGGTCCCGGTGCGCCGCCCGATAGTATCGGAAACCACTTCCCTCGGCGCCGCGCTGCTTGCCGGCCTGGCCGTAGGCATATGGAAAGATCTGGAAGAGATAGAGGAGCGCTGGCAGTTGGACCGGGAAGCCCTGCCGGACCCGGGAGCTGCGGAAAGGGTTCGCGCCATGCGCCGCGACTGGAAGCGCGCGGTGGAGCGCAGCATGGGCTGGGCGCTGGAGGAAGAGGCGAGCGGGGATACCTGAGCGGAAAACCGGCGGCCGGCAAAGATGAGGCCGCCGCTAAAGCGAGCTTGAGAGGAGGTTGCCATGGCGGAGGAGGTATGGCCGGACGCGCAACCGTTCTCTTTCGAGGGCGGGAAGACGGGAGTTCTGGTGGTGCACGGTTTCACGGGCTGCACCCAGAGCATGCGACCCCTGGGGGAGGGGCTCGCTAAAGCGGGCTACACGGTGCTCGGGCCCCGCCTCCCCGGGCACGGCACCTCGGCGGAGGATATGGCCACCCGCACCTGGGAGGAGTGGACGGGAGAGGCCGAAAAGGCCCTGCAGGAGCTCATGGAGCGCTGCGACAGCGTGTTCGTCACCGGGCTCTCCATGGGGGGGACCATCACCTGCTGGCTGGGCGAGAGGTACGCGGACCGCATCGCCGGGCTCATGCCCATCAACGCCGCGGTGGCCAGGCTCAACCCGCTGCTCCCCCTGACCCCCGTCGCCAAGTATCTCCTGAAGACCATCCCCGGGGTGGGCAGCGACATAAAGGACCCCTCGGCGAAGGAATCGTGCTACGACAAGGTCCCCGTGCGCGCCGCCGCCGAGCTCTACGCGCTGATGAAGACCACCAGGCGCGACCTCTCCAAGATCACGGCTCCCATCCTGGTCTTCGCCTCGCGGGAGGACCACGTGGTGCCGACGGCCAACGGCCCTTACATAATCGAGCACGTGAGCTCCGCGGACAAGGAGCTGGTGTGGCTGGAGAACTCCTACCACGTGGCCACCCTGGACCACGACAAGGAGCTCATCGTCACGCGCTGCGTGGAGTTCATGCGCTGGATCTCGGGCTGAACGCCCCCCGCAGAAGCCGGGTAGGGAGGAAGCCCGCGGCTCCCGGGTGGGCGCAACGTGACAGGTGCATCATCCCCCCGTGATGCATCATAAATAAAAACGATTATGACATCTTCTCAGGAGGTTAGCATATATAGTGTCCGCCAGCCATCGGCCACGGGTGCCTCGAAGCGAT
>CAKZMC010000196.1 GCA_937128055.1 uncultured Actinomycetes bacterium | reverse complement strand
CCGTTTGCGTGGCGGTGGTCGCCGGGATAGCGGGATTCTGGGCGGGCGCTTGCCTGGCGGGAAGGCGCGGGTTCTCCCCGCAGGTGCTGGCGGTGTTGGGCAGGGCCGAGGGCGGCGAAGATTTACGTTACCGGGGAAAGGTCCTCTGAGGGCTTGCCGGGAGGGCGGGTCTTCACCTTGCGGGAAGGCGGGGCACCTTGCTCACCTGGCGGGCTCCTCGCTTTCCTGCAGGCGGGCCAGCATCCTTTCGATGTCTTCCTGGTCCTCCGGGTAGGCGAGGACGGACACGCTCACGAACCTCTCCCCATCGCCGTCTCCCTGCTGCGAGAGGTAGCTGCGCAACTTCTCCGTGAGCCTTCTTGCACAGGCTTGAGCACCCTCGCGCCCCACGTTCGGCAAGAGCGCGAAGAGCCGATTCCCCTCGCGCGCCAGCTCGTCCACGGCGCGTGTGTCGTGCTTGAGCACGTTGGTGGCCACGTCGCGCAGCACGCTCACATTTTTCTCCTTCATGGAGGAGAGAAAGCCTTCTTCCAGCGCGAACAAGACCAGCGAGAACGGTTTCTCGTACCTCTGGTACTCGTTGATGCGGTTGGTCAACTCGTTGAGGAGGAAGCGGGCGTTTCCGAGCTGGGTCTCGTCGTCGATGAGGTCCTGCTGCTCCATCTTCACGAAGAAGTAACGGAACTGCGAGCGTATATGGTAGCAGAGCGCTGCGAGTATGCCGTAGATCCCCAGTTTCACCAGTATGAGCTGGGTGGCCGTGCCGGCACTGTAGTCTCCTATCCATACCAGGCGAACGGCCGTATAGGCGGCGATGCAGGCAAGGAAGCCAAGGAAGGCGCCTCTTTTCCCGCCGTATAGGCTGCAGACGATGACCGCCAGCATGAGCAGGTGGCCGAAGACCTCCACCCCGTCCGTTTTCTGCACCACCATGGAGATGGCCATGATCACCACGGCCACGGAGATGACCAGCAGGATCAACCTTTCGAACTTCGCGTACCTCATACCCTTCTCCTTTTCAGCCCACCTAGTAGTCGGGATGGCAAGGGCAGGAGACCTTGCCGGTTTCGGCGTCGCAAGAGTATTCCTCGTGCGAATACGGGCAGCGGAAGTCGCAGTTCTCATCCAGATATTCAGGGAGCAGATCGTAGAGCGTCGCCGGCTTGTGACCGTTCAGGGCATCGTAAAAGGCTATCGCCTTGCGGATGGTCTTCAGGTTCGCGCGGCAAACCGTTTGCTTGCTGCGGGTGACGGAGAAGGAGTAGGAGAGGATGGCGATGCCCACCAGGATGCTCATGATGAACAGCACCACCGCCATCTCCACGATGGTGAACCCTTCCTGACGGCTCGCGCGCCGCTTTTCCATGTCACGCCCCCGGGCTTCTCGCACAGGTTCCGCTATAGAATTCGGAATAAAGCGACATCACCTTGATCGTATATGATCCCGGGGAGCGGTTCTCCGCAGGGCGGCGGACGGGAGCCCGTCCGCGCGTGCGGCGCTGGCGCGGCGCGCGGCGCGGAGGCGGAGGCTCGGGAGATCGCCGGCGTGCCGCCCTTGACGCGGCCCGGTCGCGCCCTTTCTCCGCCGGGGGCTTGCGCGTGAGGGGAAGCCCGCATGATGGTATCCTTGAGGGGAGGCTTGCTCGCGTAAAAGGGGCGCGCTGCGCTTGCCGGGTGGGTAGCGTGGACCCGGCAAAGCGTTGCTGGAAGGATGGTGGACGGCGGTGGAGATGCGGCAGCAGGTGCTGGGGGGCGCCGTGAGGGAGAAGCGCTTCGCGCCGCCCGCGCTCGACAGGGTCAGGCATGCCTCCGGAGAGGCGCAGTTGCTGTGCGGGGGGCTGCTGGTCCTGGGAGGGTCCTACCTCTACCCCTACCTGGAGGGCTTTCTGAACCGCGTGACTCCGGGATGCCTTTTTCACCGCCTCACCGGCCTGCCGTGCCTTCTCTGCGGCATGACGCGCAGCCTCGCCGCCACGTCTCACGGGCGCCTGGCGGAGGCGTTCCGGCTGCATCTACTGGGGCCACCCCTTTTCGCCACGGTCCTTTGCGTCACCTCCCTGCTGCTGGCGGAGAAAGCCCTGGGGCGCTCCCTCATCCCCCGGCCGGGGAAGGGGGCATGGAAAGTGTGGGGTTGGGCGGCCCTGGCGCTACTGGTCGCGGCCTGGGTTGCCAGGCTGGCCTTCTTCGGCGTAAACGTGTGAGGGCCGGGCGGGACCGGTCCCGGGAAAGGAGGAAGAATATGGAAGGATACCAGCAAACCGCGCCTGGCGCTTCAGCGCTTGCCTACCACGTGGGTGCCCGAACCAGCACCGACTTCATAACCGAACCGGGCATGGCCATCCTGCTCTCCATCGTCACCTGCGGCATCTACGGCTTATACATCATCTACAAGTTGGTGCAGAGAAGGGATGAGCATTTCCGCCGCATGGCGTCGGTGGCCGACTCCGCTATCGCCGCCCTGCGGGAAAAGGCCAGGGGCAGGGAGGAGCTCATCGCGCCGGAGCTGGCCCAGTTGGAGCAGGTGCGCATGCGGATGAACACCATGGCGGCCGAGAGGGGTGCGGCGATATGGCTCCTCATCTGCCTATTGACCGGCATCGGGAGCCTGATCCTCTACTACCTGCTCATGCAGGATTACGTGCAGCACGACCAGACGGAGGCCCATTTCTTCACCCTCATGAGCGGAGCGCTGGCCAAGCTGGGGCTGTCGGCGCAGGCGTCGCAGGCCATGCCCTCGGTGCCCCAGCGCGAGTTCGTGACCTTTCTCCTGCTCTCCATCGTCACCTGCGGCATCTACGGGTTTTACTGGATGTACGTGATGATCAAGGACTTCAACGACCATTTCATGGCCCAGGTGGCATGGGAGGACTTCCTCGTCCAGGCCCTGGGCTGAAAACGCGGTGGGCGCCACCCGGCATTGAGGGGCGGCGGGAGGAACGCCGTGAGCGGCGGTCAGGCCGGGACCATAAAGGCGATGGCCAAGACCGCCCCCACGGCGAGGAGCGCGACCGCATCCGCCGCGCCGGGCCGGCCGGCGCGGAGGGAGGTGCGGCCGGCGCCGCCCCGGTAAGCGCGGGCCGCCATGGCCGCCCCCAGCTCGTCGGCGTCCCGGAAGCAGCCGTTGAAGAGGGGGATGAAGAGGGGGAGGAGGGAACGCGCGCGCCGCCAGGGGTTACCGCTCGAGAAGTCCGCACCCCGCGCTTCCTGCGCCCTGGCAATCTCCCCGGCACGCCCCAGCATGACGGGGAGGAAGCGGAAGGCCGTCACCAGGACCATGGCCGTTTCCCGCACGGGGAAGCCCAGTCTTCCCAGGGGCTTGAGGAGGTATTCGATCCCCGCCAGGAGCTCTACCGCGCCGGTGGTCATGGTCAAGAGCACCAGCAGGATGACGGCGAGCGCCAGGCGCAGAGAGAAGACCACTCCGTTTTCCACGCCCGTGTTGGTAATGGAGAGCGGGCCCCATTCCCACAGCTCCCGCCCGGGGGAGAAGAAGAGCTGGGCCAGGGCGGTGATGATGAGGAGCACGAACACCGAGCGCAGCCCGGCCAGCACCTGCCGGGGAGGGAGCTTGGCGAGGTAGATGGCGAGGAGGGCGAAGAATATGAGCACCAGCACCCCCGCAGCGCTGCGCGTGATGAAGGCCCCCACGAGGAGAGCCAGGACGCAGAGGATCTTGCTGCGGGCGTCCAGGCGGTGCACGGGAGATGCGATGGCGTAATGCTGCCCCAGCCGTATGCGCTGCAAGCCCTTCATCTTCTTTCCTCCCGGGAAGCGCGACGGCATGCGGCGACGGCCTCCGCCGCCCTCCGCGGCTCGAGGGCGACGCGGGGAAGGGCGAAGCCCCTTCCCCTCAGCTCGTGGAGGAACTCCGCGAGGGGAGGCGGACGCAGCCCCGCCCGGAGCAAACCCTCCACGTCCGCCAGGACCTCGTCCTTGGCCGCGCACGCGGCGATGCGGCCCTCCGCCAGCACCGCCACCCGGTCCGCCAGCGTCTCCACCTCCTCCCAGTCGTGGGTGACCATGAGGATTCCCGTACCGCCGCCGCGGAGCGAGCCGAGTATTTCCCCTAGGGCCTCCCTCCCAAGGCCGTCCAGGCCGCTGAAGGGTTCGTCCAGGAGGAGGAAGCGGGGGCGCGTGACCAGCACTCCGGCCAGGGCCACGCGCCTCATCTCCCCCTCGCTAAGCGCGAAGGGGGAGAGCCGGGCAAAGAGGCGGGGGTCCAGGCCCACCAGGCGCAGGGCTTCCTCCACCCGCGCATTTAGCTCGCGGGGAGGAAGTGAGAGTCCGCGCAGGCCGAAGGATATGTCCTTTTCCACCGTCTCGGCGAAGAGTTGCGACGCCGAGGATTGCAGGAGGACGCCGAGCGATCCGCGCAGCTCGGCGTGGATCCTGCGGGACGCGCCCCAACGCCTTCCGTCTACGAGGACGTCGCCGGCCGTCGGGGCGAGGAGCCCGGAGGTCACCTGGAGGAGGGTCGATTTCCCGGCCCCCGTGCGGCCCAGGAGGCATAAGATCTCTCCTTCCCGTATCTCCAGGTCCACGCCGCGGAGCACCTCCCTGGCCATGGAAGTCCCCGGGAGGTAGGCGAAACGCACGTCTTTCAGGACGAGGCACATAGCTCCTCCACCAGTTCGTGGACTTTGCGGGGATATGCGGGTGCGGCGAGCCCGCGCTCCTGCAATTCCCAGGCCAGGACCAGGAGCTGCGGCGGACGCAGGCGGCTCCGCTCCAGCATCTCCTTTTCCTGGAAGAAGGCATGCGGCGCGCCGTCGTAGACGATCCTCCCGCCCTCCAGGAGCAGGAGGCGGTCGGCAAGGAGCATTTCCTCGGGGCGGTGGGTGACGTGCAGCAGCGTCAGGCCACGTTCCTCCCGCAGGCGCAGCAGGCTCACGAGCAGCTCCTCGCGGCCTGCCTCGTCGAGCATGGCCGTGCACTCGTCGGAGACCAGGATGCGCGGGCGCATGGCCAGCGCCCCCGCCAGGGCTAGGCGCTTCTTCTCTCCCAGGGAGAGGAGATGGGCCTGGCGCCGGCGCAGGCCGGTGAGGCCCGCCAGAAGCAGGGCCTCCTCCACCCGTGCCGCTATCTCCTCCCGGGGTAGGCCCAGGTTCTCCGGCCCGAAGGCCACGTCGTCCTCCACCGTGGAGGCCACGATCTGGTGGTCGGGGTCCTGCATGATCAAGCCCACCCAGGCGCGGATGCGGGCGAGCTCGCCGGGGGCGGAGGTGTCCAAGCCGTGCACGAAAACCCTTCCCTCCGTGGGGAGCAGGAGGCCGTTGATGAGGCGGCAGAGGGTGGACTTTCCCGACCCGTTCAGGCCGGCGAGCGCCACGAATTCACCTTCTCTTACGGCGAGGCTTATCCCTTGCAAGGCCGGGGAATGCTCCCGCCCGGGGTAAAGGAGGGAGACCTCGTCGAGAAGCAGCGCCTCTCCGCGATGGCGGAGCGGAAGCTCCCCCGCCTCCTGACCCGCGCGCCCGCCCTCGGAATGCCTCGCGCCCTCCTTACCGGCAGCGGCGTGCGCGCGCTCCCCCGCGGGTTGCGCGCCTTCTGGTGTATCCTTCCATATGATGGGCGGGGGATATTCCTTGCCCCCCGGGGGACCAGCGCGCAGCGCGAGGAGCAGCCGGCGTGCGATGACGCCTATGAAGAAGCCGGTGGGGACGGCGAGGAGCAAGAGATAGGGGAGGTAACGGTACAGCCCCGGGAAGCCGACCAGCCACATGGCCACTCCCAGCTGGGCGGCGTTGTGGGACACCGCGCCGGCGATGCTCACCCCCGTGAGGGACAACGCCGGGGGCCTCGCAAGGTAGAGGGCTATCATCACCAGGGTGGCGGCGGTGCCGGCGGCGAGGCTGATGGTCAGGCCGACGAAGCTTCCCCGCAGCAGCCCGCCCAGCAGGCAGCGGAGGATGTTCACCGCCAGGGCTTCCCAGGGGCCCAGGCTCACCAGGGCAACGATGGTGGCCAGGTTGGCCAGCCCCAGCTTGGCGCCGGGCAGGGGCAGGACGGGGGGGAGCATCCCCTCCAGTATCTGCAGGACCAGGCCCAGCGTGACCAACAGGCCCAGTCTGCTGACCAGGTAGGCGTGGCGGTCGCTGGGGGGTATGGGGGCGGGGGCCAGGCGATCAACGGTTGACCACATCCGGCCCTCCTTCTCCGCCCAATACCTCGATGACCACGCGGTTGGGGAGGCAGACGGCGCTTTCGCCGGGACGGGATATCCAGCCGGTGCGCACGCAGAGCTTGTCCGGGCAGGCTGAGTCCACCATGCGCACGCGCCCCTCCTTCACCTCGATGAGGCTCTCTCCCTGGAAGCCCTGCACGCTCAGGGTACGCTCGCCTTCCTGCAGCGAGAAGCGCGCCACCTCCTTCCCGTTGGCGGTCACGCGGGCTTCGAGGCCGCTCCCGCCCGCGCCCGCGATGCCCTGCAGGATGAGGAAGGCGCTGAGGGCCACCACGGCCAGGACCAGGATGACGTCCCCGGGCGCCCACCAGCGCTTCAGATAGCGGCGTTCCCTCGCGCTCTCTCCCGTCAAAACACACACCTTTCTCGCTTGACCTTTCTTGCTCGCTCCATCAGGCGAGCCACGGTCTCAATCCATTCTATAACAAGGTATTGAGAATCGCCCGGTGGTTGTTCTCCCAGGTTGCCATCCATATAATCATTCCTATGGACGTAAAGGAAGCCAACATCGCGTTTCACGACGAGACCAGCCGCGAGTACGATCACAAGTGGGCCATACGCTTCGACGACGACATGGCCGGCTTCGTCCTCTTCAAGTTCGAGCTGGGGTTGGGTGGGCCTTTCCCGCGCGGCGTGAAGGTGATGGAGATCGGCTGCGGCACCGGCTACGCCATGCTCAACCTGGGACTGGCGGGGGTTCTGGAGGAGGCTTGGGGGTGCGACATCTCCCAGGGGATGCTGGACGTTTGCCAGGACAACGCCGCGCGCCTGGGGATAAAGGTGCACCTGCAGCAAGCGGACGCGGAACAGCTGCCCTACGACGACGAGTCCTTCGACCTGGTCATAGGGCACGCCGTGCTCCACCACCTTCCCGACCTGCGCGCCTCCCTGCGGGAGATACACAGGGTCCTCAAACCGGGGGGCCGTTGCGTGGTGGCGGGCGAGCCCACGGTGGCCGGGCACCGCCTGGCCAGGGTGGCCAAGGGCCTGGCCAACTTCGGTATTAGGTGGTACGCGCGCCTGGGCGGGAGGCTGGCCAAGAAGAGGGTGGAATTCAGACAGTACCGGCCCAGCGACGGCCCGGAGGACCACGAGCTCCAGGAGCTCGAGTTCATGGTGGACATCCACACCTTCCGCCCCCGGGAGCTTTGCGAAATGGCGCGGGAAGCGGGTTTCCGGGAAGCCCGCTTCGAGAGCGAGGAACTGCTCTCCAGCTTCATAGGCTGGATATTCCGCACGGTTGAGAACAGCGTGAGCGAGGAGAACATCAGCGACCGCTGGCGGTGGGGCGCCTACAACACCTATAAGCGGGTGCGGTCCTGGGACGAGAAGCTCTACCGGTATCTGCCGCGGGACTGGTTTTATAACCTCATACTTTGCCTGGAAAAATAGCCGGACGGGGCACGTCGATCCATCTTGAGGCGGCGAGGGTGAGCCATGAACGCCGATAGCGAAAGGGCAGGGGAATCGTCGGCGCCCGAAGGGGGGCGTGAGGAGGTTGGCGGCGCCGGGAGGCCGCGGGGTTTCCGCTGGCTGGCGCGCAACCTCCGCTTCATCGTGGAGAATCGCATGTACATCCCGCGCTACTGGGTCTTCCTCTACCGTTTCCTGCGCTTCAAGGTGCTGCACCCCCGCGTGCAGACGAACGGCTTCTTCTTCCTGCCCCGGCGTTACGAGGTGGTGTTGAGGAAGGGCGGCCGCATGAGCATAGGGCGCTGGGTGTGGATCGGCAGGAACAACGCGATAAGGTGTCACGAGGGCGAGCTCCGCATCGGGGACCACACCATATTCGGCAGCGACAATACGATCAACTGCTACGCGGGCATATACATCGGGCCCAACTGCCTCTTCGCCGATTCGGTATACGTGGTGGACTTCGACCATAATTACTGGGACCCGGTCATTCCCATACGCTCCCAGGGCATAACCAAGGACGTCATACGCTTCGAGGGAGACACCTGGGTGGGGGCAAAGGTGTGCGTCCTGCGGGGGGTAACGGTGGGCAAGGGCTCGGTGATCGGGGCCCTGAGCCTGGTGAACCGGGACGTGCCTCCCTACGCGGTGGTGGGCGGCGTGCCGGC
>CAKZMC010000195.1 GCA_937128055.1 uncultured Actinomycetes bacterium | reverse complement strand
CAGGCTGGAGCAGCGCAACACCGGCAAGAGCAGGAAGAAATCGGCGGAGGGAGGTGATACGAAAAAGGAGTCCAAGCCAGCATAACGAGCTGGATAAAACGGGAATTCTAGTTGTCGCCGAAAGGAAGATCTAGTTGACGTCAATCATGCACGGTCTGGCCCACATCTCTCCGTATCTTTCTTGTGTTATTTTAGATATTGGGAATGGAGACGGGGGTCAGCTATGACTAAGCTTGACTTGGAAAAGATCGAGCGCAGGAAGACCGAGAGGAAGGAACTGCTGCAGTCCTCTCTGGAAAGCATGCTGCCTCAGCTGGAGAGTATAGGAGCGGTAAAGGTAGTGGTCTTCGGCTCTCTCGCCAATGGTACCGTACACTCCAGAAGCGACCTGGATATCCTGGTTGTAATGCCGGAAGGCCGCTCGGGTAGAGAGTGGTCCCGCCTCATACACTCAGAGATCGACCGGGGCGTAGCCTCGGATATCCTGGTGTTCAATACCGTCGAGCTGGCCGAGGAGGTCGAGGCCAACGCGTTTCTGCGGCAGGTCATGGAAAACGGGAGGTCGGTATTTGAAAAGGATGCCTGAAGAAGAGGCACGGCGCTGGCTCCTGCAAGCCCTGGACGAATTCGCCGACGCCGAAGACCTGCGCAAGCGGGAACGGTTCTACCTCGCCCTCTTCCACTTCCAGCAGGCGGCGGAGAAGGCCCTCAAGGCTTACCTTTATCTGAAGTTGGAGGAGCCCGACGTCTTCAGGACCCATTCAGTGGCGGAGCTGATGGAAGCGGCGGAGAAAGTAGACCCCGTTTTCTCCCGCGTGAAAAGGTCCAAATCACTTGATGGATACTATATCCCTACCAGGTATCCCAACGGCCTTCCCGGCGGGGTGCCATCCCGCTTCTACGACGATCCCGTCGAAGCAGAGGAGGCGGAAAGTCTGGCAAGGCAGGTCATAGAGGCGGTCAAGGCGGCGTTCCCCGGCGGCGCATAGCCGCGAAGCGCCGTCTTTTCTTCCCCTTCGCGCCGGCGATCGTCTTTCCATCTCAAGCAAGCCCCCTCTCCCGCTCCTGTTTAAGCCCCCCGGCGGGTATATGCATCTCCGGGTCCCGTTTCATGCCGCGGGTTTCCCGCGAGCCTTAAGCCAATGTGGGTGGTATATGGGGTCGCCGGGCTGAACGGATCAGGCCAGAGGCTTAGGTGCCACTTCATATTCTTTTTTCACAAAGAGAGGG
>CAKZMC010000194.1 GCA_937128055.1 uncultured Actinomycetes bacterium | reverse complement strand
CAGGCAGGTGGCAAGGATTTCCAGGGATCCGTCGCCCGAAGCGTCCAGGTTGGCGAGCACCGGGCCCCCCACGAAGCCCCTCTCCAGACGGTTGCCGCGGTCGAGGCGGTGCAGCGTGTCGGGGACCAGGCGGGAGGCGTGCCAGTCGGCGGGAAGCGACCCCTCCGTCCACCACTCCGCCCGCTCGGGGATGGAGAAGAGCGGGTGGGAACGCAGCGGGAACCCCGCAAGGAGGTTCCCCCCGCGGTCCCACGCGAAGATCCTTCCCGAGGCGTCGGCGGCCACCACCTCCAGATCCCCGTCGTGGTCCAGGTCACCCACGGCGGGGGCTCCGGACACCGCGGCGAAAGCCTCGCCGGGGAGCGCCCCGGATGCAAATCCGGCTGACGAGAGGTGCAGCGGCAGGGGGGTGGTGCGAACCGGCCACCCCGGAAGCTCCGTGAGGTCGCCGCCCTTCAGGGCGTGCACCGCGCCGTCCCCGGTCGCCACGAGGAGTTCCTCGGCGCCGTCGCCGTCCAGGTCCGCCGCGCGCGGCGCGGCGTTGACCCCTCCCGCCATCATGAGCGGCGCCCCGGGCAGGGAATCCTCGTCGTGGAATACATACAGCGTCTTGCGGTCCTCGCCCCAGTTGCCGTGGTTATCCCGCACCCTCACCCTCACCGTGAAGGCATTGCGGTCGACGCCCCCGCGGTCCCCGGCCTGCGCGGCCCTCTCCTCCACGGCCCGGTAAACCTCCCCCAGGTCCAGGGTGGCTAGGACGCCTTGCGTGGGCTCGCTGCGCGGCCCCACGGTGGCCACGGAAACCCATTCGTCGCAGGCGGGGGTCCAGCCCGGCCCCCATTCCACGGTGAACTGGTAGCTCTCGGAGCGCACCGCGGCTACCCTGCCGCTTACCTGCAGCGAAACCTCGCCGGGGTCGCGCAGGTCGTACCAGCGCGGCGAGGTTATCTCCGCCTCGGGGGGGATCATGCCCGCCACCACCGCCTGCACCGCCCGCAGCGCGTTGACGCGCCCGTACCCGGAATAGGGATCCCATCCCGGCGTGGTGGAGAACCTCTGCGACGGTCCGGCAAGGAGGTCGACGGCTCCCAGGCTTGCCTCCCCCGAAACGCCCGAGAAGTCTATGTCATCGGCGGTCATGGCCAGGATCTGCCTCACCTCATTGGCGGAGAGCGGGCGGTCCAACCCCGGGTAGTCCCACATCAGCCCGCACCCCACCCGGTCCTCGGCCGCGGAGGCGACCAGGGCGGCGATCCCCGCCAGCCTGGCCACCGCCTCCGCGCGGTCCGCATCTGCCGGCGCGGCCAGGGTGGTCTGCGCGCCGCCTTCGTCCACATCCTGGAGATAAAGGTAGGAGGGCGGGTACTGCGCGAGGAGGCCGTTATCGCTCACCAGGTAGGGGGTCACCGCGTTCGCCTGCACCGCGCGCTCGTAGGCGGGGAGGCCGCCCCCGCCTGTCGAGGCGCCGGCGGCCGGCAGGATCACCGGCACGCCCCGGGCATAGGCGTAATCCACGGCCGCCTGCGAGAGGGAGTTGGCGCCGTCGCCCTGCATCCCCGCCTGGATGACCCAGGCCCCGGAGTCCACCGCGAAGACCACGCCCTGGGCGAAGCGGTTGGCGTCCACCGGGGACGCGTACCCCACGCGCACCGCCAGGAGCATGGCGTTGGGGCAGGTGCCGGGCGCTCCGGAGCCGTTGTTCGCCTCCGCCCCCGACCACGCGCAGGCGCGGTCACCGGAGCCCACGTCGCTCTCGTCCCAGGGGTCGTTGTCGTCTTCCAGGAAATCCCATCCCGCGATGTCGTCCACGTAGCCGTTGGCGTCGTCGTCCTCA
The DNA here is from genome assembly GCA_937128055.1 of uncultured Actinomycetes bacterium. GTDB lineage: Bacteria > Actinomycetota > Geothermincolia > Geothermincolales > RBG-13-55-18 > JACIXC01. Next base: position 22,522 of record CAKZMC010000194.1, on the reverse strand, counting down.
CCGTCGGAAAAGGTGCGTATGAGGTCCTGGGGGTCCAGCATGCCGTTGCCGTTACGGTCCGCCGCGCGGGCGTCCCCGGTTAAGTCGTCGATGTTGAAGATGCCGTCACCGTTGCGGTCCCAGCTCTCCGCCCCCACGGGCGGCGGGACCTCGCCGGGATTGAGGTATATCTTACGGACCAGGTCCCGCATCACCCCGGGGTCATGCCACCTGACGCCCGCGTCTAGCACGGCGATTACCGCGTCGGGCCTGCCGGTGGTGATCCTCCAGGCCTCCTCCGTCGCGTCCCCCGTCACTCCCGCGAGCTCGCGGCGGAAGAGCTCCGGGTCCGCCTGTTCCAGGGAGGCGTGGTAGGCGGAACCGCTGCCAGCGCCGGAGTACTTCCAGTAGGCAGGGTCGGAGGGAGGCAGGTCGTTGGGGGAGCTCTCGAAGCGGCAGTAGCTCTCGAAGCGGCCGGGATCCTGTCCCTGGGCATGGGGAGGCCAGGGCATGTCAGCCGTAACGGGGCTGACGGCCAGGAGAGCGATTATGGAGAGCGAGATCAGGAAAACGGCACCCGCTATGCCCATCGGTGCGCGCCCCGTTCGCCCGCGGCGCGATCTCATCAATCCCCCTTCGTCTTCGTCCCCCATGATTTGCATTGCAGATTAGATTATAAACCCCAAAGTTTACATGAGACAAGCTTTTGTATGGCCGTGGCGGGTCAAGCCCCAGCGATGTCATATGACATGGCCGGGGGCCAGGCCCCGGACATGAACGCAGTTTGACCACAGGATATGTCTCCAGACATGGACGCGGTTTGACCCCACTCCAGCAAATCCCCTCAGCGGCCGAACCAATAAGGGAATCGTCGCACCTTTGCATTGAGGGAGGGAGGTAGCGGCGGGTGTTCTGCACCAGGTGCGGGAAAGAGCTTCCGGAGGGAACCCGTTTCTGCAAGTACTGCGGCAGGGAGGTACCGCCTCCCGTCCCGGGCGGGGCCGCGCCCGGCGTCAAGGCTGCGGAGGGTTCCGTGCGGGCGGCCCCGAAACAGGCGGCCCCGGAGCGGGTAGCGCCTACGCCGGCAGCGCCCCAGCCGGCGGGGATCCCCACGTCGGCCCCTCAACCGGAGACTCCCCAACAGGAGGCGGGGGGCTTCCCCGCGGCCGCGATTCCCGTGCTCCGACCGGCGAGGCCATGGTGGAAGCATCCCCTGTTCCTCGGGAGTATCGCCTTTCTCCTCGTTGCCGCCGTGGCAGTGATACTCGCCGTCACCCTCTCCTCCCCGGGTTACGACCGCGCCCGGGCGGAGCAGCTGGCCCGAGAGGCGGGAGACCTGGTGGAGGAGGAAAGGTACGCGGAAGCCCTGGATAGGGCGGACCAGGCCATGGCGGCCGACCCCACCTACGCGCCCACCTATTGCAACCGGGCGAGGGCCCGCAACGGGCTCGGGGAATACGAGGAAGCCCTGGCCGACGCCGACAAGGCCATCGAGCTGGACCCCGCTTACAGCGAAGCCTACAGGGCGCGGGGAAACAGCTACCGCTACCTGAAGGACTACGAGAGGGCCTTCGCGGATTACGACCGGGCCATCGAGCTGGACCCGGAAAACTTCCGGGCTTACAACAACCGCGCTTACGCCTATTACGAGCAGAAAAAATATCAGCTTGCGCTGGACGATTACAACAGCTCCATCAAGGTGAATCCGGATTACAAGCGTTCATACAACGGCAGGGGCGACGTGTACCTGGCTATAAACAACTACCAGGCGGCGCTGGCCGATTACGACAGGGCCATCTCGCTGGACCCGGAATTCAAGTATGCCTACAACGGCAGGGGCAATGCGCGCGTGAAGATGGGGAATGCACACAAGCGTCCCGAGGAGTACCAGGCGGCGCTGGCCGATTACGACAGGGCCATCGCGCTGGACCCGGAGTTTGCGGCAGCCTATGTGGGCCGGGGCAATGCGCACGTGGGGATAGGGGAGGCGTACGCGCGGCCCGAGGAATACCAGGCGGCGCTGGCCGATTACGACAAGGCCCTGGAGCTGGATGCGGAGAATTCTAATGCTTACGTCGGCCGGGGTTGGGCGTTTATTAAAATGGGACAATGTGATAAAGCCCTGGCCGAGCTGAGCAAGGCCATCGAGCTGGACCCGGAGAATGCCTGGGCTTACAACAATCGGGGGGTCTGCTATTACCAGCTGCAGAACTACGAGGCGGCCATGGCCGACAGCAACAAGGCCATAGCGCTGGAACCCTTCTTTTCCATGCCCTATTACAACCGCGGACTCATTCACCAGGCCTTGGGGAACCGGGAAGCGGCCATCGCCGATTACCGCAAGGCCCTGGAGCTCGACCCCGGCTACGAACTAGCCCGGCAAGCCCTGGCCAACCTGGGCGTCTGATGGTGACGGGAGCGCTTCAGGGCGACGTTCCGCGGTGCCGTTGGAGGGGGGCAGTGGGAATCGAACCCACCCCGGCTTTTTTAAGGCCGGCCAACGGGTTTGCAGCCCGCGGGGGACCCAGTCCCGTGCCCCCCAGGAAGCGATATATTAGCTTTATTAATATATCATATTAAATTAATTTATAAGAGACGGCGGCTTGAAACCATCCGCGCGCACCTTGCTTACCGGGTGATCGACGCGCCGTAAGCGTGAAGGCCTCTACCAGCGGTCGGCGGCAATCTCCCGCGGCCGGTACTGTCTTCCTCCCGCAGCCGATCACGGGAGCGAGACCCTCATGCGGACGGCCCGGGGTGACCTTCGCGGAGGCGCTCGTAGTTGCTGCGGCGCTCCAGGCCCTCGATGCGGAAGAGGGGGTCGTCCCCGATCATCTCCCGGAGATCCTCGACGGTGAGCCAGTGGTAATAGACGGGGCGGATGAAGTCGGGGTCGTTCCCCGTGATGTTACCCACGCGGGGAGGTTCCCGGCGCACGCTCCTCCCCAGGGCGGTGTATTTGTAGATCCTGATCCAGGCGTTGACCCCCACCGTGTCCGGGCGCTCCCCGCGGAAGAAATCGATGAGGTCCCTCAGCTCAGCGTCCCTCTCCCCCGGGAACCCCAGCAGCAGGTCGACCGCCACCCTGATCCCCTGCCTCCGGGCAAGCTCGATGCAGCTCTGCACGTCCAGGAGGCCGTAGCACCCGGAGAGCAGGGAGCGCGAGTCCACGGAGAGGGTTATGGAGGAGGCCCCGCTCTCCGCCAGCAGCCGGAAGAGCCCCTCGTCGTGGGGGAGGGGCTTCATGTAAAGCGACCAGGAGAGGCCCAGGCCCTCCGCGATCACCGCCTGCAGCAGCTCCTTGCAGGTGTCCAGGTCCTGGTTGAACTCGCAGTCGCAGAGGTGCAGCTCGCGGCAGCCCGTCTCGCGCAGGGAGGAGAGCTCGCCCGCCACCGCCCGGGACTCACGCGTCCTCCAGGGCAGGCCGGCCTCCAGGCAGAAATCACAGGTCCCCAGGCATCCCGTCTGGGTGGCAAATCCTGCCAGCCCCCTCTCCGCGAGGTAGGGCGCGTAGTCCACGAAGCGGCCCCGTGCCGGGACCTCGCCCCGGTCGAAGGAATGTTCCCAGCCGTCCACCAGGCGCGGCAGGCGTGCGCCCTCCCGCAGGTAGCGCAGCAGGGCGGGCAGCGCCCGCTCGCCGGGCCCGAAGACGGCGCAGTCGGCGCCCACGTATTCCGCCACCTCCCGCGGACCCGCCAAGAGGGCCGTGCCCCCCACCACCACCGGGGCCCCGCAGGCCTCCCTGGCGAGGGAAACCAGCTCAGCGGCCTCGTCCAGGAAGAACTGGTCGTCGTGAAAAAGGCTGGTGTCCAGGTTGCGCAGGGAGAAGCCCACCAGGTGGGGTCCGCAGGAGGACAGCTCCGCCGCCAGGACCGCCCTCGGGTCACCGGTGAAGGCCAGGTCGACCACCCTCACCTCGTGCCCCTCGCGTTCGAGGTAATGCGCCAGGTGCTCGATGCCCAGCGGAATCACCGGGGGCTCGAGGTAGCGGTTGGGATTAACCAGGGCCACGCGCATGCCGCCCCTCCCTTATCATCACCCTTCGGCCTCGGCGGAAACACACCCGCCAGATATCCATTATTCTACAACTCTAAAAGTCGCCTCCACATGTCGCGGGCTTCCGCAGCCCCGCTCGCACGCCTGGCTCTCCCGTCACATCACCCTTAACCCCGCGGCGTTGAACCCCGCGGGTCTTCGGGGCGCGGGACCGCGGCGGCAGGCGCGCATTCTCCCGCCCCGCGCACCCGCTGTTCCCTCCCGCGCTCCGCCGGCGTTCCCCATGCGCCGCCGCCCCCCATCCGCCACGCGCAGGCGCAAGGCGGGGGAGAACCTCGCCCCGGACGGCACCACGCCGCCATGGACTACAAAGACGGCGTCATCGGCGCAGCGCCTCCCTCGCGAACCCCCCGCTGGGCCGCGGGACCCGGACCCGGTCGCCGCATCGGACACGCGGCGCCGCCAAGGGCCGGGCCTTGTGGGGGAGGGCTTTCCCTCCCCCATCCCCAAACGTGGGGCCGGTATGCCGTCAGGGGTTGAAGGTGTAACCGCTCAGGGTGTCCCCCGCGGGGCAGGAGCCGCGGTAGATGGCGTAGATGGGCCGCTCCACCACCACCGGGCGGTCGCTCATCACCTCGCAGGAGACGTCGTGCCCGGGGCCCACCACGTCGTTGACCCTCACGGAGACCCTCGTCTTCGCCGGGACGGCCACCGCGTGCCGCCGCAGGAAGCCGTCCTCGAGCATGAAACGCAGCTCCGCCTGCGCCGGCTCCTCGCCGGGGTTCATGAGGCAGATCCACTCCTCGAAGCCGTCCCTGGTGCAGCCCTCGGCCAGGTACCATGAGGACCCCGGCTTGTTCACCCCCATGGTGTTTGAGCCCTCGTCGATGGCCGAGCGGTAGAGGAAGTACATGGGCCGCTCCACCACGATGGGCGCCTGCGAGGTGACGACGGTGGAGACGTCATGCTGCCGCGCCACGTCGTTGTTGACGTTCACCGTGAAGCGGGAGTGCGGCGCCAGCGGGTAGCGGCGCTCGATGCGGCCCCCGTCCTCCATGATGTAGACCAGGGAGGCGGTGGTCGGCTCCTCGCCGGGGTTCATGAGGCAGATCCACTGGTTGAAGCCCGTGCGCGTGCAGCCCTCCGCCAGGTACCATTCCCTCTCCGGCCGCACCGCCCCCATGACGTTGTGCCCCCCGTCCCACATCCCCTGGTAGAGGAAGTAGACCGGCCGCTCCGCCACCACGGGGACGTCGGAGGTCACCCGCATGGAGACGTCGTGCCCCGCGCCCACCTCGCGGTTGACGCAGACGGTGTCGCGGCTCCAGGGCCCCACGCGGTAGGTGCGCTCCCGGTAGGCCCCGCCCTCCATCATGTACTCCACGCGTACCACGGCCTCTCTCTCCCCCGGGTTCTGCAGGCACAGCCAGGTGTCGAAGCCGGGGCGGGTGCAGCCCTCGGCGAAGTACCACTCCCGGCGCGGGAAATGGGCCCCCTGCCCGGTGTGCCCTCCCCGCAGCTCCCGTCCGCCGGAACCCCGGTAGGAGAAGTAGACGGGGCGCTCGGAGACGATGGGCCGGTTGGAGGTCACCTGGATGGAGACGTCCCTCCCCGCGCCCACCTCGCCGTTGACGTAGATGGTGGAGCGGGAATAGGCGGGCACGTAATAGGTGCGCGCGGAGGCGGCCCCCTGTCCCTCCCCCAGGTAGTAGTTGACGGTCACCGCCGCCGCCTGGTCGCCGGGGTTCTGCAGGCACAGCCAGGTGTCGAAACCGGCGCGGGTGCATCCCTCGGCGAAGTGGTTGGTCTGGCTGATGTTGTTGCCCACGAAGACGAGGGCCTCCGCGGAGGCGCCCGCCGGGGAGCGGTTGCCCGCCGCGTCCCAGGCCTCCACCCGCAGGGTATGGAGCCCGTTTTTCACCGTGGAGGTGTCCCAGGAGACCGCCCAGGGCGGCGAGCAGCATTCCCCTATTGGCCTGCCGTCGGCGAAGAAAGCCGCGCCACCCTCCGCCAGGTTGTCGCGCAGCTCGGCGCGCACCGCCACCATGCCCCCCACCCAGTCGATGCCCGCTGGCTCGACGATGCGGGCCGCGGGCGGCGTGACGTCCTTGTAAAAGAGGACCGGCGCGGTGCGGCAGGAGCGTCCCGAGGCGTCCTCCACCACCGCCTCCAGCACGTGCTGGCCGTCCAACAGCCCGGAGAGGTCGAGCTCCGCCTCACCGGCTGCCGTCACCGACCGCTCGGAGCCGTCCACCAGCCAGGTAACCGCCGCCACCCCGGATCCCGTGTCGGCGCAGGAAACCTCGGCCTGCATGGTGTTCTGGAAATAACTTCCAGGGTATGGTACGGCGATGGAGCCCGTGGGGTCGGTGAAGTCGGCCCGGTAGGGGAAGGACTCGACGGAGGACACGTTGCCCGCGCGGTCCTCCACGTAATAGTGGACGACGTGCTCCCCTTCCGGCAAGGCCAGGGGATTCGAGTACGCCGTCCAAGCCGGCTGCTCATCGTAGCGGTAAAAGGCGCGCGCCACGCCGGAGAGGGCGTCGCTGCCGCCTATCCGCGCCTGCGCGTTGGCCGGGTCCACGTACCACCCGTCCTTCCCGTCCGGCGGCGGTATCTCCAGGGCCGCCGCGGGAGGGGTGCGGTCCACGCACACTCCCGAAAGGATGCTCTCCGAGACGCGCTGCGCGGTGTCGGTGACCGTGACCCGGAAGTCGTAGAAGCCCTCGGCGATGGAGCCGCCCGAGAACGTCCTCTCCCAGGGGGCGTCGCCGTCCCTCCCCCCTCCCGGCCACTCGCACCATGACGGGGAGTTGGCAGGGCGGTAGCGGAAGTCGGCGTGCAGGATGCCCCGGTCGTAATGCTCCGAGGCCGGCGAGAGCAGCCAGTCTCCCGTGCGGTCGAAGTCGTCCGCCGCGCTGGCCCGCACCGGGAAGTCGGCGCGGTGGTAGTAGCCGGGGTTCTCCACGGACACCGAGGGGTCGCGAGTGTCCTCGCGCTTGGTCAATATGACCGCGCAGGGACCCGTGCCCGCCGCGGCGGCGTAGAAGCGCTCCCCGTCGCTGCAGCAGTCCATACACCCCGGGTTGTCGTAGGGCATGTTCTGGTAGAAGAGGTCGTCCACGGGATACCATGCGGCTTGCTCTCCAGTGTGGATGTTGATTTTCCCCACCCCCTCGTGGCCCAGGCTGCCCCCCGACTGGCGGTAGACGGCGAAGACCTGGGCGCCCCGGGAGCAGAGCTGGGGGTAGGAGGTCCAGGAGGAGTTGGCCGCGAGGAGCTTGTTCTTCTCCCAGATACCGCTGTGGTAACGGGAGTAATAGACGCAGTCCCCGCCGGTGCGCACGTCCTTCACGGAGGCGGCCACCATCACCCTCCGCTCCGCCCCGTCCCACCAGGCGGTGACCTCGGGGCGGGAGCAGTCCCCCCAGCCCTGGGTGGAGATGATCTCGTTGGGGTACCAGTGGCTCCCCCCGTCGTCCGTCCACGCCTGCCAGGCGGGGTTGGGGGGGCCGGAGCGGCGCACGTAATAGACGCTGGCGTTGTTGTCCCCGCAGGCCTCCACGCACGGCTGCTCCGCCGCCACCCCGTCCCCCGCGTCGGAGACGCAGGAGAGGGTGGAGGCGTTGAGCTCCAGGTTGAAGCGGCGGTAATAGACCTCGTTCCTCCCCGGGTAGTTGGAGACGTAGGCCAGGTGCACGTAGCTGCCGTGGATGCACACGTGGGCCTCGTAGTTGTCCCAGCCCGCCTGGGAATCCCACCAGTAACGCCAGTTGAGCCCGCCGTCGCGCGAGGAGGCGAGGAAGAGCGCCCACCTGCCGTTGGCGAACTCCTTCCATGAGACCACCACGTCGTCGCCACGGGCGTCCAGGTAGGCGTCGCGCGCCGTCCAGGCGGGGTTGTAGTCCATCTGCCGCACCCTCGTCCAGTTCAAGGCGACCGGGTCCGCGGCGCGGTAGAACCAGGTGTCCGCGCCGTCGTCCGCCACCATGTAAAGCCTCCCGCCCCCGGCGGCGATCTGCACGTGGCGGGGGTTGGCCAGGTCCGCCGCCGCCTCCGCCGTCCACCCCCCGTAGCCGGTGCCGGGCCCCGGGTAGCCCCCCGCCCCCTGCGGGGGGGACAGGGAGAGCGCCAGCAGGGGAAGGATAAGGATGGCGGCGGCCGTCCCCCAGGCCCTCGCTCCCATGCCGCTCACCCCCCTCTCAGTAGGGGGGAGCGGAGACTTCCGCCTCCTGGTAGCCCGGGACCTGGCTGCCCCCCGTGATCTGGCCGCGGTAGTTGAAATACATGGCCCGCTCGCAAATGACGGGGGCGTTGTTCTCCCAGCTGAGGACGGCCACGGACACGTCGCCCTCATAATTGTAATTCTGCTTAAGCTGCTGGTTAACGTTTACGGATGCCCGCTGACCTGGCTCAAGCTGTATATAATCATGGCCTATAAATCCCGTTGGTCCAAAATATCCCAGCCTTACCATGGCCACCCTTCCGCTTCCGCCCACCTCCGCCGGGGGGTTGAAGATGCATATCCATTCCTCGAAGCCGGGGCCTGTATAGCCCTCGGCGAAGAACCAGGCCAGCGAGCCCACGCTGTTCTTCCCGTAGGCCTCGGCCCTCTCGCCCCGCAGGGCGCCCACAAGGGCTACGGAGCCCAGGACCGCCCCCGCCACCAACAGCGCTGCCGCGGCCCCCGCCACGAGCACCCTTCCCGGCTTCACCATCACGACCTTCATCTCCCGCCTCCTTCATCTGATCTCCCTTGCCTCCCATACCTCTAAGACGGACTCGCGTCCCTAATTGCCAAGTTATCCCAGTGGATCACGCTCCCCCACTCTCGCCGTCCGGCATCCCTCGCCTTCCCGCCGTTCCCGCGCCTCTCCTGCCTTCCGCTGGCGGGCTCACGCGCACCTCAGCCTCTTGCCTCCCTATCACCGCCGCTCCCCTTCCCGTCTCCTCTCCCGGTATTCCTCCCATCCGCATTCATAACTTACCATTATTTACCATATAGACTCTCTTCCCCGGCCGCTTTCCGTCCCCGCCACGTCCCCTCAGTAGAGCGTCACGCTGCGGGTGACGCTTGCGGTGCGGCCGCTGTCGTCGGTCACGGTCAAAGTAACGGCGACCCTCGCCGGGATGACGCTGCTCTCGAAGACGTGGAAGAGGGCCTTCCCCGTGCGCCCGCAGCTCCATTCGTAGGACACGATGCTCCCGTCGGGATCGTAGCTGGCCGAGGCGTCGAGGAAGACGCGCAGGGGCGATTCCCCCTCGGCGGGGCTGATGGTGAAGGAGGCCACCGGCGGGGAAGTGCCGGGCACGCCTGATTTGCCGGGGGAAGCGGCGCCCGTGCCGCCGTTCCCCGCCTCTGTTCCCACTTGCGGCGCTCCTTCCGCCCCGTTCAAGGCGGCGGAACACCCGGAACCACCCTCCGCGGCGGCGTCGCGTCCCGCCTCGTCCCCCGCCTCATCCCCTGCCCCCGCGGCCGGGCGGTCCTCCGCATCGGCGCCTCTCCTGGCCGCCTCGCAGAGCACGGCCCGGCTCGCCGCGCTACCGGCCTCGGAACCGCTTCTCGCGCCCGCCACGGAAAGCGGCCCCTCCCAGCTTCGCATGGCAAGGGCCGCACCCAGGCCCACCGCCAGAACAAAGAGGGCGCTCCAGGCCAGGACCACGACCATGCCCGGGCGTATGAGTCTTCTTTTCGCGCGGCGAGCCGCTCCGCGCCGTCCTTCCCGCCCGAGCCACCGCCGCTTTTCTTGCCAGTGCGGGCTCCCGGCGTATCCCGCAGGCGCGGCAACAGCCTGTTCCGCCGCCTGCGCGCGCGCCCGCCTCAGCTCCCCCAGGATCTCGCCGGCCGTGGGCCCGTCTTTCCCGGCCCCTTTCCCCGGCTCCCCCCTGCAGCGCTCCGCCAGCCACCCCAGCACCGCCGCAAGCGGCGATTCCCCGGCGTCGCTCGCCGCCTCGCGCAGACGTTCCGCCAGCCTCCCCACGGCGTAGACGTCGGCTTCCACGCCAGGCAAACCGCCGTCCATGAGCGAGGGCTGCAGGTAGGAGAAGTCGGGGGCGCTGACCATCTCCAGGAGGGAATGGAAGAACTGCGGCCTCAGCGCGGGGTCCTTGAGGGTCACGCTCCGCCGCGGCAAGTAGAAGATGTTACGCGGCTCCAGGAAGAGGTGAAGGAAGCCCGCGCCGTGCAACCCCTCCAGGGCGCGCAGCACCTCTTCGAGCACGAAGAGGCCCTCCTCGCAGGTGAGCAGCGGCCTCATGCGCAGGTAATGCTCCAGCGAAGGTTCGCCCAACTCGGGGAAGGCCAGGTAGCACCCGCCCTCCTCCAGGAAACCTCCTTCCATGGGGAGGAGCACCCCTTCCACCCCCGTCTCCGCGAGAAGGTTGCTCGCCTTCAGGTATTCCAGCCCGAGGGCCCCCATCCCGTCGCTGACCTTCACCACCAGGCGGCGGCCATCGAGGGTGTCCTCCACGATGTGGGTGAAGGCCAGCCCGTTGCTGCCCCTCGTCTTGAGGAGGGCGAACCTCTCCGCGATGATCTCTCCGCCCATATACCCGTTCCTTGAGCCTCAGCCAGCCGTCTTTGCCCTATTCCTCGCTTTCGGCCCGCAGCAAGGCAGCGAGCGCACCTATATTAATAAGTGAAGGCGAGTTTGTCAAGATATATATGTTATATTATTTGTGATAGATTCTACTGGGGTTCAGGGCGGGTCTTAATTATACAACGGATCGCGGGGACGGCAAGTCGCTGGGAAGTCAGGCCAAGCGGTGAAGGGCCAGCGTTCGCGATTCCGTGGGCCAGGGGAGAGTGGCTCCGGGCTACGCGAGCAGCCGCATGCCGCACGCATCTTGCCAGGTTGCGTGGAGCGGCCTCTGGCTATGATCCCGACCGGGAGAGGGGCTGCCGCGCCGGTTAATACCCCTATCCACGTATGCTCTCACTTTCAGCCGCCGCTGCGTCCCGCTCCCGGCGAGCCGGCGCCTTCCTCCTCAGGATGGGGTTTCATGCGCGAGGGGGCGGACGGCCGTCCACGTGTGCTCTCCATGGCAGGCCCGCCGCGCGGCTTCGGGAGCGAGGGGGCGCTGTGAACCCATACCAGGGTGCGGACCGCGCCAATGCGCCGGGGTGCTCAGCGCAGGGTGAAGCGGAAGGCGGAGCCCCCTCCCAGGCGCGGCTCGTGCCAGATGCGCCCCCCGTGGGCCTCCACGATCTCCCGCGCTATGTACAACCCCAGGCCCATGCCTTTCGCGGAGTGGTGGGCGTCCTCCACCTGGTAGAAGCGCTCGAAGATGAGCTCCCGCTCGGACTCGGGGACTCCCACCCCCCGGTCGAGCACGGAGACGAGCGTCTCCCCGTCCCGCTCCTCCGCCTCCACCTCCACCGGGAAGTGCGAGGGGGAGTGAGCCACCGCGTTGTCCATGAGGATCACCAGCACCTGCACCAGCTTGTCCGCGTCCACCTCGCGGGGGGTGAGCTCCCCCTTCACCGCCAGGCGCAAAGTGTGGGCCACGCCCTTTCCCCTCACCTCCTGCACGGCGCGCTCCAGCAGGGGCTCCAGCCGCTGCTCCGCCCGCTTCACCTCGAAGCGGCCCCGCTCGATGCGGGAGGCGTCCAGCAGCTCCCGGATGAGGGAATCCAGGCGGTCCGCGCCCTTGCTGATGACCTCCAGGTACTCCCTCCTGGTGCTCTCGTCCAACCGTTCCCCGTAATCCCGCAGGGTGAGGGCGTAGCCCTTCATGACGGTCACGGGATGGCGCAGCTCGTGCGCCGCCACGTCAACGAAGTCCTTGAGGTTCTGCTCGCTGGCCAGCCGCTCCTCCTCCCCGGCCAGGGCGCGCGCCAGCACCCCCGCGGTCTCCACCTCGTAGTGCTTGAATCTCCTCGCGACCGGATAGTAGAGGCAGAGGCACCCCAACGTCCTCCCCTTCAGCCGCACCGGGTAGCCCAGGAAGGAGGACATACCGTGCTTTTCCGCCAGGGGGTCTTTCTCCCCGCGGGGGTCGGCGCGCAGGTCCTCCAGCGCCAGCGGCTCCTCGCTCCCCTCCTTGATGACCCCCAGGGCGAGGTAGTCCCGGTCTTCCCCGGTCACCAGGAACCCCTCCTCCCCGGGGTCGGTGGAGAGCACGGAGAACCTGCCCGTCTCCAGGCGGCAGTAGGCGGCGAAGGGGGCTCCCAGGATGTTCCGGCAGCCCTGTACGATGGCCTCCATGTTGGCGATGATGTCGGCGCCCAGGCCCAGGAAGAGGCGGTTGATGCCCCCCAGGCGCCGCTCTATCTCCTTGTCCTCCGTGATGTCCCGTATGTTGACCATGATGCCGCGCACCAGGGGGTGGTCGAACATGTTGCGTGCCCTGGCCTGCACTATCCTCCAGGAACCGTCCTTGTGGCGGGCGCGGAACTCCCCCTGGGACAAAGCCCCGGGGCTCTGCAGCACCTTGCTGAACTCGGCACCGGCGCGGATCAGCTCGTCGTCTGGGATGAAGCTCATGCCCAACTTGCCCAGCAGCTCCTCCGGCCGGTAGCCGAAAAGGTCCTCCGCGGAGGGGGTGATGTATCTCACGAGGTTGTTCTCGTCCACGATGAGGACGACGTCCAGGGATCCCTCGACGAGGGAGCGGAAGTACTCCTCCTTATCCAGCAGAGCCTCCTCGGCCAGCTTGCGCTCGGTGACGTCCATGACGACAGCCATGTCCGCGGGCCTGCCCCCGTAGTATATGGTCTTGGAATAGATTTCCACCCATCTCGTCTCCCCCGCACGCGTCAAGAGGCGGAAGGTGTAGTTGGCCACCTGTCCCCCCTCGCCCCTCTGCTTGCGGCGCAGCTGGTCGAATATCAGGTCCCGGTCCTCGGGATGGACGACGGCACTTATCAGCCCTGCCACGTCAGCGTCCCGGTAGCCGCCGAGGGGAAACCCGTAGATGTCCGCCGCCGCCCTGTTCATGTACACGAACCTGTTGTCCTGTATGATGACTATTCCCAGCATGGACTGCTCGGAGAGGACGCGGAACTTCTCCTCGCTCTCGCGCAGGGCCTCCTCCGCCTCCTCCCTCTCGGTCACGTCCCTGGCGTTGAACACTATCCCCTGCACCAGGGGGTCGTCCACCAGGTTGCGGCCCACGGCCTCGATCACGCGCCAGGAGCCGTCCTTGCGCCGCAGGCGGAAGCGGAGAAGGCACGTCTCCTCTCCCCCGTCCAGGAAGTCCTTCACCCGCCGTGCCGCCGCGGGGAGGTCGTCGGGGTGGACGTATGACAGGTAACCCCTTCCCGACAGCTCCTCGGGTTCGTACCCCAGGTTGCCCTTGACCGAGGGGGCCAAGTAAATCGCCTCCCCGTCCGGCCGCAGGACGGCGATGACGTCGTGGGCGCTCTCGATCAGCGTGCGGTAGTGCTGCTCCCGCCGGCACAGCTCCCTCTCCAGCTCGACGTGCCCCTCCGTCTCTTTCTCGAGGAGGCGGTTGGCCTCCTCCAACTCCCGGGTTCGCTTCTCCACCAGGCGCTCAAGGTCTCTCCGGTGCTCCTCGAGCCTCTTCTCCAGCTCCACTCTCTCGGTGATGTCCCGTGAATTGATGACTACCCCTTGCATTACCGGGTCCTGCAGCAGGTTGGTGACCGTGGCCTCGTGGTGGCGGTAGCGGCCGTCGCGGTGGCGGAAACGGACTTCCAGGGAGTAGGGCGCGCCGAAGTGGGTGGCGCAGTAGTAGATGGCCTGCATGGCCTTCTCGCGGTCCTCGGGATGGACGTAGTGAAGGATACCACGCGAGAGGAGCTCCCCATCCCTGTAGCCGGTTATGCGTTCGAGGGAGGGGCTCACCCAGCTTATCCTGAGATCACCCCCCAGCACGCAGACCATATCGGGGGCGTGGCGCAGCAGGGAGAGGTAATAGCTCCCGCCGGGGAAAGGGAAGGCTTTCCCTTTACCCTCTGCTTTCTCTTTCTCCACGGCCGCCGCTGAATCTCCCTCAAGGAGACTTCCGACGGGCGGGCGCGCGACCTCCTGCCGCTCCATCGAGGTTATGCCGTCCGGTTTTCGCACTTTTTCCTCCAAAACGTCTACCTCACGCTCCTCTCCCCCTCAACATCCGGCCTCGATTTGCCCGTCGCCGGACCATAGCGCGATGCCTCGTGCGGGCACGAGGCCAGGCCGTAAGGGAGCCCGGAGGCCTATGATGAGTGTATCGGCAAGGAGGGTTCCTTCCACTCTTGGATAATATGGTGAAAGGTGGGCGCCGGTGGTATGATTCGCCTCACCTTTCATCCTTGCCCTGGGAGGGCGAGGAAACCGGCCATCCAACATGGGGATGCAGCGGCTTATCCCTGGGAAGGGGCGCGTGCCTCACCAGGGGAAGGGTTCGAAGCGGTCCTGCGAGGCCTTGCATATGGGGCACTCGCGCGGCGGCCTGTCGCGCGCCGCCAGGTACCCGCAGACGCGGCAGCGCCACACGGGAGGCCTCGCGCCCTCCACCGGGGGGAAGGGCTCGAAGCGGTCCTGCGAGGCCTTGCATATGGGGCACTCGCGCGGCGGCCTGTCGCGCGCCGCCAGGTACCCGCAGACGCGGCAGCGCCACACCGTAGTCCTTGGGCCGGGCCCCGCGCCGGAGCGTCCCCGCGCGGCGGCTTCCCGCCTGCGTTCCAGCTCCTCCGGTTCCGGCCGCCGCTCGGGTATCTGTCCCTCTATCTCCCGCTCGCCTTCCAGGACCTCCTGGGTAACGTAGAGCGCTCAGTAGCACTGTCCATATTCTTCCAGGTCGTCGTCCCGGTAATCGCAGGGGCAGATGATGTCCAGATCCTTCTCCCGCTCACCCTCGCCCATGCGGCAGGGGCAGAGCATGTAGCCGTAGCGCTCCCGGTTGCGCAGGAGGCCTTCCGCCAGCATGAGGGTGAACTCAAGGTCCGGGTTGAGGTGGTAGCCCCCGGCCTCCGCCTCCTCGGAGAGGCGCCGGTGGAGCTCCCTCGCGTCCTCGCTTACATCGGGGCTCAAAGGAGCGCCTCCCGGTACCTGTCCTCGTTGTACCCGGCAATGACCTCCTCCCCGTCCAAAACCAGGGTGGGGAAAGTCTTGCGGGGGTTTCGCTTCTTCATCTCCTCGAAGACCTCCTTCTGGGCGTCTCCCTCCAGGAGGTCCACGTACACGTAACGGTAGGCGAGCTTGTTCTCGTCCAGGAAGTTCCTGGCCTTGCGGCACCATCCGCACGTGGACAGGGCGAAGAGCACGAGGTCGCGCCCTCCGTTCTCGCCCTTCACCGTCTCCAGGTATTGCTCCATGTCCTTATCCTTTCCCATCTTTCCTCTCGCTCCATGTCACCATCAATTATTCCCGGCTCGTGGGCCGCGCTAACCGGGCTTTCGCCCTTTCAATATCATCCCACGCGGGCGGCCGGCGTGAAAATGACCCGGCTCAATCCCGCCAGGACTCACAGAGGGATGCCTCAAACGGCAGCATAGCCTCTTCCTGAAAACGGCCTTGCCGCCCCCCCGTTTCCCCTGAGGGTTCTCCGGGCCTGCGCGGTCGGGCGCGCCATTCTACGGGCCCCGCCGCCACCGCCGCGGCGCAAGGCGGCGGGCAGGGGGGCACGCTCAACCGCTGTCCTCCCTCTCCCCCACGGGGGCGATGCCGGGACGGTAGGTCGCCTTGCGAATCTTGTCGAAGAGCACGTTAAGCGAGCGGGTGAAGACGTTGGGATTGGTGTGCTCGATAAGCTGGTCGATGAAGCGCTGGTTCCTGTTCACGGCCGCCGAGACGGCGGTGGCATCCAGGTTCTTCAGCAAGGCAGCCATGAAATCGGGGTTCGCGTTGAGGGCGCCCGCCAGCGCTTCCGGGTCGAGGTGTCTCACTATCTCCCGCACAAGTTCCCCGTTCTCGTTTACCGCTTTCGCCACCACCCGCGGATCGACGGCGGAGACGAGTCCGGACAGCAGGCCCTCGCGGTTGGCCAGCTTCCCCAGGTATCTTCCCATTATTTTCCATATATCGCCCATCTTCTTCCCCTCCGATGACCATTCCCCGCTGGCGGCACCTCCCGTCCAACGCCTCGATTATATTACGCACCGCCATGCTCAGTCCCCGCACCACCTATAAGCTCACGTCCGGCCGGCACCGCAGACCCAGCCCCAAGGCGGACCCTATCGAGAAACTGTATGATATGGTCTTGGGTAACGGAGGCGAAAGGCGCCGGCAGGCAATACGCGCAACAGCGGCGCTCGTCGTGAAGGCAGAGGTCGTCGAAAGCAGGTGAGATGCATGGCTTCGAAGATCCTGGAGCGCTTCCAGCCCCTCTTCCAGCCCCGTAGCATCGCGGTAGTGGGGGCCACGGAAAACCCGTTCAAGCTGGGTTTTCACGCCCTGGCCGCGGTGACCGCCGCCGGCTTCCCGGGCGAGGTGTACCCGGTTAATCCCAACGCCGGCGAAACCGTCCAAGGCCTGCGCGCTCGCCACTCCATCTCGGAGCTCCCCGAAGGCGTGGACCTTTTCGTCTATGCCATCCCGGAAGCGCAGGTGCTGCCCGCGGTCAGGGACGCGGTAAGCAGGGGCGGCCGGGCAGGGGTCATCTTCGCCGGGGGCTTCCGGGAAACGGGCCCCGAGGGCGAGAGGCTGCAGGAGGAGCTGGTGCGCGCCGCTGACGTCGGGGGCATGAAGCTCATCGGTCCCAACTGCATCGGCATAGTCAACACCCAGGCGCGGCTCAACGCCACCTTCGCCAGCCCGCTGGCCTGGTTCCCCTCCGGCAACGTCTCCGTGGTCAGCCAGAGCGGCGGCATGGGCAACTGCATCCTCAACGGGTTGATGGATGAGCGCGTCGGGCTGAGCAAGTTCGTGAGCATAGGCAACCGGGCCAACGTCGAGTTCGCCGAGATGGTGGAATACCTGGCCGAGGACCCGGACACCAAGGTCATCTGCCTCTTCATAGAAGGCCTGGACCGGGGCGACGCCTTCCTGGAGAAGGCGCGCGCCGCCTCCCGGCGCAAGCCGGTGATCGTCTACAACCGCGGCTACACCGAGAGCTCCGCGCGCACCGCGCTCTCCCACACGGGCTCGGTGGCCAGCTCGGAGGCCGTCTACCGCGGCGCCTTCCGTCAGGCGGGGCTCGTCCAGGTGCATTCCTCCAGCGAGATGGCCTGCCTGTCCAAGGCCGTCTCCCTGGGAGGGGTGCCGGCCGGAAACGGCGTCTTCATCTCCACCCACACCGCAGGGCCGGTCATCGCCATCAGCGACATCTGCGAGCGGAGCGGGGTGCGTTTCCCTCCCCTGCGCCCGGAGATCGCCGCCGCTATCCAGGAGTTCCTTCCCCGGCACGCGGTGGCCGCCAACCCACTGGACCTCTTCGCCTTCGCCTGGACGGACAGCTCCCTTTACCTGCGCTCCGCCGACCTTGCCCTGCGCCAGGAGGATATCCACTGCGCGGTGGCCGTCTTCGTCACGGGGGCGGGATCCGGTCCCGCCTTTCCGGCGCGCGAATACGCGGAGATCGGGCGGCGGCACCGCAAGCCCGTCTTCCTCTGCCTCATCGCCCCCGCCCTCCTCTCCCAGGAACTGGAAGACGCCCAGAGGGAGGGGGTCATCGCCTTCAACACCCCCGAGAAGATGGCCCACGCGCTGGTCAACCTGGTCCGCCACCGCAAGCATATATCCCCGTGCACAAGAACGCGCCCTTCATCCCCGTAAACAGCGTGCAAGCTCCGCGCATCACCCATGTCACACCCGGTTGATAGCCTCTAATGCAATGTTGACAGCGATGGATTAAAGTAATACCTTGGTAATACCGACTAATATAGTGAGGCCACGGTGGACGAGAATCGAGATGACGTTATTAATCTCGATTTCGATTTTGATTGGTCCGATAAGATCATCGACAAACCCTGGGAGAAACACAGGGTTTCCCCTTGGGAGACCGAGGAAGCGGTATTCGACGACCCCGATGTCGAAATACGCTACGAGGATGATGAAGTGCATGGTCAAAGGTGGATGGTAAAAGGACATACCATGGAGGTAAGGAAGCTAAGGATATACATGAGGCCCTGCAAGGATAGAAAAGGATTTATGGTTCGTCATAACAGTATGGGGTGAGGGTGAATGAAGGCCGAAGAAAGCGAGCGGGACAGGGAATTCGACGAGCGCTGGGAAAGGGCGAAAAAGGTCAGGGTAGAGCGCTCGCCAGGCCAAAGCAAGACTTCCGTGTTTTCCATTAAGATGGAGAGGGAGCTTCTGCGCCTGCTGGTCGAACGCGCAAGGGAGATGGGGATCGGAACCTCGACGCTTGCCCGCACCTTAATCGCCCAAGGTCTGGTTAGCGAAGAACATAGACTCTCCGACGAGACTCTGATCGAGCTCCTAAAGTACCGTATAAAGAGAAAGGAAACGGCGACGGAGGCCAGAAGCTCAACAAACACGAATTGTAAAATAAAAGCCTCTAAGCAGTTCATCATTGGAAGCTCCGTGAGAAAAACCCTCGAGCCCGAGGAAAAGAAGCATAAGCAAGGTAGTACATCATACTTGAGCCTGACGGGAAGTTAAGGGAGGCCGCATTGCAGGACGAAAACTCGCTGCAAGTGACCATGCTCCTGTGCGACGCCGCGCAAGTATCGGGCAGCAAGCTGTACGTCCTGGGCGGCGGGTGGAACATATGCGCACCCGACCTCCCATCCATGGCAATCGCTTTGTTGATCAAGGTACCTTGGGACATGGCCAACCGTTCATTCGACTGGAAGCTGCAGCTCTTCAACGAGGACGGAAACCCGCATATCCTGGGGGAGCAGGGGAAGGAAGTCGCTTTTACTGGCCAGTTCGAGGTGGGCCGTCCGCCGGGGCTGAAGAAAGGCCAGATTCTGCAAGTGCCCCTTGCCATGAACGCGGCAGGTATCCCGCTACGGGAATCCAGCGGTTACTACTGGGCGCTATTCATCGACGGCGTCGAGCTCGAGCGAGTTTCGTTCTACACCAAGAAAAGAACCTCTCCTTGAGGCCTCTTGGCTGCATCCACGGCAGCGGTCACCGGCACAACGACAGTGTGGGTGCTGACGCGTTTACCCGGGCCCGGTGCCTGGCATCGTTCCCATACACGCCCACCCGCTCCTAACCCAATGCGCCCCCGTCGAAAAGACGTATGTGCCCGGCAGGATGACGTGAACCGTACGGGCGATGGAGGAGCACGCCGGGTATATGGGCCCACAACCGCGATAGCTTGTCGAACTCAAGGGTGCCGCAGGTTCCGGCAAGGTTGGCGCTTCCCTGCCCGGAGCGGGGACACAGCGCGGCGACCTTGCAATGCGGTGTCACAAGCGGGTGATCACCCACCGTGGCATGTTGCCTATATACCCAACGCAGTCCACGTTCCGCTGCCGGAACAGCATAAAGTTGTCAGGCCTATGCCGCCCTTGGGTCCCGGAATCGTAAGCTGCCTTCGAAAAAAAGTGGAAGGGGGCCTGTGAAGCGTTTACAATGGGTTTCGGTGAGAGCATGGCCAAGTTGGGATTCGGCAAGCGGGACATCCGCAAGCTGGAAAGGGAGCGCGACATCGATGGCCTCGTCGAGCTGCTCCGTGGCGAGGACGAGGACCTCGCTTTCCAGGCCATCGAGGCCTTGACCCGCATCGGGGACCAGCGGGGCGTGGAAGCCCTCATGGCCCTGGTGGTGGATCTCTCCTGCAGCGAGCTCATCCGCGCCAAGGCCTGGCTGGCCCTGGACGTGGGCCTGGAAAGGGAATCCAAGAAGCGCAGGGACTGGAAATAGGCCTCGCTCCCCTTTCTCCGCAATGACCGTCACCCCTTGCGCGGCAGGGCGCGAGGGCAGGAAGGCGAGCGTAAGGCATGGAAGGAACGGATTATCCCAGGTTGCGGCGGCTGGAGGCATTCCCGGTCAAGCAGCAGGGACGGGACATGATCGCCCTGCGGGACCCGGAAGGCTATTCAAGGAATGTCGTGCTCCTCCCGCCACCCATCTATTACATCGCCTCCCTGTGCGACGGCACCCGCTCCCTGCGCGACCTGCAGGCTGCCTACGTGCGCCGCTTCGGCGACATCATCACCAGCGACCAGGTGGCCTCCATCCTCGCCGAGCTCGACCGCAAGATGCTCCTGGACAGCGGGACCTTCCGCGCCTACAAGCGCCGCCTGGACGAGGAGTACCTCTCGCTGCCCAACCGCCCCATGATCTCAGCGGGGAACGGCTACCCCGCCGACCCCCGCGCGCTGGTACAGAGCATCCGGGCCATGCTCGCCGAGGCCGGGGAAGCGCATCCCCTGCCGGACTTCCCCGTCGCCGTGGTGGCCCCCCACATCGACATGGAGCGGGGCTGGGAATGTTACGGCAAGCTCTACTCGCTCCTCGCGGCATCTTATCCCAATAATTACCAGCCACTGGTAGTCATCCTGGGCACCTGCCATGGCGAGATGGAAGGACCCTTCGCCCTCACGCGCAAGAACTTCCTCACGCCCTTCGGCCTGGTAGAGACGGATGCCGGCCTGGTGGAGGGCCTCGCCCGTGCCGCGGGCATGGACGGGCTGGGGGATGAGCTCTCCCATCGCTCCGAACACTCCATCGAGATACAGCTCCCCCTGCTCTGCTTCATTTTCGGCGGCGCGGACCGTTTCCGGCTCCTGCCCATCACCTGCAATTCCTTCCAGGCCTTCATCGAGGAGGGGAGGTCGCCCGCGGAGGACCCCCAGGTCTCCTCCTTCCTCTCCGCCCTCAGGGGATTGCTCTCCGCCCTGGGTGAAGAGGCCTTCTTCCTCGCTTCCGCCGACCTCGCCCACGTGGGCAGGCGCTTCGGAGGCCTGCTTCCCCTGGACGCCGTGCTCCTCTCTTCCGTGATCGCCAAGGACAAGGAGATGCTGCAGCCGGTGCTGCGGGGCGACGCCGAGGCCTTCTTCCGTTACCTCGCCTCCGAGGGAGATTCACGCCACGTCTGCGGCCTGCCCCCCATCTACGCCCTGGCGAAGACGCTGGATGGCAGGCACGGCGAGCTGGTGGATCACTGCCACTGGTTCGATCCCCAGGAGGGTTCGGCGGTCACCTTCGCCGCCGCGGTCTTTCCTCGTTGATGAGCGGACTCGCCACGCCTCCATCCGTCCAACCCTTGCGGGCCAACCGGCAGTTGCTGACGCTCCTCGCCGTTCAGTCCCTGGGGATGGTGGCGCGCGGCATCTTCTTCGTGGGATTGCCGCTCTTCGTCCTCGAGCGCACCGGCTCCGCCCTCTCCATGAGCATCTCCCTCCTCCTGAGCTTCGCCCCCTTCACCGTCGCCGGCCCTTTTGCCGGGCAAGTCGTGGACCGCTTTTCCCGGCGCGACCTGCTCGTCCTGAGCAACCTGGTGTACGGCGCCCTTCTCTTCCCCCTGCCTTTCGTGCACGCGACCTACCTCGTCTACGCGGTGGCCTTCGCCGCCTCTCTCTGCGGAGTGGTCATGGTCAACGCCCTGGTGGCCCTCATCCCCGAGCTGGTGGACCTCTCACAACTCGCCAAGGCCAACTCCGTGTATACCTTCCTGCGCTCGGCCACCTACCTGGTGAGCACCTCCGCCACCTTCCTGCTCATCAAGGTCATGGGCAAGGCGGACATCTTCTTCCTCTGCTCCGCGCTCCTGGCCGTCTGCGGCATCTCTTGCCTGCCGGTCAGAAGGGACCGGCCGCATCCCCGCACCGAGGAGGCAGCCGCGGGGGGCGGCGCGGGGCCGGGAGGCTTCCGGGAGGTCTTGAGGATCATGACCTCCGACCGGCACGTGCGAGGCCTCACCCTCATGCACCTCATGTTCATGCCCATCTTCGGGGCCTTCGAGGTGTTGCTCCCCCTCTTCTGCGACCGCCGCCTGGGGGACGCCGCCTACTACACGCTGCTCAGCGCGGCGGTGGGCGCGGGACTCGCCCTGGGGAGCCTCTTCACCTACCGTCTCCTGGAACGGGTGCGCCCGCTGAGCCTGGTGCTGGCGAGCTTCTGCGGTTACGCGGCGGGGGTCTTCCTGCTCACCCGCAGCGGTGTCCTCTCCCTGTCCTTGCTGGTAAGTTTTTCCATGGGAATGATCGACGCCTTCGGTTTCACCACCTACGAGTTCCTGCGCCAGCGGGTGGTGCCCTCCGCCTATCGCGGCCGGGTCTTCGCGGTCATGGACGCCCTGGTGCTCCTGCCCCTGCCCCTGGGCTATCTCTTCATCGGCTACTTCGGTGAGCGTGCCAGCATCGGCGCCCTGGGCGCCTGGCTGTGCGCCGCCGGTCTCGCCCTCGCCCTCCTGTGCCTCCCTTTCACGCGCAACCTTCCCTCCCTCGACCAGCGAAACCCCGCGGCAAATACGCGAGAGGCCGATACCGCATGACGGGGCAACACCCCGGGGCCAGGCCTCGTTTGTTGCCTTTTATAAGACCGCCGCAGAGGCTCCGCCCCTCCCCAGACATACTTTGGGGTCAAACCGCGTTCATGTCTGACCGGAGTTCGACAGTTGCTAGATGAGCGAACCCCGGAAAAGCCCATGAATAAAGGGATCGGGGAGAATCCGCCAAAATAGGCGTGTAACTAGTGCAACTACAACTAGTATAGCCTAGTATTTGATGGTATAATACCCTTGG
>CAKZMC010000193.1 GCA_937128055.1 uncultured Actinomycetes bacterium | reverse complement strand
CCGTTCGGCCGGCGAGCGCATCGGACATGATCATCTTGGGGCTGGATGCCCGCGATTACACGAACCGCATGGCATCGAAAGTGCAGCAGGCTGAACGAGGCGAGATCCGTCATTTCAAGGTCATCGTGATGTGGAACAAGATCGAAAAGAGCAAGGGGACATATAGCTGGTTATATTACGACAAAGAGATCAACAGGATCCTCGCGGACGGAGCGGAGTCTATACTGCTGACAATAGGTTCTTCCGTTCCCTCGTGGGCTCAGGATCCCGTATATGGAGATAAAGCCGCGAAGGCGCCCCCAAAAGACCTGGGAGACTGGTACAGACTGTGCTCGAAGGTCGCGGAGCGCTACGGTTCGGTGGTGGATTTCTACGAGATATGGAATGAGCCGGGTTGGGACGTCGATTCCGAGGCGGTCCAGATCTTCGGTCCGGAGACCTATCATTTCGGAGGCCAGGTAGAAACCGATTACCTGCCTCTACTTCAAACGGGGTACGCGGCGATAAAGGAAAAGGACCCCACCTCGATGGTGATGTGCGGTGCCCTCATATGCACCTTGAACCAAGACCCCAACACCGGAGCCGACCTCTACCTCCGCCTGTTCGACGAGGTCAACCGGCCCGGCCAGGACGTGTCCATGAAGGTTACCTCGAGCAAGCCCATCGTGGCCGAGCGCCCCATGTATTTCAACTACAAGGGCTCCTGGGACGGAGGGCACGACGTGATGGGCGCCACCGCGGCGGGGAAGGAATGGTATTTCGCCGAGGGCACCACCCGCGACGGCTTCGAGGAATGGCTTTGCCTGCAGAACCCCAACCCGAACCCCATCCAGGTGACCGCCACCTACATGTTCGGTCCCGGTCAGGGTGCGAACGTGGTGAAGACCTACGAACTCCAACCCACCTCGCGCACCACCCTCATGGTCAACAACGAGGTGGGCCCGGAGAAGGACGTCTCGGTGAAGATCGCATCGGCGTCGGACTTCATCGCCGAACGCCCCATGTACTTCAACTACCAGGGCAGGTGGACGGGAGGCCATTGCGTGATGGGAGCCAGCGCCCCCTCCGGAACCTGGTATTTCGCCGAGGGCTGCACCGGCTTTTCCATCCAGCAGTACCTGTGCCTCCAGAACCCGCATCCGGAGGAGGTGACGGCGGAGCTGACCTTCATGATGACCAGGGGGGAGGTAATAAGGAGGACGGTCAACCTGGGGCCCAGCTCACGCACCACCTTCGACATCAACATGCTCATCGGGTTCCGCGGTTCATCGGACATGATCGCGGTACACCCCTACAAGAACTACTGGGACTGGGGTGAGCACTACGATTATCTCTCCAGGACGCTCAAGGCGAACAGCATCTGGCATGAGCTGGCGGTCAC
>CAKZMC010000192.1 GCA_937128055.1 uncultured Actinomycetes bacterium | reverse complement strand
AGCCCACCCCTGCACGGGGTCCCGGGCTACCTGTGGTTCTTCCCTTCCGTGGATGAAAAGGGGGCGCCGGTGATCAATACCGGCATCTCGGGCGGCGGTTTCGCCAGGGGTAGCGCTGCCAGGCTCAAGGACGCCTATTACGCCGTGCTGGAGCACCATCGGGAATTACGGGGAATGCTCCCCGCGGAGATGCGATTCCGCGCTTACCCGGAAAGGGCTTACACGCCCTTGCAGGGGGCTAGTGCCGCGAGGGTGGTCTTCGTGGGCGAGCAGCTCGGGGTGGACCCCTTCACCGGGGAAGGGCTGGCGGTGTGCGCCGATTCGGCGTCGGCCGCCGCCCGCTGCATCGCCGCGGCCCTGGAGAGCGGGGACTTCTCCTTCCGCTCCTACGGGAGGGCGGTGATGGCGGGGAGCTTCTTCCCCCTCTACCTCATCGGCAGACTCTACTGGCCCATGGAAAAGATATCCAAACCGAATTTCTTCTTCGCACTGTCCACGCGGGAGAAGCCCGGGGGAGGCGATAACATCCTGGAGATCTACGCGAAGGTCTTCTCCGGTGCCCTGCCGGCGAGCACGGTCTACACCGCTTCCTTCTGGGCCTCGGCGCTGCGCGACATCGGCTGGGAGCTGCGCCGCAGGCTGTGCTCCCGGCGCCATATATAAAGACGTGTCATATGACGCCGTCTCCGGCCTTCGACAGCAGCCTGCATGCATGCGAAAATCCGTTCACCCCCTCCACCCTCGCCCCTATCGCCAGGTTGTGAAATACCGGAAGAAAGGACTCGCGCGCTCCCGGCGCCGGAAACCCGATATGACCCGCAGGGCTCACGGAGGGCTCAGGATCCGTCCAGCCGCTTGAGCATGTCCAGCACCACCTGCAGGGAGACGGCCAGCGACTGTGGCCTGAGGCGGTCGATGGTGTCGAGGCGGGTATGGTAATGAGGCACCAGCCGGCTGACGTCCCAGCAGCACATGGAGACGGAGGGAATTCCCTCACGGACGAAAGCGCTGGCGTCCGTCGCACCCAGCTGCAGCGTCATGGTCTTCATGGGGTATCCGTTGGCCGCTGCCGCCTCGCGCGCCAGCTCCACCAGGTAGGGATCCATCTCGGCTCCGCAGAACAGCTCCTTGCGGAAGACGGTGAGAAAACCCTCGTCATAGACCCCGTCCACGAAGATGGCGTGGCTGGGAAGGGAGAGAATCTCCTTCCGGTGCCGGGCGGCGTAACGCTTGGCGCCGCGCAACCCCGCCTCCTCGGAGGAGAGGGCCAGAAGGATCACCTCCGTATGCCGCGGGTAAAACCCTCCCTTATCTCCGCTCTCGCGCAGGCACTTCGCCAATCCGGCGAGTACGCTTATCCCCGCCATGTCATCCATGGCGCCCGGGACCACGTCCCTGGTGTGGAAGAGCGCGAAGGGGAGCACCACGGGGAGGAAGGCGATGCACACGTATCCGAGCACACGGTAAACGGCGCCGTCGGGCACACCGGTGGACCCGGTGACGGCACGGGCCAGGCTGGCGCCCAGAAGCACCAGGAAGGCGAGGATGGCGAGGGCCATGGCGGGCACGGAGAAACCCTTCAACCAGTACCACAGCTTGAACTCGTAGGCGGAATCGAGGTGGGCGGAGACGATGAGGCGGCGCTTGGCCTCGCCGCTGGGCCGCACCACGCCGATGACGTTCTCCCCCTCCCGCTTGGGGAAGAGGGGGTCGATCAGCTCCCGGTAGCGCACGACCTCGAAGAAGAAGACCCCCACGCAAGCCGCGGTGATGATGAGGGAAACGGCTGGCAGCACGTAGTAGAGCGCCAGGGCGACGACGTACCCCGCTATCAGGTAAGGGAAGGCGCCCAGGAAGGCCTTGGGACTGCAGGTAAACTTTTCCACCTCCACTTTCTGGCAGGCGGGACGCACCTCCTCGGCGAAGATCTCCCCCAGCTTCCTCTCCTCCTCGCTGCAGGACTCGCGGGGCCCTATCTCCTTCATTACCCGGTCGATAAGCCCGTACATGTAATCCGTGAAATCCTCTGCCTCGCCCATATCCACCTCCAGGCCGATAACCGGTTGCCGACATGGTCGGCGGTATCAACAACGCACACCCTCCACCGGACTCCTATGAGCTGTAGCACGGCGACTCCGACGTTGTATTCGCGCCGCGGCGATATCCGGCATGACAGCGCCTGTCTCACCCGATATGTGGGCGGTTATTCCCGCAAGCCGTGCTCGCGACACCGGCATGTCAACAAGGGAGCCCCTCCTCGGCGGGGGAGTGGAGAAAACGGTTTAGCTCCGCTCCCAGGAAGAGCACGGAAGCGGCGTAATACAGGGTAAGGATTCCCAGTACCACCCCGGCAAAAGGCCCGTATACCGCGGACAGGTCACCCATGTTGGTATAGTACCACGTGAGCAGGAGCAATAAGGGGTTGACCAGGAGGGCTACGAGAAGCCCCCTTTTCCATGTCTCGCTGATGCCCACCCTGCCTTCAAGGGCGTAAGCGTAGATGACGGCAAGCCCGGCGGCCTGGATGGCCACGGCGCCCAGGAAGGAGAGCAGGGAGAGGGGAAACTCCAGGGCCCCCACCTTCCCGGCCACATAGACGATGACCACCTGGAGGCCGAAGGAGAGCATCACCACCAGGGCAAGCACCAGCAGGATGGCCAGGCCCTTCAGCTTCCTCCTTAAGAAAGCGGGTTTGTCAAAGCCCCAGATCTTGTTCAGCCACACCTGTAGCGAATCGGTGACCTTGGTGCCGGTGATCAGCATCCCCGCCAGGCCGATGGCCCCCAGCAGCCCTCCCAGGTCGGCGGTGGTGTTGAGCGCTTGCTCGATGATGTCGGAGATCCCCGGGGCGTTGCTTACCAGGTAGTCGACGGCTCTCTGGTGGAGGTCTGGCCTGCCCTTGAAGAGCATCCCCAGCACTCCCCCAGCCAGGATGAGGAGGGCGAAGAGGGAGAGGAAAGCGTAGAAGGAGAGCGCGGCCGCGGCCTGAGGGCCATCATGGCGCGAGAAGTCCTTCCACACCGAGGAAACGGCCTTCTTCCATCGCTGAAGGAAGGCGGTAACCCCCGCCTTCAGTCCATCTCCTCCGGCCACATTCGCTCCCTTTCACGAGGGCAAGCGCGAAATTGTCGCGCCTGTCGCGCTTTCCGGGAAAGCGCCCTTCCCGCCGTGCCCGCGGAACGTGGACGTGACGCGGCCGCACGCGGCAAGCTGTCAACCTTCAAGCCATCACCGTTTATTCTACCGGATCATTCGCGCCCTGCGCCCTTCATGTTCATGCCTGGGAGCGCGCGACCGCGGCATCGGAGTGCCCGGAAGGGAAGGTGTTCGCTTGACGTGGCGCCTCGGGGCCCGGCTTCGCGCCACCGGGCTGCCGCCTGTGGGCGGCTTCAGAGCACCCAGGAGGGGCGGGAATCGCAGATCTCGCGCATGTGGGGGTAGAGCCAGCCTCGCGTCTCGCGCGAGAGGTAGAAGGCCGGGTAGAGGAGGTTCTGGCCGGGGGCGACCATACCATCCCGCAGGGCATGGTCGTGGAGCTCGCAGCCGGGATAGACGCGGATGCCCACGGTGACCGTGACCTGGGTGGGGTCAAGTTCCAGCATGAGCCCCACGCTCTCCTCGACAGTGCGCCGGTTCTCGCCGGGCCCGCCCAGGAGCAGGAAACAGTTGGTACGGAAACCCAGTTCGTGGGCGCCCTTGACCGCCCTGACGATGTCCTCGCGGGTAAAACCCTTCTTCAGGGAAACGAGGATGTCCTGGGAGCCACTCTCGTTGCCGATGCTCATTCCCGTGCATCCGGCTTCCCGCAACATTTCCAGCAATTTCCTTTCACAGTACAGCGGGTTGAGGCTGCACCACCAGCGGATGGAAAGCTTGCGGGAGGCGATCTCGCGGCACAGCTCCTCGCTGTAGGAGGGCGGGTAATTGAAGAGGGAGTCCGTGAAGATGGCGTAGCGGATGCCGTGATCCCTCTCCAGGGAGGCGAGCTCGTCTGCCACTTCCCGCGGCGGCCGTACGCGCACCAGGCGCCCCTCGATATCGGGGTTGGTGCAGTAGATGCAGCGCAGGTGGCACCCCCGGCGGGCCTGGAGGTTGGCGACGAAGGGAGGTCGCTCCCCCGGGTTCCAGTTGTAGCGGGTGACGTCGAAGAGCTCGCGCTCCGGGGGTGGGAAGAGGCCCGGCCAGGCATGGGGGGCGGGCGGGTTGACCCGGCTCACGCCATCCCGCCGCAGGGCGATCCCCGGGAGGTCATCCGGAGGGAGGCGTTTCTCCAGGCGGGAAAGCAGCTCGACGAAGGTTCTCTCGCCCTCTCCCACCACTCCCGTCTCGAGGTCCAGGTATTCCAGGCATTCCCCGGGGAAGATGGTGAAACCGGCCCCGCCCAGCACCACCGGCGCGCGGGACGCGGACCGGATGGCCTCCACCAGCTCCTTGACGGGAGGGAGGTAGAACTCGCCGGCGAACATGTCCTGGTTGTCGATGTTGCGGATGGAGAGGCCGATGCAGTGGGGGTCGAAATCGCCGATGGCCCGCAGGCTGTCTGCGACGGGGTCCTGCGAGAACATGAGATCCAGGCAGGCCACCTCGTGCCCCGCCTGCCTGGCCGCCGCGGCCACGCAGGCGATCCCCAGGGGAAAGGGGACAAGGTTTTCCCGGCACCGGTTCTCGCTTATCAGCAGCACGCGCAAGGTTCTTGCACCTCGGGCCCCTCAGGCCTTGCCGTAGGTCCTTCCCAGGATGTTGAGAGGGCAGACCTCCAGGCATATGGCGCAGTCGATCCAGTAGTTGTACCCCGTGGTGTTGATGACCATCTCGAGATTCTCCCTCCCGTGTTCATCTCCCAGCACGTGACGGTAGATGCCGTGCTTGACGCTGTATCCAAGGCATACCATTTTCTGGAAGGATATCTCCCGGAAGGCGCCTGCCGGGCATGAGGCCCCGCAGGCGTTGCACCCCTTGGGGCAGGGGTCCCATGTGGCGGGGGGACTTCCCGGGAGGGATGCGCTGGTGACCACCGCCCCCAGGCGCAGCAGCGCGCCGAAGCGGGGATGGAAGACCAGCCCGCTCCTGCCGAAGGCCCCCACGCCGGCCAGGGCCGCCGCGTGTTTCAGCGAGAGGATGCCCCAGGGCTCAAGCCCGTGGAAAACCAGGGGGGCGTAGGAGGGGATGGCCACGGCCCGGTGCCCTTCCTCTTCCAGGAGGCTGGCAAGCAGCATGCCCACCTGGTCCAGGTAGGCGTAGGCGCTGTGGTAACTCCTCTGCAGCAGGTGCAACCGGTATGCCGGGGAGGAGAGCACCCCGCGCGGCACCGCGGTCCCGTG
Source organism: uncultured Actinomycetes bacterium (assembly GCA_937128055.1). GTDB lineage: Bacteria > Actinomycetota > Geothermincolia > Geothermincolales > RBG-13-55-18 > JACIXC01. The sequence continues at coordinate 8,662 of CAKZMC010000192.1, read as the reverse complement.
GACGACCACCGTGGCCGCGTCCCTGCACATGCGCGCGGGATGGTGTTCCTCGGGCGCGTCCGCGAAGCGCTCCGCCGGCGCGAAGCCGAAGGCGTCCACCCTCTCATGCAGCCAGCGCGTGAGTTTCTTCTCCAGGCCCCCGCTCATCTCGCCACCTCCCTCTGGTCGTGCACGGGGCTCGATCTTCTCCGCGCGGGAAGCGGATCCTCCGCCCGCTCCCCTCCGCGCCCCCATTATTCTAACCGCTTTGCAGGCCTTTCGCCCTGGCAGGACTACGGAGGGATGCGTGGGGGCGTGCGGGGAGTGAGCGCGGGTACGCGCCGGCCGTGGGGTAGACACGGCAGTGACGGTAAAGGGGAATCCTCAGGGCTTGACGGCTTCCACCTCAAGCCTGACCGCGTTCATGTGCGCCAGCCCATCTCCATCGAGGGGGAATTTTTCCAGGTAACCGTCGACGAGCTCGCTGATGAAAACCTCGCGCTTTTCCTCGGGTATGCGCTGCGTGAAGGGAATCCAGGTGGTCCTCACCCAGCCGGCCAGGCCCTCCCTGCCCTTCTGGACCATGTCCCTGTTCATGAGCTCCACGCGCAGCGGTCGCAGGCCCGCCTCCTCCAGCCACCCGCGGTATTCCTCCGGGCCTTGGAAGTGGTAGGGAAGCACGAAACCGTGGAAGTACCTGTTCCATTCCTCCCTGGCCAGCATGGATACCAGCACCATGGCCATATCCATGGCGTTGCCCCTCCCACCCATCTGGAAGAGCACCCTGCCCCCGGGCCTGAGGGCCTCCTTCACGCGGCGCAGCACCTCGGGCTGGTCGTCCACCCAGTGCAGCACCGCGTTTGAGAATGCGAAGTCGAACTCCTCCGCGAACGAGATCTCCTTCGCGTCCATCAACCGCCAGTCGAGGTTGGTGAACTCCTGCGGGGGATAGGTCCTGCTCGCCAGCTCTATCATCTCCGGCGAGCTGTCGATCCCCAGCACCCCTCCGTCGGGCACCAGCCCTGCGATCTCGACGGTCAGCTCCCCGTCGCCGCAGCCTATGTCAAGCACATGCTCGTCGCCCTTGAGGGCCATCTTGGCGATGAGTTCGCGGCCCCATTTCTTCTGCTGGGAGGAGTAAGCTCGGTAGTCCTCCGCGTCCCATATCATGCCCGTGCCCTGCCCTTCGTACATGCGCCCACCTCCACTTTCCTGAGGACGTCACTCGGCGATCCGCAGCATCATCGTCAATGGGATTGCAGCACGCAAATTAATGATAGCGTATCATTGCACGTTCCGTAACCGGGAGGCCGCAGCGGCAGGATTGAGAAAAGAGGGGTGGCGATTTACCATAATATTGGCCGTTCGGAATGCTTTCCGGCGGTGTTTGGCAGGCTATCGGATGGTCAGGAGGAGGCCTTGGGCTTGCATGATCTTGTCGAAGAAGCCGCTTCCATGATAAGGGGAGCGAAGAACCTGGTAGCCTTCACCGGGGCCGGTGTTTCCGAGGAAAGCGGCATACCCACCTTCCGTGACCCGGGCGGCCTCTGGGACCGCTTTGACCCCTATGAAGTGGGAGGAGGCGACGTCTTCTCGTCCCTCTACCGGGGCGGCGCCATACCCGCGAGCGCCACGGGCTTCGTCTCGGAGATGCTCACCGTGTTGGAGAAAGCCCATCCCAACCCCGGGCACACGGCCCTGGGGGAACTGGAGAGAATGGGCATCCTGCGCTCGGTCATCACGCAGAACATCGACAACCTGCACCGGGAGGCGGGCAATTCCCTGGTCATAGAGGTGCACGGGAATATCTACCGCCTGGCCTGCCTGGCCTGCGGCGGTAGAGTATACCTCTCGAGGGAGGAGCTGTTCCCGCTGGGATGGAAACTCGTCGAGTGCCTGCGCAGCGGAGACATGCAAGGCATCATCTCCATCGCGTCGCGCTGCCTCTGCGGCGGGATATGCCGCATCGACGTGGTCGCCTTCGGCGAGCCCGTGCAGGATATGCCCCGGGCCGTCGCGGAGGCCAAGAGCGCGGACGTGTTTCTCATCCTGGGCACCTCGGGGGCGGTCTACCCCGCGGCCTACCTGCCGGAGTACGCGAAACGGGCGGGAGCGAAACTCATAGAGATCAACGCCACCGGCTGCTACTTCCCGGAGCTGGTGGATCTGGGCATCGTCGGCAAGACGGGGGAAGTCCTGCCGCGTATAGTTGAGCGCTTACGCGAACGGGGGTCCTGAGCGAGAGATGCGGGAAGTCCCATCCCGCGAGGAAAGAGGCGTTAGCATTGCAGCCGGGCGACACCCAATCCGGTGTGAGTTTTGAGCTGAACGAGGAACAGAGGATGGTCCAGGCCTCCGCGGCTGAGTTCGTGGACCGGGAAATAATTCCCAGGATATCCCAGCTGGATCGCGGTCATGAACTGGATATGGGAATCATCCGGGGCATGGCGGAGCGAGGTATGCTGGGAGCTGCCATCCCGCCGGAATACGGCGGGCAGGGCCTGGACTTCGTGTCCACCGCCCTTGTCTGCGAGGAAATTGAACGGGGAGACGGCGGTTTCCGCACCCTGCTCTCCGTGCACCTCGGCCTGAATTCCCTCACCCTGCTGCGCTTCGGCAGCGAGGAGCAGAAGAGGCGCTACCTGGTGCCCCAGGCGAAGGGGGAGAAGATCGCGTGCTTCGGTCTGACCGAGCCCAATGCCGGCTCCGACGTGTCCGCCCTGAAATCCACCGCCAGGCGAGTAGGCGATCTCTACCTTCTCAACGGGCAGAAGACATGGATCTCCTACGCGCACGTTGCCGACCATTTCCTGGTTTTCGCCAAGACGGACAGGGATGCGGGGCACCGCGGAATATCCGCTTTCCTCCTCGATCGTTCCATGCCGGGAATCGAGACCCGGGACATCCGGCACAAGATGGGGGTATGGGCGGGATCCACGGGCGAGATATTCATGAGCGACGTCGAGGTACCGGAGGAAAACCGGCTGGGCGGGGAAGGGGAAGGCTTCAAGATCGCCATGTATGCTCTGGACATGGGGCGTTTCACCGTGGCGGCGGGAGCCCTGGGGACCATCCGGGCCGCGCTGGACGCCTCGGTAAAGTATGCCAATGCGAGGACCGCTTTCGGCCGCCCCATAGGGAGGTTCCAGTTCGTGCAGGAGATGATCGCGGAGATGGTGAGGGGCCTGGAGACCTCCCGGCTCCTGGTCCTGCAGGCGGCCTGGCTCAAGGACAGGGGGGTGAGGAACACCCGGGAAACCTCGCTGGCCAAGTGGCACGCCACGGAATGCGCCTTCCAGGCGGCCCACATGGCGGTGCAGATACACGGCGCCTACGGGTACTCCGCCGAGTACCCCGTGGAGCGGCTCTTCCGCAACGCCCGGGCTCCCCTGCTCTACGAGGGCACCACCGAGATACACAAGATGATGCAGGCGGAGCACGTCCTGGGCTACCGCAGACTCGACGGTTGAAGCGGCTCCGGCGGCCACTTGGGAAAAGGGAAGCCTCAATCCTGAAGCTGGCCCCGCCTCTCCTCGGCTGCACGCAGCGGGTTCATTTCGCTCCGCGGGGAGGGAGAAGCGGATGGCGGGCGAAACATTAAACGGGATGAGGATGTTCGTCCAGCTCGCTCAAGGGAATCATGGCCGGCGTCAGCTCGCGCGTTGCGGACGCCGGCGGATGAAGGCGGAGAGCGGCAGGGAGAGGGAGGGAAGAGGATGGCGGACAAGGTTTGCTCGCGTTGCGGGTTGCCGAGTGGGATCGGTAGGGGAAATATCTGGCATGCTAACGGCGTTATCAACGCCAGCATGCCTCCCTATATAAGGGGGACCCTTTACGATGTTGAGGAGCTCAACTCCCTCTTTCCCGCCCTCTCCGAACGCATTGGTTTCGATATCACCCGCCTGGTTGTCGAGGGCAAGCGCAAGGATGGCAGGCGTTACACGGACTCACTGAGGAACAGCCTCGCCGCCATGGGAAGGGACCTCCCCCCCATCGACATCTACAACCTCGTTGCCCGTTTCTGCAAATACTGGGGCTTGGGGTTGGCGGAGGTGCTCGACTATCGCGAGGGGGAGCGGCTCACGCTGAGGACCTTGAAATATTACAGCGATCCCATGAGCAGGGGAGACTGGGCGGGGGTGTTCGAGGCGGTGGAGAAGAGGAGGGGCGAGCCGGTTTGGAAGGACGAGCCCACGCGTGAGATTCTCGAGGTCATCGCTACGGAGGGAGAGCCGGAGCTGGAGGAGCGCATAGAGCAGGAGGTCGAGCTGGGCATCCCCTGCGAGGACGAGCGGGACCTGCAGTACATACACTGCCCCGAATGCGGGGTTCCCCTGGAGATCTCGCGGCAGTTCTCCTGGAATGCAGACGAGGCGTTGATTCTCGAGAAGATCTCCGGGATACGGTTCATCCTGCACAACACCAACGGCATCGTGGCCGTGCTGCGGGTGTTGCGGGAGGAGCTGGGGGAGGAGATAGACCGCATGGTCACGGATATCTCGCGCGGTTATGCCCGCGGGTATTACGGGTTGCTGCAGGAAGAAACCTCCCTGGATGCGGAGCTCATGAAATTTCCCCTGCGCAGTTGGGGGCGACCGGCGGAGTTCGCGAAGACGGGCGACGGGTTCAAGGTGACGGTGGTCAACCCCTACGCTCCCCCCATCGTGGCGGGTAGGATCTGGGGCCTCCTGGAAACATTCAGCGGCACTGAGCTATCCCTGTCCGAGCACGTCGCGGGCGAGAACCGCTGTGATTTGACCCTGTGCAGGGAAGGATAGCCTCCTCTCTACGAGGTGATGACGTTTTCCGGCAGGCGGTGCTGGAGGATGTCCACCGCCTCACCCACCATCTCTTCAAGTACCTCGCGAGCCGGCTTGATATCCTTGATGAGCCCGGAGACCTGCCCCGCGAAGGCCCCCACGTACTCCTCCTTATTGGCCCGGATAAAGGCGGCGAGAAGGTAGCTGGAGACCAGCATCTGCAAGGGAAAGGGAAGGGGCTCCAGGCCGGACTCGTCCCAGAGGGTGTGGAATTTGCTGGTAATGGAGCGCAGCGTCTTTCCCGTGAACATGGTGCTCACCCTGGTGTCTTCGTCGCTGGCCTCCACGATATGCTTCTTGATGACGTCCAGGGCCCCGGCCTCCTCGGTAGCCAGGAAACGGGTTCCCACCCAGACGCCGACGCACCCCATGGCCAGGGCGGCAGCCAGGCCGCGACCGTCACCTATGCCCCCGGCGGCCAGCACCGGCACCGGGTAGGCGGCGTCGATGCAGGCTGGGACCAGGGCCATGGTCCCGATCCGGCCCGTGTGGCCGCCCGCCTCATGCCCCTGGGCCACCAGGAGGTCTATGCCCGACTGCGCCATGCGCCTGGCGTTCTTGGTGTTCCCCGTGATGGCCAGGACCTTGATGCCGTTGGCGTGGGCTTCCTCCACCATGAACCCAGGATTTCCCAGCCCAGCGCAGAAGAGGGGGACCTTCTCCTCCAGGCAGACCTTGATGGCTTCCCGGGGTCGCAGGGTGGTGGTGTCCATCTTGACCATGATGTCCACCTCGGGAAGGTCGAGGTCGGCCAGCACCTTCTTGATCCAGTCCTGGTGTCCCTGCGGCAGGGAGCGCAGGAGTTCGCTCAGCGGCGTCTCGCCGCTGCCCGCGCCCTCCTCCAACTCCACGATGTTCTTGGGAAGGAGGATATCCACGCCGAAGGGTTTATCGGTACGGGACTTTATCTCGCGGATGGCGTCGCGCATTTCCCCGATGGAGTAGCCGCTGGCGCCCAGTACTCCCAAGCCGCCGGCCTCGGAGACGGCCACCACCAGGTCGACGGGAGCCCCCGTCTCCTCCCCCAGGAGGTTGGGCCCCATTCCCGCGCTCAAGATGGGGTATTCGATACCCAGCATGTCGCAGAGTTTGGTCCTCAAGACGAGTTTTCCCATGGCCTCCCCCTTTCATCGAGGTGCGTGCATGCATAACCGCCCTTTCATGATAACAGACCTGGACGCGGAGGACGTGGACATGGTCTGGGGTCAAAGCGCGTCCATGTCTGGGGTCAAGGCGCGTTCGTGTCCAGGGATGTCGGCAAGGTTGTGTATGGCGGGGTCTGATCCAGGTGCAGTTCATATAGCGCTAATTCACTATTGACAATATATCATTAATGTATAATATATAATAGTGAATGAATAACCTTATGGAGGAGGTCACAACCATGTTGGGAAAAACGAATGCCGGGGAAGGCGACAGGGATGCAGGGGGAGGCCGTGGCCCCAGGGGGCTGCGTCATCGGTACATGATGCGGGCGGGGCATGATGTGGCGGGCGTTCTCGCGGGAATGCGGGGATTCGGCCAGGGTTTTCACTACCTGCTGAGGCCCGCCGTGCTCCTTCTGCTGGCGGAGCAGCCCATGCATGGATATGAGCTGGCGGGCCGCCTGAAGGAATTGGGGATCGGGAGGGCGGACATGGACCCGTCCTTGATCTACCGCATCCTGCGGCTCATGGAAGAATCAGGCATGGCAAGCAGCTCCCTCGACGATACGGGGGCTGGACCGGCAAGGAAGGTCTACCGCTTGACGCCCGAGGGCATGGAGGTACTGGATATCTGGGCGGCGAACTTGGACGATGTCCTCGAGCTGCTCCAGGAACTCAGGGAACGCTACCGCGGCTTGGGGAAGGGGGGCAAGCGGAAAACGCGATAGCCGCTTTCCAGACATGAACAGGGTCTGACCCCAATTCATGTCTGGTTGCGGCGGCGCTTCTCCCGCAGGCCGAGGGAGCCGAATGCGCTTATCAGTCCCAGCATGGCCCCGAAGGCCAGGAGGGCGGTTCCGCCGCCGGTGCCGCATGGCGCGACCACCTTGAATCCCGAGGCCAGCCTCGCCCGGGACCCGTCTGGATTGTATACCACCACGTCATAGGTTCCCGGCGCGGCGCCCCCCAGCCCCACGTTGCACGTGAGACGGTCCTGTGACTGCACCTTGACGTTGCTGGCGCTGATGACCTTGTCGCCCATCTCAAGCCGCAGCGAGGCCCCGGGCTGGAAGCCCGATCCATAGACGTTGAGGGATTGGCTGTAGGTGAACTGGTACGACTGCCGCGGGGATATAGAGGTCACGGTGACCTTGTCCAGCCTGAGGATCACCGGGGTCTTGCCGATGGCAAGGCCGGTCACGGCGATCTTTCCCTTGCTGTCCCGCGACACGCCCGGGGTGGGGCTGGCGCTGGCGTCCAGGGGATTTATGGACACAGGGTCGCGGAGGGAGGGATCGTTGACGGTCAAGCTCAGGGTGTCTGGCTTATCGTCCGCTTTCCAGGCAGAGAGCACCAGGTTACCGTCCCCCGTGCGGAAGCAATGGGCTTCCAGGGTAGCCGGCGCGGTGCAGCTGAAGGAGGCAACTCCAGTTTCCTTGGCCACGGCGGGGCCGAAGACCTGCATGAAGGTCCGGTAATAGCCGTAGGATGGCTTGGAGGCGAATTCCCTGGTGAGCAGCCCGTAGCGGTCGATTTCATTCTCGTGAGTATCTCGCAGGTTGAACCAGATAACCCTGCTCACGTCGGTGCCCGCGTAGTTGATCATGGTGCGCAGGAGGTAGGAGGCCTGGGTGATCCCATCGACCCCGGGAGGCACCGACGCGCAGGTTGTCCAGCCGACCTCGCTTATCCAGATCTGCAGGCGCTTGCTGGTATACTGCGCCACCTTGTTATGCACCCAGTCTACGATGAGGCGGCATAGCCTCTCCTTGGGCCAGTAAGTGGCCTCCGGTGGCTGTCCCTTCTCGCCGATGGTCTCCGCGTAAGGGTGGTAGGCGATGGCGTCCACGTAGTCGGCCGCCCCTATGGACAAGCATTTATCGAGGTAGGTGGGATCCAGGCCGGCAACTCCACCCATGACTATGGTTGCGCCGGGATCCACCGCCCTGATCTCCTCCGAGGCGGCCGCGAGCAGGGCGACGTACGCGTTGTAGTCAGGTTTGGGCTGCCAGAAAGCGTGGGTGTTCTCCTCGTTCCATATCTCCCAGGCGGGGACCCTTCCCCGGTAGCGCAAGGCGACGGTGTGCACGTAATTCCTCCAGGCTGCCATGTTGGTGGGGGGGTAATTCCAGCGGTTACCGCCGTTGGCCCAGGGGGGAGAGGTGCCCAGGATACCCAGGAGCGAGATGCCCCGCGCCTGCGCCTCGTCCACCAGGCGGTCGGTGCCCGTGAAATTCCATATCCCTTCCGTGTATTCCAGGTCGAACCAGGCGAAGTCGCAACGCAGCCAGCCGATGGCGGCGTCCCGCGTGGCGTCGAGCTCCGCGTTCATGGTGGAGGGGTCGTAGAGCTTGATGTGGCTGGACTGCGTCCCGAAACGCTGCCCCACCGTTTCGCCGGCGTCCGCGTCCCCTTGAGGAGCTGAGAGGGATGAGGCGCCCCACGTCATCGCGACCGCAAGGATGAGGAAAAGGGACGCGATCCGCAGGGCGGGGAAGTATTTTCCGGAAATGCTGGAAGCGGTTTTCCGGCGCTCCTTTGTGTGGAGATCAATAGCCCGTTCTCGCACCATAAACACCCCCCAAGCCTTCACATTATTAACTCTATAAGTATATACCCTCATGAGATAAAGCGCAATTTTCTGCGCTGGTTCACTACATGGTGGACACATTATCCCTATGCTTGTTCGAATCATACCAGCTATTAAGAAACTCCATG
>CAKZMC010000191.1 GCA_937128055.1 uncultured Actinomycetes bacterium | reverse complement strand
TGCCGGGCTGCCCCTCAACCGAGTGGCGCCGATCAGTTTCCATGACCGCGACCACGGCGACGGGCGTGGCCCCGAGGCCGGCGGTGCGCTGGCCTGGCTGCGGGAGCTGCTGACGCGGCATGGCATCGCGGACGCGGACGGCGCGGTCTGGCTGCACACCTACGCGCGGACGCTGGGCTACGCCTTCAAGCCCGTGAGCTTCTGGTACTGCCACCGGCCCGACGGCTCGCTGCGGGCGATCGTGGCGGAGGTCAACAACACTTTCGGCGAGCGGCACTGCTACCTGCTCGACGCCCCGGCCTGGGGCCGCACGCTGCAGGCCGCCTTCGCCGCGCAGGGCCGCCGCAAAGACCCGCAGCACCTGGTCACCCTGGGCGTGCCCCTCGCAGTCGTTGACCCCCTTAAAGCCGTCGAGGTCAATGAGGGCCAGCCCAAACGCCCCGCCCGCCTCCAGCCGCGAGGCGAGCGCTTCCTCCAGCGTCTCGCCCCAAGGGCCGAGCTGGACCAGGAAGCAGAGGATCGCCGCGGCGTCGTATCCTTCCCTCTCGCTCTGCAAGAGCCCCTCCATTATGGGGGCATAATGCAGGAAGTAGGGGTATTTCCAGAAGAAGATGTCGGTGTCCCTGAGCCCCTCCTCGGGGAACTTGACCGCGACCTCCGTGTCGGGCCTGCATGCCCGCATCGCCGTGCTGCTGTACGCCTCCCTGATGGGCCCCGCGGCATCCCTCATCTCTTCCGGGAAGCTGATGGGGCACTGTGCCCAAACCCGCATTTTCACCACCTGCCTTAGAGCGGATCTACGCGAAACGGCCCGTTCGCACGCATGGCCCGACGCCCCGGCACCGTGGCCGGCGCGATCACCTTGGGGCGGGCTGGCGAGCCGCTCCCGCTATACCCCGAACTCGGCCCGCAGCTCTCTTATATCCGACTTGAACTTCTCCAGCTCGGCGGGAGGAAGCTCGTCGGCCCATACTCCCTCGACGACTCCCGAAAGCTCGGCCAGCCTCTTGGCCGCCTTGACGTACTTCATCATCCTGGCGAGGTCGCCCTTGAGCTTGATCTCCCCCTGCACCACCAGCTTCATGGTATCTTTCTCCAGCTTTGCCACGCTCTTCCATGTCTCGTACGTGCCGCTGAATACGTAGTCCGCCTTTTCCGCCTCCTCCTTGGGGAGGATCCTCGCCGACCTGCACTCCCCGTGCCAGATATCGAGAAAGATGCACACGTTTTCGTCGATGCCGTACTCCGGCTTCGCCCCCACATCGAGGGTTATGGTGTACTCCCATCCCTTCGCCGCGTTCTTGTAGGTGTCGTCCTTGTTCACCACCTCTTTGAGCTCGTGGACCCACTCCGGCGTCCCGACCACGAAAGGCTTGGGAACATTTTCCAGCCTTTCCCTGAGCTTCGCCTCGTAAGCCTCGTCCCATTCCTTGGTCCCGTACGTCAATGCCATAACCTTACCTCCTTTTCGACCACGCCACAGCCACACGCGGCGGCTCTCCGCCTCCCAGCCCGCTTTCCCGCGGCGAAAGGACCGCGCCTCCCCGCGCGGGCCTCCCGCCGCGCGCTTCTTAGGGGGGGCTGGCGTCCGAGGAGTTGTTCGGATCCAGCTGCTCCCTTATCCTCCGCAACCAGACATGGTAATTGCGCAGCAGCGGCCCCAACTTCGCGTCGTAGGGAGAATGCGCCGCGGCCATCTCCTCGCTCTTCTCGATGAGGTCCGACGGCGTCATGTCCTTGAGCTTGACCATGTCCTCCGGGTTCATCTTCGCGCTCTCCTCCACGAAAGTCCCCATGGAGGAGAGGTAGCTCAGTTTTTCTATGGTCTCCTTGTTCACCTCTTCCTGCAGCCTCACGTGGGCCATGCTCGACTCGGGGTCTGCGGGATCCCACTCCACCAGGTTCTCTATGTAGATGGTATGCCCGTGGTCCCATACCACGCCCCAGGTGCCCTCTCCGCCGTCGTCCACCAGCTTGCCCTCCTCTATGTACTTTTTCTTCAGCTCGATGGACAGGCTCTCCAGCCTGCCTGCAATGCGCCTGGTGACGGCGTTCGAGCCCGGCGCGCACAGGAAAGCCCCCGACCTGCCGCAGACGGCGTGCGCGGAAAGGGTGCCGACCTTGATGAGGTGCAGGGTTATGACGTCGTTGAAGGGCTCCTGCTGCAGCAATTCGATGTACCCGCCGCCGGTTTCCTCCAGTATCTTCTCCAGCACCCTTTTCTGGTGCTCCAGCTCCTCCCGGGAATGGGTGGCCAAAAGGACCACGAACGAGATGGACGGCAAGGCGTCGAAGAGGTCTTCCTTGAGGTCCACGAAGTGGGCGTTGGTGTCGGCGAGGCCGAGGATCGCCAGCCCCCTCTGCATGAAGCCCATTACGTAACCTATGTCCTCCTCCCCCACCTTGCAGATGGCCTCGCTCCTCTTCTCGTAATCGTCGAAGTAGAGGTAATACATGGCGATGTTGTCCGGGAGGTTCACGAACCTCTCATAACCCGGCATCGCCTCGTTCTCGCACACGATCTCCGTGGGCCCCGGCCAGTGGTAAACCCTGAGGGCGCACTTGGTGAAGACGCCGCATCCACCGAGCGTCCCCATGTGCCCCCTCATGATGCCCTTGAGGCTGGGGCCGGGGCCGTCGCTGGTTATCCACCCGCAGCCGGAACCCAGAGAACCCATCTTCAGGACCTCCCCGTCGGGCAGCACCCATTCCACGCCCAGCAGGGTACCCGCGCCATACCCCATGTGGTAGTTGCCGTAACCGGCGCCGAAACCGGCCGCGGCCTGTGCCAGCGCCGAGCAATTGCTGCCCGCCGCGTTCACCTCGCAGTTCAAGCCGACCTTCATCAACTCGGCCTGCAACTGGGAGAAGGTCACGTAGGGCTCGATCAGCGCGTACATGTCCTTGGTGTTGATCTCCAAGATCCTGTCCATCCTGCGCAGATCCAGGATGACGACGCCTTCCGTCAAGGGGGCGGCGTAGGAGATCCAGCCCGTGGAATGCGCCTTGAACTTGAGCCCGAAGCGGTTGCAGACCTTCACCACCCGCTGCACTTCCCTGGTGCTGCCGGGAAGGACGACGGCCTCCGGCCTCAAGGGCATGAAGCAGTTGCCCTTCTCGCCGACCAGGTCCCCCAGCCACTGCCATACGTACGTGTCCATGACCACGGGATCCGTGGTGATGTTCTCTTCGCCCACTATCTCCCTCAGCTGCCTATATGCCTGGGAGCTCTCCTCGAGTGCCATCGCGCACCTCCTCCATCCGGTCGTGAAAGAACCAAGCGTCCGCGGGCGGCGCTCATGTCGCCATGGCGACCAGGTCCACCAGGTCCATCACCTTGAGCTCGCCTACACCGCTTTCCTTGACTGCCATCCTGAAGGCCGTCTCGCACCAGGGACAGGCCGTCACCAGCGCCTCGCAGCCTTCGCTCATCGCCTCCTGCAGCCTTTCCCCGGCCGTCCAGGCCGCGAACTCCGGGTACGCCTCCAGGACGCCCCCTCCGGCCCCGCAGCACCAGGCGTACTCGCGCTTCCTCTTCATCTCCACGAGCTTTATGCCCTCGATGCCCGCGATGACGTTTCTCGGGGGGTCGAAGACTCCCCCCAGGCCCCTCCTCACCTCCCTGTCGGGCTCGGCCACCCACAGGCCCAGCTTCTTCACGTATTGCCCCTCCCACCGTTCATAGGGTTCGCCCAGCCTCCCCAGGTGGCAGGGGTCGTGATAGGTGACGCGCAGGGGTATCTCCCTCTTGAGCTCGATCTTGCCTTCCCCCATGAGGTCGTCGAGGACTTCCGATATGTGCAGGAGCTCGACGCCCTCGAGATCCAGCTCCATCATGGGGAAGAACTGCTTAAAGGTTCCGTAGCAGCACCCGCAGGCGGTCACCAAGCGCTTGGCGCCACAAGCCTTGATCTTCTTCGCGATGGTGCTTGCGAGCTTGCGGAAATCCTCCCTGTAACCCATGTCGAAGAGGCGGCCGCCGCAGCACGTCTCTCCTTTTCCAAGTATTCCCACATCCATCCCCGCTCCGCTCATCAGCTCCACGGATTTCCTGGCCACCGGCGCGAAAGAATCGTCGTAGGAGAGCCGGCACCCGGCAAAGAAGAGCACCTCGGCCGCCTCCGCGCCCGCATCCTTGACCTTCAGGCCCTCCGCCCACTTCCCCCTGTCGGCCTGTTTCTTGCCGAAGATATTGTTCGTCTTGACCAGCCTTTCCCTCACGCTCGACAGGGCCTGGTTCTCCTTGCCCTCCTCCACGCAGCGGAACTTCAGTTCGCGCGCTATCTCCAGAGGCTCCACCAGCTCCGTGACGATGTGGCAGGAGGTCTGGCAGGCGCCGCAAAGCTGGCACTTGTATATGATCTCCTTGACCTCCTCGCTGATCTCCCCCCTTCCCTGCAGGAGCGAGGTCGCCATGATCACCCTTCCCCCGCCGGAATAGGCGTGGACGTTATACCTGGATATGGAGGGGCAGCACTGCGCGAAGCGGGCGTCCTTGACCGCGTACTGGGGAATGAACTTGCATATGGAATCCCGCGAGCAGTACCTGGCCCCGAATTCGTAATCCTCCAAAGCCATCTTGCCTTCTCCTTTCAGAAACACAGTTTACCGGGGTTGAGGATGTTGTTGGGGTCGAAGACGCTCTTCACCTTGCGCAGGACGCCACCCGCCACGGCGTCCCTCTCGTAGACCATCTCCGGGAGCAGGTCGTAGGGGCGCGAGAAGAAGGCCCCGTTGTTCAAGAGCACGCGGCACAACGATTCGTAGGCGTCCTTGACCCTCTCCCTCTCCGCATGATCCTCCCCTTTGTGGAAGATGTTGAACTCGCAGTGATACCCATGTCCCTGGCACACCGGTTGCACGTAGACGCCGATGTCCCTTACGGGCAAGCCGTTCCTGCCCGCGAACTCCCGCATCACCTCCACGCATCTCGCGATGCCGTCGAAGGAGCTTATAAAATAGATGTCCTGGCAAGCGCCCCTCTTCCTCAACTTCCAGTAGGTGTCCGCGCAGGGCTGGCCGGTGATGTCCAGAACCTTTTCCGCGGGAAGGCCCGCCACGGCGTCCTGCAGGCCGACGTTGCACAGCTTGGCTATCTCCCTGGTTTCCTTCTCCAGTATGGAGACCCTCTCCTCCGGAAGTATGCGGTAGCCGCTTATGCAGAAGAAGAGGATCCACCGCGGCAGGGTGTCCTGCAGGGCGTCGACGTCACCGTCCTCCGCCGCGATGGCCGCCATGTCGGCGCCGTCAAGGATGAAGGCCTCGTCGCAGAGCCTCATCCTCACCAGCCGGTAGAGGAACTCGAGCAGGGCTTCCAGGTCGTCGCCCGCCGCCAGGAGTGGCTTCTGGGTGCCGGGCATGACCTCGCACCTCACGGTCACCCAGGTAACGATGCCCATGGTGCCCTGCGAGCCCTGGAAGAGGCGTATCAGTTCCGTCTGCGGCTCCACCCTTATCTTCTGCCGCCACCCCGCCTTCTGCTTGTCTTCGATGGTGCCCGGGCCCGCCGCCTCGCCGGTGCAGAAAACGTCGCCCGTCCCGAAGACCACCTCCGCGCACGACAGGGGGTCGCAGTGGTCGAGGTGGTACTTGGGGATGGTGTGCGGCTCCCTTTCCAGGCAGCTCCCCACCACCGACTTCGTCTCCCTCGGGCATAGCGGTATGGGGAGCTTCATGCCCTCCTTGCGCAACGCCGCCTGGAGCTCGCGGAACCTCACTCCCGGCTCGATCATCGCCACCCGGTCCTCCCTGTCCACGAAGAGGATCTTGCTCATCCCCGAGAGGTCGAGCACTATCCCTCCGTATTCCGGGACGGTATCCCCCCGGAAGTGCGGTGGGCCCGAGCTGACCGGGACGAGGGGGGTCTTGGTCTCGTTGGCGATTTTCAGCAACGCGACGATCTCGTCCCGCCCCTTGGGCTTCACGACGAAACTCGGGCGCCGCGGCGGGAGGAAGCTCTCGTCTTGCGAGTAGGCGTCGAGGGTCTCTTCGTCGTCGAAGACGTTGTCTTTTCCCGCAATGTCGACCAGCTGTTTCCTGTCTATCCCTCCTGACATCTCCCCCACCTCATTCCAACGAATACGCCTCTTGCAGGTTCCAGCCCGCCGTGAGGGTCAGCACGCGGTTGCACCCGTCCATGATCAGGCCCATGCGCGCGTCCCGGAAGAGCTTCTCGACCACGCTGTCCTTGGTTATCCCGTACCCTCCGTGGATCTGGACCGCCTCGCTGGCCACCTCGAAGGCCTGCTGCGTGCAGAAAGCCTTGCAGGCGAAGCAGATGCCGTGGGGGAAATCCATCTCGGTCTCCTTGAAGACCTTCTCGTGGGAATAGCTCACGGCGGCCCTGGAATAGCTCCTGCACGCCTCCACCTTCATGAACATCTCCGCCAGACGCATCTTCATGGTGTCGTGCTCGATGAGGGGCCTGCCTCCCTGCACCCTCTCCTTGGCGTACTTCAAGGCCTCCTCGAAGGCCGCTCTCCCCAGGCCGGTGTACAGGGCGCCCATCCCCGCGTTCAGCAGGGCGAGAATGGTGCCCCCCAGGGATTTCCAGAGCCCGGGGATGACGATGACGTACTCCTTGGGGACCTTGACGTTGTCGAAGATTATCTCGCCCTGCGGCTCGTCCCGCATGCCCAACTTCTCCAGGGCTGGCCCCTTGCGCACCCCCTCCAGCTCGAAGGGCACGAAGGCCAGCGTGGCGTCCGCTATGCTCTCGTGGGGAGGCGCGTTGACGATTACCGCGCCGTGCGTGGCCGTCGGACCCGAAGTCGTCCACGGGGCCTTCATGCCGTTGAGGACCCAGAAGTCCCCCTCCTCGTCCATCCTCACCGGAGCCCGCAGCCCATATCCCACGATGAGCTCGTCGGGCAGATGGCAGGCGCCTATGATGTCGGATCCGTGCTCGGGCTCCACCCACGGTATGCACCCGTGATATTTCCCCTCATCGTCCTCGAGCCAGGGCGTGACGATGTCGTCCACCATCTCGGAGACGGAGCCTCCCAGGATGTCGTTGGTCAGCGTGATGATGGCCATGCAGCACATGTCCACGCCCAGGCCGCCCCCGAAACCCATGCTCGCCCAGGACACCTCCTCCAGCACGACATGTATCTCCTCGGGAGTCGATTCCAGGCCGCCGTACTCCTTCCTCGTGTACATCCTGTGCAGCCCCATCTGTTTTATCTTCTTGTGCGCCTCGTAATAGGGCGACCCCTTCTCGCAGACTTCCTGGGGATGCATCTTGTCCAGCTGAAGCGAGATGGGCCTCAAGTCCTTGACGGCCAGCTCGTGGACTTCCTTCTTGAGCATGGAGATGCTTTCGTCCCTGGACATGGCGGTGTTTAGTTCCTCGTACATGTGCATTACCTCCCGAAGTAGTTAACCCCACCTTTACCCGAACAATGAACGGAACCGGTCCGAGCCGCAAACGCAAAGCTATCGCAAGCGTCCTCGAATACAATAAATTCTTGATACTGAAAAATACGTCGCACCCATCCGCTACTCAACCGCCACCGCCAAACAAGTCTATTTGATTGAGCTTGCACTGTCAAGCAAGATATATGGCACTTTTGTCATATTGTTGCCGTTCCTCGGGGTTTTTCACCGTATTTTGCCCGCTTTTTCCCTGGACCGCCCAAACTCGCCCCCGGGGGCAATCCGGACGGGAGCAACTCCGCGGCGCGCACGGCGGCGGACCGCATCCCCTCCCCGCTGTGCCGGTCCCTTATATAGTCCCGCCCTGGAGGCGAGTAGCCCCGACGGGACGGCCCCTCCGCCGCGAAAACGCCGCCCGCAAGCCGCACGCGCATCGCAAGGCAGGTGGTGCACCGGTTCGCAACGCTCCCGTAGTGGCCTTTACCAATCGCCGGGAAAAGCCGATAAAATATTGATTATTAATGCCTGCTGCCACGGTGCATGAGGACACCGGCCCAAGAAACGGGTGGCGCGCAAGGGGAAGCCGGGACGTAGGCACCCGCGGTAGCGCCGCCTCCCGGATGAGTAAAGGAGCCGGCAAGGCCGGCGCGGCACAGCCGAGAAGGCAGGCGTTTCCCTCGCTTACGAGATGCGGCAGGCTGTATGGCGGGCGGAAGGGTCGCGACGGCGCCCGCGCGGGGCGGGAGATGAAATAAGCAACCGGACGCCCTCAGGTGATAGCGGGTGAGGAATCATGTTTAGGTTCGTGATCACCGCGCTGGAAGCCGCCTTCTTGACGAGTATGGCCGTAGCCGTGCTGGCAGCAAAGCGGAAGGCGAGCCTCAATCGCTATTTCTCCCTCTTCCTCGCCCTGGTCTCCCTGTGGCTGCTCTCGGGTTTTGTGGACCGCCTGATCTCACAGCCCTCCACGTTCTTCGTCACCATGCAATACCGCTTATCATACGCCATAGCCACGTTCGCCGTTCCCACCTTCTTTTTCTTCGGCCTTGTTTTCATGCGGGGAACCAAGCCATCTCCCTGGCTGACCCGCCTGGTGTATTCCGCAGCCTCGCTCCTGGCCTTCATATGCTTTACGGATATGATCATCAGGCAGGCCGAGTACAGGGAAGGGTCCTACTTGGTCACCAATGGCCCCTTCTACGCCCTGTTCACGCTCTACTTCCTGCTGCTGGGCGGGGCTGGTTTCTTCTGCATATCGCTGAAAAGGCGCCGCTCGCGCAGCATCGACCGCTCGCGGGCGCTCTACATCCTCATCGGTTTCGGCATCTTCTTCGTCCTGGCCTTCCTGCTGACCATCGCCATCCCGGGCATGTTGAACCGCGACGTCACCTCGGACTACACCTTCCTGGCGGTGATCATCCCCGCCGCCTTCACCGCTTACGCCATCATGCGCTACCGGCTGCTGGACGTGCGCATCGCCATGCGCCGCGGCCTCGCCTACCTGCTCGCCCTGGTGCTTTTCGGAATACCGCTTCTCCTCCTCTACCTGTCCCTGCACCTCTTCTGGACCCTTGACCCAGCGCTGGAACGGGCCATCTTCATGATCGCCCTGGCCCTGATAGTGGCCTTCGCCCCCGCCCTGCGCGAACTCTGCAACCGCTTGGCTTCCCGCTTCCTCTTCGCGAGCCTGTACGACGAGGTGGGGCTACTGCACGAGGTGTCAGGCGTGCTGACCCGCAACCCCGACATCAGGGAAGGGGCCTCGGGGGTGGCGGCCCTGGTCTGCCGGCAACTCCGCCTGGAGAAGCTCGCCGTTATCATCCCCCGGGAGATATTCTCCGGCAAGGGCGACTGGTCGATGGGGGCGCGCAGGGAAGGCGACGGTTACGTGGACTTCCGGGAGATAGATTACTCCGGCTCCCCTCTCCACCGCCTGCGGCAGCGCCCGCTGGTGCTGGAGGACATCGCCTTCGACGAGGAACAGCCCGACGCGGACGCGCACCTGCGCCACGAGATGCGCGAAAAGGGGCTGGTGGCATGCCTCCCCATCAGGGGCACCCTGGGAGAGGTGGGTACGCTGCTGGTGGGGAACAAGGCGAGGCCGGCCTCGCTGGACCCCGTGGACCTCGCGTTCCTGCGCCAGCTCAGCGACCGTCTGGGCATTTTCATCGAGAACTACCTCCTCTCCGCCTACCTCACGGCACAGCTGGAAGAGGCCCGCAAGTTCCAGAAGAAGGTGGAGGAGCTGGACCAGTTCAAGACGGATATCATCAACGTCACCTCCCACGAGTTCCGCACCCCCATCACCATCCTCAACGGGTACGCCCTCCTCCTTCGTGACCATTGCAGGGACTTCAGCGAGCGGCAGCGGGAGGAGTGCATCCAGCACATCACCAACGCCTGCCAGCGTCTCACCTCCCTCCTCAACCAGTTCATCACCATCTCGCGTTTCCAGAGAAAGGAAGCGGCAATGAGCATGCAGGTCATACCCGTGCGGGAGATCTTCGACAGCCTGCAGGCCAACCTCGGCGGGGAGGAGAGCAGGCGCCTCGCCAGTGAGATCGAGGGAGGGGAGATAAGCGTGGCGTCGGACCGCTCCTACCTCATGATGCTGCTCAAGAACATAGTGGACAACGCCATCCGCTTCAGCCCCCCGCAAAGCCCGGTGATCATGAAGGCGGAAAGGGAGGAGGGCCGAGTGCGCATATCCGTGCGCGACTTCGGGATGGGCATGGACGCCTCGCAGGTGCGCAACATCTTCAACCCCTTTGACCGCCTTGAGGATCTGGACAAGCACCAGACGGGCACCGGCCTGGGCCTCTACATCGTGCGCCTCATCGCCGATCTCCTGGAAACGGAAATCGAGGTGGACACCCGGCCGGGCGAGGGGACCGAGTTCTCCTTCCGCCTGCCCATGGGACCGGGCAGATCCCTCAAGCCGCAGTCCCAGAGTTGAGGCGAACGGCGCGCGAGCGGGATCAGGCTTCCAGCAGCTCCAGCGAGTAGTACACCTGGGCATCCAGGCGCCGCGCGCGGACGGGGATGTTCACCTCTTCATCGCGGCTCAGGTTCTCGATCACCCCGGCAAGGAATTCCTTGGCCTCGCTGAAGTCGAAGCCCGCTACCCGCCTCCCCTCCTTCATGAAGGCGAGCATGGCGCGCAGCAGCGACTTCACCTGCCCCATGCCCTGCGACTGCGGGTCGATGAAGATGGCGGTGACGTAGTAGAACCTGCCCTCCTCCACCTCGCTGGGGTACCTCCTGCGCAGGAACTCGGCATTGATGTAGGCCACGGCCGCCTTTTCCATGTCGTTCACCGCAAGGGCCAGGCCACGGGGGCGGCCTTCCTCCTGCACCACGAACTTGAGGTAATCCCTGTCGCGGAGGGCTTCCAGGAAGCTCTCGCGGTCGTAGCACATCTGGTCCTGGTAGTTGTCCAGGGCGCCGAAACTCTCCTCGTACTTCCGCCAAAGGGGCTCCTCCCAGTCGCGCGGAAGATCATCCCGGTATATCCTGGTAATTAAACCCTCCTCCGTCCTCCTTTCGATGGTTGCCTTCATGGCCTCTCCTTTCATCCCTCGCTGGACAGGAAGTACACCTCGGGCGGCGGGAACCCGTTGAAGGTGGTGGAGCACACGTTGCTGTAGGCACCGGCATTCATGATGTACACACGATCGCCGCACTGTAGCTCGGGGAGGACGACATCCCAGGCCACCACGTCCCCCGCATCGCAGGTAGGCCCGCCCAGACAGTACCTGCGCATGGGGGCGCGGCCCTCGGCGTACACCAGGTAGGAGAAACGCTCCCTCTCCTGCACCGCCTCCACCAGCCCCTGATAGGTACCCGCGTCGAGGTAGAGCCACTCCCTATCCCCGCGGCGCGCCTTGCCTATCACCGACGCCACCATGACCGCCACGTCCCCCACCAGGGAACGCCCCGGCTCAATGATCAACCTCGGACGGCGGTGAAAGTGGCCCCTGACGGCCAGGTTGAGGTTGCTGAGGAATATCTCTTTCTCCAGGACGGGATGGGCATAGGAAATGGGGATGCCTCCCCCCAGGTTCAGCAGCGAAAGGTTCATGCCGGCCGCCTTCGCCCTGTTCCATACCCAGGCCGCTATGGCCACGGCGAGCCACCACGTGGAGGGATCGAGGCACTGGGACCCCACGTGAAAGGAAAGGCCCACGGGTTGCAAGCCGGCTTTTCCGGCCGCTCGCAGCAGAGCGACTGCTTCCTCCGGCTGTGCCCCGAACTTTCCCGAGAGGGGAAAGACGCTCGCCCCGTAATCGGGAACCGCGAGCCGCAGGTAAACCCGGCACCCCGGCGCCGCCGCCGCCATTTTCGCTATCTCCTCCCGGGAATCATAGGCATAGATGTCTATCCCCTCGCGATACGCCCTCGCGATATGGTCCCCGTCCTTGACGGTCGCCCCGAAGATGATCTTTTCCGGCCGCACGCCGATGGCCAACAGCGTTTCTACCTCACCCCAGGAGGCCGCCTCGAACCCCGCGCCCCAGTCGTTCAGCAACTCCAGGATATGCCGGTGGTCGTTGCATTTCACGGGATAGAAGACCTCCGCGCCCTGCAAGCGGCTGCCCAAGAGGCGATAGTTGTTCAAGAGGCGGTGGACGTCGAAAGCGAGGAAGGGCGTTCGCGCCGCGGCGAATTCCCTCTTCACCGCCGCGACCAGCAGATGGTCCTGTATCCGCGGCAGGGGCACCGAGTCGTACCAAGCGCCGTAACCGACCGTGCGTCTCGACGGGAAAGCTCGCTCAGCGCCGCCGCGTAAAACCCGCTCTTGCAGGCAAACCCGCTCCGGATAGCGGTTGCCGTCGCCCCCTACTCGTTCATCCCGGCCGCCTCTCCCCCCTTGCGCGGAAGCCGGGTACCTGCCGTAGAGGCGGAAAAACGAGCTTGCCAGCTGCTTCCATCCGGAAAATTCTTCCTCCCGCTCCCCTTCGCCAGCACGCTCATCTGTCCCCGTGCCCGCCGGGGCGCGGGAACGCGATCCCGCCTCCTCCCTTCCCCGCGAGAGCTTCCTGGCCGTTGCAACGTTCTCTTTCACCGACCTCCCCTTCCTTCCCGCGCAGTGCCCTCGCCCCCACCGCGCGCCGCCGGGCGGCTTATGCCCGCGGGGGCGCGAACCGGCCTCTCCGGAATCACGCCCGCCGGAGAGCAGCAGGACACAGTAACCTGTCCTTCTTGTGCAGGCCGTTGACTTTGCTGGCCGGGAGACCTTCTCCCCGTCGGTCGGCTTTCTCGCTTCTGTGGGAAAATTGCGGGTGGCCAGAAGTATTATATCCCAATCTTCGCGGATGTGAAGCGATGCCCTCCGCGAAGCGCTACGTCTGCCCTTTGCGGCGCTGCGGCGCCGGCCGCGGGCCTCCGCCTCGCAACCGGCGGTCGTCCGAAACCCCCCGGACCGTCCGGCCCGGGGAAGGAGGCCCGGCGGCAAAGCACGGGGGTCGTATCTACGGGGACGCGAGAAACCCGTAGGAAAGGTTGCCTCCTTCCCGGCGCAGGTAGAAACTCACCCTCTCCCCTCTGAGGAACCTTTCCTCGCTGCTGCGGCGAAGCGCCGGGAAATCGGCCGTCAAGAGGAACTCCCGCAGCAGCTCCAGCCTCTCCCCGAGAGCCTCGTCGTCGCCTCCCTCCTGCAGGAGTGCGCGTGTGATCCGCTCGTACTCGCCCTTGGCCACCGTCTCCACGCAATGGTCCGGGTCCACCTCGAGGACCAGCTCCAGCGGTGGGATACCGTCCTCCCTTTCACGCATCTTTCCTCCCGCATGCGGCGACTTCCCCCCCGCCCCCGTCATCCCTTTCCGAAACCCTTCGCGGAGGGGCGGGGAGCCGCTTTAATTTTACTACCGCGAGCGCCGCCTGCCATACGACACTTCAGGGTGGATTTCCCAGCATTTAAAATGGCAACATCCGGGGTCAGGCCTCAAATGTCGCCTCTTCATCTGAAGTCGCCGCTTCGCTCGTCAACGCCCGGCGGTAGCCTTCTCGGAAAGTTCGGGAACATGTAAGAGGATGCGAGTGAACCCCCTTATCGCCGTGCTCACGTCAACGCCTATCCGCATCAGCCTGGTTGGAATAACCCCTGCTCTCCCAGTAACCCCGGTACTCTCCGGAGATGACCTCGATCCCAGTCAGCCACTTTATCCACTTGTAGCCCAACTTCCCCGGGACCACCAACCGCAGGGGGGACCCCTGCTCCTGCGGGAGCGCCTCCCCATCAACGGCGTAGGCCAGCAGGGGGTCGCTTTCCCTTATGTCCTGCAGGGTGAGAGAAGTGGTGTAACCTCCCGGCGAGTAGAAAACCACGCTGTCGGCTTCCTCCTTGATGCCGGCGTCCTCCAGCAAAGGGAAGAGCCTCGTCCCCTTCCAGAGGGCCTTTTCCGTCCACCCCTCCACACAGGGGAGTTCGAGCAACCTTTCCTCCACGGGCAAGGCCATGATATCGGCGAGCTTCAGCGTGGTTTCCCTCTCTACCAGGCCGGTGACCCTTAGCCGGTATTCCGCCTCGTCTATGAAAGGCGCGGGCTCCGCGGTCCTCACCCGCATCTCCTCGACCGGCGTCACCTCCGCTGTGCTCCCGTCCGGGAGCGCGATCTCCGTCGAGGGCCCGCCATCGCGCGAAAGCGTCCAGAGGAGGATGCCCGCCATGATCGCGCCTATCACTATCATCCAACCGTAGCGTTTCAGTATTGCCATGCTCCCAAGTTAAGCCCTTCCCACGAGTGCGGCCATGATGCCCCTCAACCTCCCCGCATCAAAGAACGCCCTTGACCTCCCCGCATCAAAGAACGGGGTCAAGCCCTAAAAGTTGCCTTCCCGTCCAAAATCGCCACTTGATCGGCCACTTTGGAAGAAAAGGCGGCGTTCGTGGCCTGACTCCAGGGTGTTGACATATGAGACGACGATGGAGGAGGGTCTTTCACCTCCTCCATCGCAGAGGTTGCTCGCCGGTTACCTCTTACCGCATGCTCATCCTCCTGGCCCCGAGGGACGCGAGCAGGGCTCCCGCAACAAGCAGGAATCCCACCACGATAAGGAGGTAAACGACGTCGAAACCCGTGGCCGGCAGCGTCTGCTGCGCTCCCGCCTGTATCCCCGTGTCCACCGGGGGCGTCACCACCTCACCTCCCACCGGGACCCGGTTGAAGAAGTCCACCCTCTTCTTCTCGCCGGGAAGCAGGTCGAAGGTTACCGCCGTGGGCGCGGTGGCCTCGTACCCGAAGGGCACGACTTCCTGCACGGTGTAGCGCCCGGGCTTCAGGCCGGTGAAGGAGTAACCGCCGCCAGCGGCGCTCTTCGTGCTGGCGACCAGCATGCCGTCCGCGTCAAGGAGTAGTATGGTAACTTCTTCCAGGCCACTCTCTCCCGCATCCGCCGTACCGTTGGCGTTGAGGTCAAGCCACTTGGTGCCCGTAACGGAGGCGTAGGGCGCGTTGAGGAAGACGACTTCCGCCGCCTCTTCGGAATCCACCGAAACCTCGACGGGGTTGGCGGAGGTGGCATAATACCCCTCCGGCACTTCCTCGGCCACCAGATACTTCCCGAACTCCAAATCCGCGAAAGAGAAGTGCCCGTTCGCGTCGGTCTCCGTCTGGCCGACCAGGGAGAGGGCGAGCGTGGTAGCGGCGACCTCGAGATTGCTGTTGTACTCGTAAATCCGGTAGAGTTTGATGGTCACGCCCTCGAGCCCGTTCTCGCCATCATCAAACTCCCCGTCCGCATCGAGGTCCACGTACTTGTGGCCCTCGATGCTCCCAAGCCTTTCCCCCTCTTCCTCCTTCACCAGTATCTCCACCTCGGCCTCGTCCTCGAGCTCGCCGATCCTGGCCTTGTTATGCAGGACATAACTTCCGGCTGACTCGGCGGTGAGTTCCTTGGTGATGACCAGGGTGTAAGGAGCTGAGGCCAGGTCTAGGGACCAGGGCCCGGTAAGGGATACCGCGGGGGACCCGTTGATGGTCACGGACTTGATCTCGTAGCTCAGCCCGGTGTCCGGGCTCATGCTCTCGATGTCCTCCAGCGAGACCGACTGCTCCCCGGCCGCCGCAGGCTTTGCGAAGTCCTCGCGGTAATGGAAAGTCCAGTCCTGCATGCCCGGCTTGGGCGGATCGGGTTTGTTGCTGATGGTGATCTCGATGAGGTTACTCATGGCATCGACGCCGGAGAGGGGCACCGGCAGCGTAAAGGTCCCCGCGTAGGAATAGACATGCGGGCCTCCCGTGGGTATGGCGTCGTCGCCCAGGGGAACGGTGGTAGCGATGTTCGACGGCACGAGGATCCAGTCCGGCCCGCCGTACTTGTACCAAACCGTGTCGGAGACGGCCACAACGTCCGCCGGCCAATCCCCCGTGTTCTGCACGAAGATGTTACCCTCGATGTAGTATGCGTCGCCCTGCGCTGCCGTCACCTCTATGGTGAAGGTGACCTCCTTTTTTTCTCCAACCGCCATCTCCAGATATCCGTCGGAAGCCGTCTTCTCCAGCCCTATCTCGGGATCCGCGGCCTCCACAAGGTCCACATCCTTGGAAATGTCCAGGCTGGTGACCTCCCAGGCTTCATCCTCCGCGGCTCCGTCTCCCCCGCTGCGTGTGGCGGCGCCGAAATCAGCAGCCGCTTCTTGCCGGATTACTGCCGGCGGTTCCTCCTCCAGCGCATCCTCATCCACCGCGTCGTGCGATGTTTCCGACGCCGTATCGTTCTCCCCCTCCAGACCCGCGCTCTGCCCAGCCTCCGCTTCCGCTCCCGCGTAAACCGTATCCTCGTTCACCGCGGAAGCAGAAGCCGGCAGAAACGGAAGGGTGAGGAAGAGGGCGAGGGCGGAGGCCAGCAATATGACCAGCGATCTCCTCCAGATGCTCTTCTGTATCTCGTTCATCTCTATCTCTCCTTTCGGTATAAGGAAAACCGGCCTCTCCGCGTAAAGAGGCCGGTTTCACCATTCACTCAGAACGACTCTCAGGTGACCATATCACGAATCGTCCGTCACAGCTTCCTCATACATTAGGATTGTCTATTGTCTCCTTTTAGACTTCACTATTAACTTTGCCTTAAAGATAGAGGTGGCAGGGAGAGGCCGCCATGACCTGGGTCATATCGGCGCTTCCCATGCCCGTTCAAGAACGGCGCATGTTCTCGTAGAGCGGGTTGGCATGGAAGGGGTCGAGCCGGTAGTAACCGCCCGCGATATCCATCTTCAACTGCAGGGGAACAACCTCGCAGAGCTGCAACGTGCGCGCGTCGCGCCAGTACTTCTCCACGTGGTAATCCGTCACGTACCCGTAGGAGCCCATGAGCTCCATGGCGCGGTTGGTGGCCTCCACCGCGGCCCGTCCGCAATGGTGCCTTGCCAGCGAAGAGCGGGAGAGCATCGCGAGGGAGGCGCGCTCCTCCCTCCCCGCGAGGTCGAAGGCGCGCGCCGCGCACACGTAGGAATCCCTCCCCGTCTGGATGGAAGTGGCGATGTCGGCCAGGATGCAGGCGCAGACGCTGTGCTGGCGGATGGGCTTCCCGGCCGCCAGGCGCTCGCTGGTGAAGTCCAGGACCTCCTCGAAGGCTCCCTGGGCTATGCCCACGCAGGAGGCAGCCGCCAGCAGGCGGGAAAAGGCCAAGTTGTCCAGGAGTATCTCGGCGTCCTCTCCCGGCCCCGCTGCCCGCCATGAGAGGGGCACCCTCACCCCCTCCAGCCTTATGTCCCCGAAGGACGCGGAGAGCAGGCCCGCAGTCTCCCGGCGGCCCAGGAAACGGTAACCTTCGGCGCTCGACTCGCAGTAGGCCAGGACCAACCCTTCCCTCCCGCGGGAAGGACTCTCGCTGGCGACGACGCAACACATGTCCGCCCTGCCCGCGTTCAGGCACCAGACCTTGTCGCCGCGCAGCGACCATCTCCCTTTCTCTCTTACCGCCCTCGTTCCCAGGTTCGTACCCAGCAGGTGGACATTGAGGATATCCCCGGTGGCGGGAGCTTCGTTGACGGCGAAACACCCCTGGTAGATATGCTCACCGTCCTCGCAGCGCTCAAAGTGCGGGGAGAAGTGTTGCAACAGCTCCCCGTTCCCGGAGAGTACGGCCGGCCGCAGGGCCAGCACCGATCCCGCCACCGCCTGGAACAACGAGGCGTCGCCCCTGCTTACTTCCTCCGCCACCATGGCCAGGGCAAGAGTGGGCTCCTGGCCCGGGGCTCCGTGCTCCTCCAGGAGTACCCCGGCGGGCAGCCCCAGGGCATGCAGCTTGCGCAGCAAATCCTGCAACAGTCCGTCCCCGCCTTCCCTTGCCTCCTGGTCCAGTTCCCTCCTCGCCGGCATGACCTCACGATCCACGAATTCCCTGAGGGATCCCAGGAACATGCGAGCCTCGGGGCTCAGCAGGTCCGCGAGGAAGCGGCCCTCGTTATTCTTCGCTGACGCCCGTTTCACCGCTTTCACCTCCCAAGGTGCCGCCAGCACATGACGCCCTTACGGTAATTGCTGTGGTTCTCCACGGTGATCACCGCTTCCCCCGTCCTGCCCGTGCGGCCTCGTAGAGCTCGTTTGGGTAAAACTGGTCGTAGGGATAGTAACCACGCGCCACGTCCATGCGTCCCAGCTGGGCGCCGCCCTCCCAGAGCTGGATGATCTTGTTGTCGCGCCAGTACTTCTCCACGTGCAGGGAGGCGTCGGCTCCCCACATCCCCATGAGTTCCATGGCCCGGTTGGTTACCTCCACCGCCATGTCGCAGCAGAAGACCTTGGCCAGCGTGGAGCGCGAAAGCATGTAACGCGAGGTGCGCGGCCCGTAGGTCTCGGGATGGTCGAACATGTAGGCGGCGTTCACGTAGGAGTCCCTCCCCACCTGTATGCCGATGGCCATGTCCGCCAGCAGGTTGGCGGCCTCGCTATGCTGGCGTATAGGCCGTCCGGCGAGCTTATGGTCCCGGGTGAAGGCCAGGACCTCGTCGAAGGCTCCCTGGGCGATCCCCACCGCCCACGAGGCGCTGAAAAGGCGGGCGAAGATGAGGTTATCGTGCAGGAGCACGGCGTCCTCTCCCGGCCCCGCCGCCCGGTACCCCCGGGGCACGCGCACGCCGTCGAAGTAGAAATCGCCCTCGCGGCTGGCGCGGAACCCCGCCTTGTCCTCGAACCTCCCGAAGCTGAACCCCTCCGTAGGGACGGGGACGTAGATGAGGGCGATGCTCTCGTCCCCCAGTCCCGGGTCGGTATTGCACACCACGCAGTATACGTCGGCGATGCCGGAGTTGGTGGGCCACACCTTGGAGCCGTCGATCACCCATTCGTCCCCGTCCAGCACCGCCCTGGTGTTGATGCCCCTGCCGTGCATGTCCACGTTCTCGATGTTGCATCCCCCGGAGGGCTCGGTCATGGCGAAGCAAGCCACGTAGGTTTCCCCGCTGGTGAAGCGGGGTGCGAAATCCTCCAGCAACGTGCGGTTCCCCGCGATCACCGCCGGCCGGAAGGCCCAGGCACCGCCGCCCAGGGCGGCTATGCAGGCCGGCTCGCCGCGCCCGAACTCCTCCACGATCACGCAATAGGTGAGGGCGGAAGTCAGATTCCAGCCCCCGTACTCCGGGGGAAGGAAGGCGCCCTGCAACCCCATGCCGACAAGCTTCTTCTGCACCTCCTCCACCAGTGCGAAATCGCCCCGGGTGCTGGCCTCCATCTCCCTGCGGATGGGCATGATCTCCCGTTCGATGAAATCCCTCATCAACGCGATGAGAAACGTGTCCCCAGGGCCCACCAGCTCGCGCATGAACCTGTCTTCCCGCTTCTCGATCGAGATAGGCTCATCCATCTCCATCCTCCCTCCAAGCTCGCCGTTTCACCGGCCGCGAGGCATGCAGCTTCGTCTGCGCCTTACGGATCGCCACTCTCCCTCCCGCACCGCTCCGTACGCTCTGCGCCCCGCCTGCCACGAGACGCCCTTGCCCCTCTCGTCTCAGTCCTCCTCGGGCGACAGGAGGTAAGAGGCGGTGGAAGGACCCTGAAATGCCCACTCCACCCTCGCCTTTCTCCCCTCCATGGCCTGGTAATAGGCGGCCATCCTGCCCGCCAGCAGGTACTCGTCGTAAGGGTTGTCTATCCACACCCGCAATATGCCTCCCGAGGTGAACTCCACCTCGGTGGCCAACCCGTACCCATAAAGGGGCAGTATGGAAAGCATCTCCTGCAGGAGCTGTCCCCGCTCCTCCTCCGTGAATCCGCGCATGCCGAGGTCTTCCAGCATGCGCAGGGTGTGTTCCCTCTCGGCCTCCACGATGATGGGGACCACGACCTCCCCCAGCTCCCTGACCAGCTCCCTTGTCACCAGGCGCACGGAATGCGCCTCCCAGTTGATCATGCGTATCCCCCGGCGTCTATCGAGTATGATCCCCTCATCCTCCCTCCACTCCAGGTTCCTAAGCGGCAGGGGAAGGCCGCAGCGGGGGCAATGGTGATGGCGGTAATCGCCTCCCTTCACGGGGGGGAAATCGACCTCCAGGCGCGCGGAGTGTTCCGGCTTCGACTCCACGACCTCCACGCGCAGCAGGTATCCATCTTCCATTTCCTTCCATAGAGCGCGCAAGGGACGTTTCTCCAGGGCTTCGAAGGCCCCCAAAACCACCGCAGCCATGAGGTCGATGTCCCACGGGTTGCGCAGCAGCGCCTCTCCGTAACTGCCCGGCCGGTAACTGAGCGTGCGTGAATATGTCGTTCCCGTGAGGGCCGCCAGGTCGTGGAAGAAATGCACCACCCCCCGCCGGAAGGGAGGGATGCGCAGGGTGAAGCGCTTGGCGGCCGAGTCGAGCAAGGCCTCCACCACCACACGCACCGCATTGCGCTCCGCCTCGTAGAAAATGCGGTTGACCGGGAAGCCGAGCCCCTCCGAGATGCGCCTCCTGATTTCCGGCAGTAGGTCCGCCTCGAAAAAGACCTGCCGGATGCGCGCATCCCCCACGCTGACGATGGTGCCGTTGGGCATCCAGCGATTGAGGCGCGCGACTATCAAGGGATTGCCGCAGATGCGGCATCGTCTGTACTTCAAATGCTACCCCTGTTGTCCGCCGTGGACTTCTACACGCCGACATGCGAGGTGGCGACGGCCTGCAAAAGCCTCTTTGCCGTTATCCAGTATATACCCACTCCTGCGCAGGGTTAAAATGCCCGCCGGTGAAGATCATTCCCCGGGCACCCTTGATGCGCGAGTCGTTTTCCCTTGGCATACATGTCCCGTCCCGCGTGACGCCGCCCTGACCAGGCGCGGCAAGATTGCCGCCTCTCCGCCCCAGCAGGATAATTGGTGCATGGAAAGGAGACTCCGGGGGAAAGGAGGTATGCGCTGTGAAGATAATCGACGTCCTCGACATGCTAATGAAGCCGCTGGTCAAAAGGATCATCGTCAACCGCTGGGGTTACAGCAAGGAGGAGTTTCGCAAGGCGGCCGAGCTCGGTTTCTTCGAAGTCCTGGGAGTGAAGTCCATGTTCTACTGGTTGAAGGCGGAGCCGGTATGTTCCCTTCATTGCTCCGGCTGCCATAGCGAGGGCCGCCCCTTCTATTTCGACCCCATGGGGATGCTCATCAGGCACAGGTGCCCGCCGAGCATGTGCATTCACGGGCTTTCCCAGCTCTCGCCGGTCATCTACGATTACTACGACCACATGCTGCGGGGAGAGGATCCCAACCGCATGATCTTCGACCACATAACCTGCACGGACATGGGGGTCGAGATGGGGGGGCTGGGCAGCAACCTCTTTCGCATCACCTACGAGAGGATGCCCCTGCTGGAGGTCATGCGTTTCATGCTCACCATGGCCCCTTACCTGTTCTTCAGGAACAGGCGGGCGCGCGGAGAATGCCGGGCGGTGCGGGAGGCGCCCACCTCCGGCGGGCCGGAACCCGACGCCTTCATGAAGGACCTCCCCCTGGATGAAGAGGAGCTGGCGTCCTTCCTCTCCTCGCCCAAGAGGGTGCGGCGGCTGCGGGCTATAGAGAAGTTCCGCGACCACCACGTTGTGGTGAGGATAGTATCTTCGCATGCCTGCATAGCCGGCCACCGGGCGGGAGACGAGTTCCACCTCGATGCCATGGGCAGGGTGCTGCAGGAGGGGAACGGCGCAGGGATATGCCTCATGGCGCTATCCAAGATCTGGTGGCGTGTCATGCTCATGCTGGAGAGAATGGCCGCCGCCGTCGACGGCGAGGTTTCCTTCGAGAGCAGGCTCTTCGACCTGCCCGTGAACTGTTACGGAGCCGGCCTTCCCCTGGGGGCCTGCGGCGAAATCCTGATGACCGTGGAGTTGCGGAAGCCATCCTGAGGCCTCGCGGGGCGAAGCACGATACGGGTGTGAGACGATAAACATCAGAGGCGTGGTGCCCGGGGCGGGAGTCGAACCCGCATGGGATAACCCGAGGGATTTTAAGTCCCTTGTGTCTACCGGTTCCACCACCCGGGCATAAAAAATATTCCTTACCCCAACGGCGTATCCGAATGGCCCCAGACTGCTTCCGCAAGCTTTCGCGCCAGCAGGTCATAATGGGGCATGCAGCCGTACGAATATGATACGATCTGCGCTCTTCTCCCTCAAGGGGGCTCTGCCAGCGACCTCACCGCGTCCACCAGTTCCGAGGGCTCGAAGGGCTTGGTCATGTAAAGGTCGGCTCCCAGGGCCATAGCCTTTTCCCTATCCTCGCCGAGGCTGCGCACGGTGAGGACCAGGATGGGGATGTCCCTCGTCTCCGCGTCTTCCTTGAGCATCTTGAGGATCTGGAAGCCGTCCACCTCCGGCATCATGATGTCCAGGATGATCACGTCCGGCTTGCCCTGCAACACCGACCTCCTGGTTTCCCTTCTCTCCACCATGCCCAATATCTGGAAGCCCTCGTTCTCCAGGATGATCTGCACCAGCCGGTGTATCGCGGGTTCGTCGTCGATGACCAGTATCCTCTTCCCCATCACCCTATCTCCCAGGAAAACCCGTACAGAACCGGGTAAGACGTATCTCCATCATTCTACATCCAAAAACCCGTTCGTCAAGGCAGGCAGCGAAGCGCGGCGGCCGCCTCCTCTGCGCCCCCTCAGGCCTCCTGCAAGCCCGAGGCCGCCTCCAGGGCCAGGCCGTCGAGGATGTCCTTCTCGCTCACCAGCAGGCTCTCCACGGCGAGCTCGCGCATGAACACCGCCAGCACCCCGCAACCCCCCACTATCACGTCCGCCCTGCCCGGTTCCAGGCGCATGAGGCCGCGCCTCTCCCCGCACGGCAGCGCCGAGAGGGAGGCGTAAAGCTCCTCCACGTCCAAGCGTGTCAGCCAGCTGTGATGGATGGCCTCGCCGTCGTACGTACTCAGCCCCAGCCTTATCCCGGAAAGGGTAGCGACAGTGCCCGCCAGCCCCACGGCAAGCGCCGGCCTGGCGGGCTTGACCTCCCGCGCGAGGGGAGCCATGCGCCCGCGCAGAAAGGACTCCATCTCCTCCTTTTCTCCCGGGGTGGGAGGGTCCGTCCTGAGGAATCTCTCGCTCATGCGCACGCACCCCACGTCCAGGCTCCACTCCCTAATCGCCTGGCCGCCCCGACCCAGTATGATCTCGGTGGAACCGCCCCCGATATCCACCACCAGCAACGTGCCGCCGGCGGGCTCCAATTCCCCCAGGTCGTAGGTGGCGCCGAGGTAGGAGAGGCGGGCCTCCTCCCTCCCCGTCAGCACCCGGGCACCCGCTCCCATGACCTCTTCCACCATGGCGTGGAAAAGGGCCGCGTTGGCCGCATCGCGCACGGCGCTGGTGGCCGCCGCCCCCCATGCCGCAACTCCTTCCTTGCGCATGAGGTCCCGGTACTCGCCCAGGACGTGCCTCGTCCGCTGCAAGGCCTCCCGCCGCAAAACCCCCGACTCGTCAACGCCTTCCCCCAGCCGGGTGATGCGCATGCGGCGATGCAGGGTGCGCAGTACCGGCTCCTCCCGTCCCCGCGCTACCTCGGCGATGAGAAGACGCACCGAGTTGGTCCCGATATCTACCGCCGCGACCTTCATCTTCCCTTCCCCACGAACGGATCGCAGCTTCCCCTGCAGTCCTCACGCTGCAAATCACAGACCCTCGCCGCCACCTCTGCGCCCACCGGGTTGGCGCCGGTGGCCAGATAATGCGCGAGGTGGGCGTGCAGGCACTTCAAGCCCCCCGCGACCGTCCCTCCTATGCCTCCCCTCTCCCCGAAGAGCTCCCTCACCTCGTCCGCCGCGCCCAGGCGCTCGGCCCACTCCTCCCTCGCCCTGCGGTAATCCTCCTCCGCCCTGCGCAGCCCGGCGGCGAATTCCGTATCTACCTCCAGCCTGCGGCGCAATTGCTCCCTCAGCCCGCTCCCCTCCAGGCGGGAGACGGCCCGTTGCAGCAGCGGGCAGGTAAGCCAGAAAAGGGTGGGGAAGGGGGAGCCGTCCTCGAGCAGGGGCGAGGTGGCGATGACCTGAACCCTGCCGTGGAGGCAGCGCGAGGCCGCTCCCACCTCGCCACGAAGGGGGCGTGCGAGCTGCCCCTCCACCAGGAGGCGGTCCTCCCCTCGCAGCTCTTCCCAGCGCACGGCGTCCTCCCACGCCTTCCCTCATGCATGCCACGCCGTATCACGGCCTCGCGGATGCGAGAAGCCCTCCCGCTCCTCATACATGCCGCGAGGCTATGAGGACCTTGAAGTCGGCTACCGCCAGATCCTCGCCTTTATGGTTTTTTATGGCCTGCTTGTAGCAGACGACGCCCCCGCGCTCCCCTTTGTCCCGCTTCTCCACCACCTCCGCCTCCACGTGGACGGTGTCCCCTATCTTGGTGGGAGCCACGAAACGCACGCGGTCCATGCCGTAAAAAGCCACCAGGGCCCACTCGGTGAGCGGCATGAGCCCGGAGGCCACCGAGAGCACCAGCATGCCGTGGGCTATCCTCTCCCCGAAGGGACTCTTGGCCGCGTACTCGCGGTCAACGTGCAGGGGATACCAGTCACCGCTCAGGGACGCGAACATGACGATGTCCGCCTCGGTGATGGTACGCCCGCGGCTCACGAAGGTCTCCCCCACCTGGAAATCCTCGAAGTAACGCATGGGATCTCTCTCCTTTCTCGCCTCTCTCCGGGTGCCTCTCAAGGCTGAGCTCTCAAGGCTGAGTATACCTTATAAACGCGCAGCTGCGGCGGGGTTGACCCGACGGGCTCGCAGGGCTATTTTTAAAGGGTCTTAAATGTTAAGTGACAGTTAATAGATTGGGAAAGGAGCATGGAATGGCCCTCAGTCCCTTCTTCAGCGACGAGCACGATATGCTGCGGCAGAGCATACGCGAGTTCACCGAGAAGGAGCTCGCGCCGCACGCCGACGAATGGGAGGAGCAGGGAGGATTCCCGGACTGGGTTTTTACCCGCCTGGGCGAGCTGGGGTTCCTCGGCCTCCATTACCCCGAGGAGTACGGGGGCGGCGGGGGCGACTATTTCACCAACATCGTCCTTGCCGAGGAGCTCAGCCGCTGCGGCAGCGGCAGCGTGAACATGGCGGTGGCCGTGCAGGTGGGCATGGCCACCCCTCCCATCCTGGCCTTCGGCACGGAGGAGCAGAAGCAGAGATACCTGGTTCCCGCCATAAGGGGCGAGAAGATCGCCTGCCTGGGAATCACGGAGCCCAACGCCGGCTCAGACGTGGCCGGCATCCAGACCTACGCGGAGAGGGTACCGGGCGGTTGGAAGGTCAACGGCAACAAGATCTTCATCACCAACGGCGCACGCGCGCACTTCATGACCCTCCTCGCCCGCACCGAGAGGCGCAAGGGATACAAGGGTATGAGCATCTTCCTGGTGGACACGGACACCCCTGGATTCGTGGTCAACCGCAAGCTGGACAAGGTCGGCATGCGGGCTTCCGACACGGCGGAGATCTTCTTCGAGGACATGTTCATCCCCGAGGACGCCCTGCTGGGCGAGGAGGGCCGCGGCTTCTACAACATCATGTGGGAGCTGCAGGGGGAAAGGCTTCTCGGCGCGGCGGCCGCCATCGGAGGCGCGCGCCTCACCCTGGAGGAGGTCATCGAGTACACCAAGGAAAGGGAGCAGTTCGGCAAGCCCATATGCAAGAACCAGGCCATCGCCCACCGTATCGCCGACCTGGCCACCAAGGTCGAGGCGGCCCAATCGCTGGTTTATCTGTGCGCCTGGAAATATGACCACGGCGAATATCCCGTGAAGGAGATCTCCATGGCCAAGCTCATCGCCGCCCAGGTGGCCTGCGAGGTGACCGACGAGGCGCTGCAGTTCATGGGGGGCTACGGGTACATGATGGAATATCCCGTGCAGAGGGCCTGGCGCGACGCGCGCCTGGGGCGCATCGGCGGCGGCACCGACGAGATCATGCGGGAGATCATCGCCACCACCATGGGCCTGTACGCTTGAGGCTCAGGGAAGGTAGACCACGGCCTCGCCGCCCTTGAGGACTTCGCTCGCATCCTCCTTCTCGGCCCAGACGTCTAGCACCACCAGGTTGCCCTCCAGCTTCTCGCGCACCCTGCCTCTGAAGACCACCGTCTCTCCCGGGATGACCATGCCCCGGAACTGGCACGAGAGCTTCTTCAGGTACCCGGGGTCGCCTATCCAGTCCATGACCGTCTTTCCCAGCAAGGCCATGTTGAAGAGGCCGTGCGCGATGACGTCCGGAAGCATGGCCATGTCCCTGGCGAAGAAGGGGTTGGTGTGAATGGGGTTGAAGTCCCCGCTTGCTCCCGCGTAGACCACGGCATCCATGCGGTCAAAGGTATGGGAAAAACTGGGAATCTCCTCTCCCACCTGCACGTCATCGTATTTCAGGTTGCACAGCTCGGCCATCACGCGCCACCTCCCCTGATGATGAAGGTGGCCCGCGCGCGGCACACCAGCTCCCCGTCCTGGTTGCGCGCCTCGCCCTCGTAGACCACGAAATCCAGGTTGCCCTTCTCGTAGATGTCCGCCACCCTGCCCGTCTCGGTGATCACGTCGTTGGGCTTGACCACGGTGAACCACTCGAACTCCTGGGCGCCGTGCACCAGCATGGCCAGGTTGAGCTTGATCTCCTGGTCCAGGAGCAGCATACCCGCTCCCCGCAGCGCGTACACGGCGGCGAAGTTGGGCATGGCGATTATGTCGCCGTACCCGGTCTGCGCGGCGAACTCCTCGTCGTGAAAGATGGGGCGGTAGTCCTTGGCGGCGGCCGCGTATTCCCGCATCTTCTCCCGTCCCACCTCGTACTTGATGGGGCCGTAGGTCTTGCCGATCCACCGGTGATCTATCATGAGCCTCCCTCCTTTGCCCGTCCGCTTCCCTGCACCCCCGGGGAAACAAGGCAAGAAAATATTAGCATCGCGTTCGCCAGGCCCACAATATCACCCCCGGCCACCCACCATCCATCTCGGCGGCCAGGCCCTTAAGCGGCACTCACCCCTCCCCCGGGGCGGCTTCGCTCTCCACCCGGCGACCTCCGTTTCGGGCCTTCCCCACGGCAACATCGCCGGACAGGGGCAGTGAAGGGCTTGACCCGCAGTCGGCCGTAAAAGTGCCACGTCGCGGGGGCAAAGCGGGTTTTCCCCGCGCAAACGGAAACCGCCTCCGAACGGCGGTTTCCGCGCGTGCGCCCAAGAGGTCGGGGTTCCCGACGCCTACGAGACCTATATTGATGCTACTTTGATGCCTTCTACCTTGATGCCTTCCCTGCGGACCCTCCGTCGGTATCGCCCTTGCGGCGCTGCTCGCCTGTTCCGTCCTGTGGGCAATCACCGTCGCAGTCCCTCTCCCGGAGCTGCTCCTGCAGGCGCTCGCAATCGCCGGAGCATTCTCCCTTCCTCTCCTGCAGGCAATCCTCGCAACGGATCTGGCCCGCCTGGCCCCCGTCGCCCAACGACAGGCGGTTTCCCTGCTCCGCTTCCACCGCTCCCTTGCACTGCCCGCAAGTGGAAGCGCTGCCAGCTTCACCGCCCGCCGACGCCGCGATGGCGATCCCCGCCATGATAATGAGGGCGACAACGGCCGTGCAGGTAATGGCAAGTGCTTTTCTGGTCATTCCATGCCTCCTTTCCTCAGCTCAATTCCTACAACCCCATATACGCACCGGACCTGGCCGACATACGCAAAGGAGCTCAGATCCCGCAGGCCTTTCCTCTCCCGCCCATCCGCACTCCCGGGGCAGGGATATGGAAAGGGGCCACGTAGCCGGCCGGGAGCCTTGGTGGGTTGCGGAATTTGCCTTTGCGCGAAAACCGGCGCGGCCACGCGGGGTGCGAGGATGGCAGGCACCTCCACACCGCGCAGTCGGCCTCCGGGGATGGCGGAGGGCATGTGCCGGGCCCTCGGCATGGGATATGATGAAAAGCGCCGCACCGCCATGAGGGCAGGCGGAGCGCAGGGAGGAAACAGGAGAGAGGACATGGGCAGCCCTGGAGGAAAGGCGAGGCTTGAAGCCGGTGGCGGCGTGACCGGCCTTCACAAGCGGCGCAGAGAGCGCGTTCATTATCACCTCGCGGGACGTATTCAAGGTTAGGAAAGGCGGATCATTGATTTCCCTTGAGGAGCTGGCGCAAGAGGCGGCCGAGGGCGACAAGGGAGCCTTCGCGAGGATATACGAGGCGTTGCTGGAGCCGTTGTACCGCTATTTTTACTGGAACCTGTCCTCTCGCGAGGAAGCGGAGGACTTGACGCAGGAGGTCTTCGTGCGCTGCCTGACGCACCTGGACGCCTTTGACCGCCGCAAGGCCTCGTTCAAGTCCTGGGCCTTTCGCATCGCACACAACCTCCTGGTGGACAACCTGAGGAGGGGCAGGCGACGGGCCGGGGAAGAAATCTCCGCCGAGCTCGAGAGCGACCAGCCGGCGGTGGGGGAATCGCTGGAAGAAGAGGAGAGGAGGCGCGCGCTGAGGGAATGCTTGCTGGAGCTGCCCTCCCTTCAGAGACAGGTGCTGATCATGAAATACTTCGCGGATATGGGCAACGAGGAGGTGGCGCGCGTCCTAGGCAAGACCACCGGCGCGGTAAACGCCCTGCAGCACCGGGCGCTGAGGAAACTGGGCGGCGTGCTGGATGAGAGGGGATGGCATTGAAGCTGTTCGGGCGGGGAAGAGAAGCGGCGGAGCTGGAGCTCGCGGCGGAGGCGTTCCTCGAGGAGACCCCGCCGCCGGAGATCCCCCGCGCGCTACGGGATTACGGGCTCTCTCGCGTCATGGCGCTCGCCTCCTCGCGGGAAGAGTCCCGTGGAGGAAAGGAGCCTGTCCACCGGCGGCCGGCCTTCGCGCGCCGCCTGGCACTGATCCTCCTCGTCTGCGTGCTGGTCCTCGCGGGGGGAACCTCCGTTACCTATGCCGCCTCCCTGGATGCCATGCCGGGGTCCACGCTTTACGGGAGCAAGATCTTCTTCGAGAGGGCCCTTCTCTTCTTCACCATCTCCCGTACCGAGGATGCCCGGCTGGAGATGTCGTACTGCGAACGCCGCGTGCAGGAGCTGGAAAGGCTGCTTCGCGGGGGAGAGGAGCAAGGGCGGGAGCGCTGGCTCCAGGAATACCTGCGCAACCTGGACGGCGCCGAGAGCCTCCTCGACTCCGTGCCGCCCCAAGAAGCAGAGGCTCTCTCCTCCCACTTCCTGGAAATGCTGGAAGGACATTCCATCCTCATGCACGATATGCGCCGGGACGCGACCTCCGCCCTTTCCCCGATTTTGGAGCGCGCCTACGAGGAATGCGGCGCGTGCATGACGCGCATGCGGAAACGTTACGGGCAAGGCGGGGGCGACCTGGAATCCCCGGGGATGCCCGGGGGCTGCAACGAGAATGGCGGCGCCGGCGGTGACGGTAGGGTCTCACCGGGCAACGGCGGACCTTCCGGTTCCCCCGAGCAGGAAGAGCTCATCCCCCATGCCGATGGAAGCAGCGCGGCGCCCCCGGACGAGCATCGGCAGGCAGAGGACCCCTATAGGCAAGGATGCAAGGACGCGTGCGATAAGGGTTCCTTCTCCTGGAACCTCCGGGAGGATTGAACCGCCGGTGCACGCAAGCCTTTCCTCCCCGGCAACGGGATGGCCACGCTTTAATGGAGGGCGTCCAACCGGTGCGTTCTGGCTCGGGCGGGATCCCTGGATATGACGTGGCGCAAGCGGAGCAAGGAGGTGTTCGCGCTCAGGGGGCTTCCTGCGGGGGGGAAGCGGACTGCTCCTCGCCCGCCGCCTTCTCGTCCAGTACGATAAGCGGTATCTCACCGGGCTTGACGTAACCCATCTTGCGGGCTTCGCCCTCCACGTACTCCTCGCCGAGGTCGCGTTCCTTTCTCTCCTCCAGCTCCTGTGTCCTTGCCCTTTCCTCCGCGAGTTTTTCCTCGGCCTGCGCCAGTGCCCTCCTGCTGTCCAGGGCCTGCGTCACCGGTCGGTAAAGCACCGCCGCGATCAGCCCCAGGGAGACGAGGACCGCGGCGAGCACGACCGCACGGCGCTTCCTGCCCTTCCTCGGCGCTACCCGGCGCTGGGCCTGCGATGCCGCCGCGCGGGGCTCCCTTCCGACGCCCTCTCGCCTCGTGCCCCGGGAGGTCGCGGGCGCGCCGGCGCGCGCGTGCCCCTCACTCCCTCCACGGCGGGCACGCACCGCCGCGGGAGGTGTTTTTCCTGCCCCTTCCCCTCTTATCACCCTGCTCATATCCTCACTTTTTCACCAATAATAGGATTTCGTCACTATTATTATCATTAATATCATATTATAACTTTAATTTACAAGCCCAACGGCCAATCTTAGGACATGGGGGTCACGGGGCGGTAACGCAGTGGATGGTGTTGGTGGTGGGTATTCCCTTCTGGCCCGGGGCCTTGAGGCCGGCGGTGATCACCAGCGTCTGCCCCCGCTCGAACAGCCCCGCCTCGCGCGCCACCTCCTCGGCCGCGCGGAAGGTCGCCTCCACGCCACCGTGCACCCCCACCAGCCGCGGATGTACGCCCCAGTACAGGTTGAGGCTCCGGGCTACCGCGAGGTCGGGCGTGGGGGCGAGAATGGGCTGGCGCGGCCGGAAGCGGCTCACCTGCCGCGCGGTGAAACCGGATTCCGTGGGGGTGACTATCGCGCTCGCCTCCGTCTGGAGCGCCAGCTCGCACGCCGCCATGCAGATCGCCTCCACCGTTCCCTTCCCGATCCAGCGGCGGCGCTCATCCAGCCAGGCGGCGTAATTGAGCGCGGTTTCCGCCCTGCGCGCGATGCGCCGCATGGTCTCCACCGCCGCCACCGGGAAGCCGCCCACCGCCGTTTCGCCCGAGAGCATCACGGCGTCGCTCCCGTCCAGCACCGCGTTGGCCACATCGGTCACCTCCGCCCGCGTAGGCGCGGGGCTTTCCATCATGCTCTGCAGCATCTGGGTGGCGGTGATCACCGGCTTGCCCTGCCTGGCCGCCGCCGCGATGATCCTCTTCTGCAGGAGGGGTATCTCCTCCAGGGGCATCTCCACCCCCAGGTCCCCCCTGGCCACCATCACCGCGTCCGCCGCCTTCACCACCGCGTCCAGGTCCTGCACCGCTTCCCTCTTCTCCACCTTGGCTATCACGGGAAGCTGCCATCCGTTTTCCCGCAGCACCCCGCGCAGGGCCTCCAGGTCCTCCCCCGAACGCACGAAGGAAAGCGCGACCCAGTCCACGCCCGCACGCACTCCCACCCGCAGATCCGCGAGGTCCTTGTCCGTCAGGGAGGGAAGCGGCAGGGTCTTGCCGGGAAGGTTCAACCCCTTGCGGGAACGCAGCACCCCCCCGCTCACGACGCGGCAGACCACCTCTGAGGCCCCGATCTCCTCCACCCTCAGGACGATGGCTCCGTCGTCCAGCAGAACGGTATCGCCCGTGCCCACCAGCGAAGGGAATTCCGGTAGATCCACGCTAACGCTCCCGGCGTCACCGGCAAAGGACCCCACGCGGAGGCGGAGCCGGCTTCCCGTCGCGAGCGTCGCCTCTCCCCCGGCGACCTCCCCCACCCTGAGCTTCGGCCCCATGAGGTCCAGGATAATCCCCACCTCCCTGCCCGCGCGGCGCGAGGCTTCGCGCACCGCCTCCACCTCGGCGCTGATGACCTCCGCGTCGGCGTAGGAGGCGTTGATGCGCGCCATGTCCATCCCCGCCTCGATCATGTCCGAGAGCGTCTCCACCCCCCTGCAGGCAGGCCCCAGGGTGGCGACGATCTTGCTCTTGCCCATGTCCATCATCTCTCCCCCTCACACGTATAACGTAAGGTACGGCCCCGGCTCCCCTCAGCGCAGGGGAAGTTGGTAGATCCCTCCCGGGCCGGGGTACAGCAACGCCTCCGCCGCTTCCCTCCAGGCCAGTATCTTGGGGGAGATTTCCAGCCCGGGGTAGCGGCTTATCACCTCCCGCCCCATGTCCAGGATTTCCAGTCCCTTCTCGCCCGCATAGGCGATCCTCTTCCCGCCCCTCTCGGGATAGAACACGTAAGACGAAACATCCGCGCCCAGGCCGTCCGTGGATGCCTCCCGCAGCACGCGCCCCGACGGTTCCACCTTGAACCACACCGCGCGCATCTCCCCTTCCTCCCCGAGCCGGCGCGGGGCCACGAAGAAAAGCTCGTCGATCGCGGGCCACCACAGACAGCGGACCTCCTCCTCGCTGCGCAGGTAATAGTACCACCCGCTGCTCCCTACCTTCGCCTCCTGCAGGAGGTAGCCGGCCTCGCCCTCCGCGCCCTGGGAAACGGTAGGGCTGGCGGACATCACGCGATCCCCCGCCGGGCTCCAGGCCACCATTTCCTGCCAGGGGGCCAGGTATCCCTTCTCTCTGCCGTTGGAGAGCATGCACCAGAACTCCGTCGCGACGGAGCCGGGAGGGGAAGTGGTCCAGAGGATGAAGTCGCCACGCGGGGAAGGAAGCGGGTTCTCGTCGAATCCCTCGCTGGAGGTGAGATTCACGGGAGCTGGCTCACCGGCGGAGAGGTCCAGCAGCCATATATCCCCCCCATCCTCGAATGCCAGCCTCCGCTCGGTCCCCACCCACCTCGCCCTGAAACCGCTTATCTCCCGCTGCCAGAACGGCCCCTGCGCGGCACCCCCCTCCAGGTCGTAGAGCGCAAGCAGGTTGTTCCCCCGGGCGGCGCCGGCGATCACCACCAGGAGGACATCCCCGCCGCCGGATACCTGCATGGTAATTACTTCCTGGTCGAGTGGCAGAATAAGCTCACCGCACTCGTAGAAGTCCTCCACCCGCGTGCGCGGGATCATTATCAACCCCGAAAAGAGGCTCGCTATGTAATAGCCCAGACCTACCAGCACGGCGCAGGACGCCGTCATGGCGATGACAATGAAAAGGAACCGCCTGGGAATCCTCTCTTCCCCTCTGCCGGTTTTCGTGGACATCATGCTATATGGTACATTTTACCATGCTAACCGCGCAGGGCCGAGGGGCCGGGGTACAGGGCCGCCCTGCCCAGCATCTCCTCTATGCGCAGGAGTCGGTTGTACTTGCTCACGCGGTCCGTCCTGGCCGGCGCGCCCGTCTTGATCATGCCGCAATTGGTGGCCACCGCCAGGTCGGCGATGCTGGTATCCTCCGTCTCCCCGCTGCGGTGGGAAATCACGCAAAGGTAGCCGGCATGCTGCGCCTGCCGCATGACCTCCAGGGTCTCGCTGAGGGTGCCGATCTGGTTGAGCTTGATGAGGATGGCGTTGGCCACGCCCTCCTCGATGCCGCGCCGCAGCCGCGCCGGGTTGGTCACGAAGATGTCGTCGCCGATCAGGGGTATCCTCGCTCCCAGCCGGGTGGTGAGCAGGGCCCAGCCCTCCCAATCCTCCTCCCCCATGCCGTCCTCGATGGAGACCACAGGGAAATCGTCGACCAGTTGCTGGTAATAATCAACCAGCTCGCCGGGCGCGAACTCCCTGCCCTCGCCGGTGAAGAGGTACTTGCCCCCTTGATAAAGCTCGCTCGCGGCCACGTCCAGTGCCAGGGCCACCTCCCTGCCCGGCTCGTACCCCGCCGAGCGGATGGCCTCCACTATGGCCTCCAGCCCCGCGCGGTTGCTCGCGAGGTCGGGCGCGAAGCCGCCCTCGTCCCCGATGCCCACCTTCAGCCCCTGCTCCTTCAGCACTCCCCGCAAGGCATGGTAGACCTCCGCACCTGCCCTCAGCGCCTCACGGAAATCGGGTGCACCCCACGGGACCACCATGAACTCCTGGATGTCCACGTTGTTGTCGGCGTGCCTGCCGCCGTTGAGTATGTTCATCATGGGCAGGGGCAGGACCCGCGCCGCCGTGCCCCCTATGTACTGGAACAGGGGCAGGCCGCAGGCTGCCGCCGCCGCCTTCGCCGCTGCCAGGGAGACGGAGAGCAGGGCGTTGGCGCCCAGCCGCGACTTATCCTCGCTGCCGTCGAGCTCCAGGAGCAGGCCGTCTATCTCCTGCTGGCGCGAGGCATCCATGCCCAGCAGGCGGGGGGCGATGACCTCCATGACGTTCTCCACCGCCCTGCGCACGCCTTTGCCCCCATACCTCTCGCCCCCGTCCCGCAGCTCGAGGGCCTCAAAAGCTCCCGTGGAGGCCCCGGAGGGGACGATGGCCCTGCCCCTTGCCCCTCCTTCCAGCCATATCTCGGCCTCAACGGTGGGGTTGCCCCGCGAGTCGAGCACCTCGCGCGCCGTGATCCCCGCGATCTTCAACATCTCCACCTCCCGATAATCGCCATCGCCGTTCACCCGTAAGAACGCCTCCCCGTGCGTGATTGCGTTATCCCCGCCACTGCCGCGGAGGGATACCGCGACGCGCGGCTGCCGCCATAGCGCGGGCCTTGCAGGAGCGCCAGGATTATTTTAAACGAATTTCCCCGCGAACCCACAACCCGCAAGTGTTACGCCTCTCCTGCAGGGGACCCTGCGTCCCTTTCGAAAAGCCATCCGGCGCCAAGCATGGCCGTGTCGGGCGTGGGCGTCTTCCGGCAAGATCCGTGAATGCCGGGGTCGCGAAAGCGCCGCTCAGCTGCCGGTGTAACCCTCTGCGAAGTACCAGAACCGCGAAGGTGATTCCGTTCCCTGGGCGCAGCTCCCACCGTCCCTCCCGCGGTAGATGAAGTACATGGCGCGCTCCGCCACCAGGGGACCCGAGGCCTCAACCAGCGTGGAGAACTCCGTGCTTCCCATGCCGGGCAGGTGATCTACGCCGACGGTGAAGCGGCTGCGCGCCTTGACGTTCACCGCCAGCGAGCGCGTGGTGCCGTCCGGCAGCATGAAGGTCAGCCAGGCGTCAACGGCATGGCCGTTGGGGTTCATCAGGACTATCCAGGTGTCGAAGCCCTCGGCGGTGTAGCCCTCGGCGAAGAACCACCTCCGCGAGGCGGATCGCACGCCGGAGGCATCGTGTCCCCCTTGCTTCCCGCCGTAGGAGAAGTACATGGCGCGCTCCGCCACCACCGGTAGGTCGCTGTCAACCTGAGCGGAGAACTCCGTGTTCCCCATTCCCGGGAGCTCGTCCACGTGCACGGTGGCGCGGCCGCGGGCCGGCACCACGATGTTGAACTCGCGCGTGGCGCCGCTGGGGAGCATGAAGGTCAGCTTGGCCGGCGAATCGGTTTGCTGTGGATTGGCAAGCACCAGCCAGGAGTCGAAAAGCCCCCCCGTGTAGCCCTCCGCGAAAAGCCACTTCTTCGCCAGCTCGGGCGCCCCCTCCGCCGCCGATCCCCCCGCGCGGTCCCCGTAGCCGAAGTACATGGCGCGCTCCGCCACCACCGGGAGGCTGCTCTCAAGCTCCGCGGTGAACTCCCCGTCGCTCAGGCTCGGCTCCTGGTCCATCCAGATGGTCATGCGGGAGTTGGGAGGAAGGGTGTAGTAGATCTCGTCCACCTCGCCCGTCCTTCCCAGGAAGGACGCCGTGAGGCGCGCCTCGGCGGGGTTGGGGTTCTGCACCGTGAAGAAGGTATCGAAGGCGCCAGAGGTGTATCCCTCCGCGAAATACCAGTGCGTACGGGCCTCCTTCACCCCCATGCAGGCGTGGCCGCCCTTGCGCTCGCTGCCCAGGAAATTGAAGTACATGGCGCGCTCGGCAACCACCTCTCTGTCGCTGGAGATCTTCACGGAGACCTCCTCGTTCTGCACCACGTCGTTGACGAAGATGGTGCGGCGGCTGTGGGCAGGTACCAGGCAGGATCCCTGCACCGTGCCCCCTCCCTTCAACATGTAGGTGATCTCGCA
Source organism: uncultured Actinomycetes bacterium (assembly GCA_937128055.1). GTDB lineage: Bacteria > Actinomycetota > Geothermincolia > Geothermincolales > RBG-13-55-18 > JACIXC01. The sequence continues at coordinate 5,407 of CAKZMC010000191.1, read as the reverse complement.
GAGCGCGTCCCCGTCCCCCGGGTTCTGGATGCACAGGTATTCGTCGAAGTTCTGGGAGGCGACGTAGAAGAAATGGGTCTTCAGTCCCACCACGGAGGCGAATAATACGCCGGAAACCACCTTGCTCCCGCCACTCCCGTTCACGCGGACCTGTTTCACCCTACCGGAGGTCCAGCGCGAGAGGATCTCGAAACCGTACAGCCCGCCCACCGCCGTCTCGGCGCGGGAATTTAGCCTGGCCTCGAGTTCGGCCCAGCTCACGGTGACCTTCCAGTCGTGGTTCTGGTCGGGGGCGCAGGCATCGTCGGGGACCGGCCGCAGGTAGGGGTAGGAGGCGGGGTTCCCGCCCCAGGCTTCGTCCACGCCCGCCGTGTATCCCCCGCAACAGGAGCTGTAAGCGGCGGTGATGGGCTGGCCGTTGTAGGTGATGATCTCTCCCGCGGTGGCGTTCACCGCGGCCACGGTGTTGGGTCGCGTCGCGGGGTTGATCTCCTCGTTGAAGGCCTGGCAGCAACTCCCGTAGGGGCAGATGTTGTAGCCATCCTTGGCGTGCTTCCCCCGCGCGATACAGGAGAGGACGTAGGTCCTCGCCGCCACCATGAGCACCCGCAGGCCCTGCTGCGGCCAGCTATCGGGCTCCTCCTGCAGCCGGTAGAGGTATTCCCGCATGGTGTATTCGCGCACCACGCCATCGCGGCAGAGCACCCGGATGATCCTGTCGTCGCTGTCGCGGGAGAAGGTGATGCCCGTATAGTATGTGCGGATTATCTGGTGGTATTCCTCCCCCCGCAGGGCGCGGTAATAGACGCCCGCCATGCAAAGGCCCACCCCGTGCCCGTAGCCGTGGCCGACGAAGGTGACGCTGCCGCCGCGCGCCGAGGCGGTCCTCCTCCCCGGCAAGGCCTGCAGGCCGAGGCAGAGGACCACGACGGCCACCACCACGCAGGCGACGAGGGCGGGCTTGCGCCGCATGCCGCCGCCCCTGCCGGCCATGGTTGCCGGTCTCCCCCGTCGCATCTCCCCCAGCGGGGATCGCAAGGCCATTCGCCGCCTCCTCCGTGCGCTGACCCAGTTTTCTCAATAGCTTAATATTTAAACATTAATATTATCTATCAACAATAATATAATCGCAACACAGAAATAACCGGGCACGGGAAGCCGGCCGGCTCACGCCGGCGCCCGTATCGCATGCGATGCAATCAATGGTATCGGCTGTTCCACCTTTCAGGTAAAATCGCATCCCGCATGTCGTCCGCGAGGCCATGCCAGCCGTGAAGCTTGCAGCGCGAGGCGGCGCCCCGCGGATGCCCCTGCAATGGGCAACGGGCATGCGGGAGGCCACCGCCGTATTGCTCCGGTTCATGAACACCGCCTGCGCCATGGAACGGGTTTACGGCGCTCCCTCGCTCCCGAAGCACCGGGGTGGGCAATCCGCGGTGAGTGCCCGTCACGGGCCGTCCGCTCTCTCGCGCGCGAAACCCGCTCCCTGGAAAGGCGCCGGTCTGCCGGAGGTGCGCGTCGCCGCGCCCGCAATGCGCGCAAGCGAAGCGTGCCGTGGGGGAAAGGTCGCGTGGGATTGCATGCGGCCGCCTCGCAGCCTAACCGTCAGCGAGGCGACCTTTCCTCCGCCTCCCACAACCCTATCAGGGTATCCTCGTCCCTGCGCTCCAGCAGCCCCTCGCCCTCAAGGATCCTCACCGCCTCGCGCACCAGGTGGGGCGGGCGGCAGAGCAGCGTCGCCAGCCTTCTCTCGCTTACCAGCAGGAAGGGGTTGGAGGTGAAGAAGTCGCGTATTTCCCGTATTACGATGCCGGCTAAGGGAGGGTTCTCCATGCCGTCTCCATCGATTACCATATATTCCCAAACTGCCCTGGAAATCCTCGCGCAGTCCCTAACTTGCCTCGCGATGCCTCGCATCACGCGGAAGAAGAACGCAACTGCGCCGCACGCCGCCCTTTTTGTATTATCCCGCAAAATATATCACCGGGTGCGGCGCTTGTCCACCATGTTTCTGAACCTAGACACCATGTTCTGAACCCGGGCACCATGTTTCTGAACCTAGACACCATGTTCTGAACCCGGGCACCATGTTTCTGAACCTAGACACCATGTTTCTGAACCCGGGCACCATGTTTCTGAACCTATACACCATGTCTCTGAACCTAGGCGCCATGTCCTAAGCCTGCGCACCATTCTTTCACGGCATTGACCTTTGCGTGCGTATTGCGTGGCGCGGTCGCGGGAGAGCCTCCTGGCGGTCCTCGGCGTTCCCGGAGGTCCTGCGGGGAGCGGCTCGTGCCGGGCACCCCCGCCGCGGCAAGCCCTTCCGGTCAGATGATCCCCTGTTTGATGGCCTTGATGATCAGGTGCGCGCGGTCCTCGACCTCCAGCTTGCGGAATACGCCGCGCAGGTGCGTCTTGACGGTGCTCAGGCTGATATTGAGCTCGCGGGCCACCGCCTTGTTGCTGTATCCCTTGGCCACCAGCCTCAGCACCTCGTATTCCCTCTCGGTCAAGGGTATCTCGCTTTTCCCCTCCGTCACCACGCTCCCGGGCAGCCTGTCGCTGCGGTAGAAGGTGCTCAGCAGCTTCCCTGCTATGCTTGAGGAAACCAGGGGCACGCCCTGCGATGCGGACGCAACTGCCTCGAGGATCTGCTCCGGGCCGGAGTCCTTCAACAGGTAGCCGATGGCACCCGCACGCAACGCCTCGGCCGCTATCTCCAGGTCGTCGTAGACGGTGAGCATGACGCATTGGATGTTGGAGGTCCGATCGTCGATCTTCAGCCTGCGCACCACCTCCACGCCGCTGATGTCGGGGAGCTTGACGTCAACCAACATCACCTGGGGCCTTACGTCGCTCGCCATCCGCAAAGCCTCCTCCCCGCATCCCGCCTCCCCCACCAGCTGTATGCCATCCTGCCCTTCCAGCATGCGGCGAATCCCCAGGCGCACGATCACCTGGTCATCCACGACGGCCAAGCGGATCGCCTCTTCCAACCGGACCTCCTTGTCAGCGACGCAACGGAAGGTCGAACACCAGCCGGGTTCCTTTGCCCGGCGCTGTCTCGACATGGAATTTTCCCTGGCTTAGCTCCGCCCTTTCCATCATCCCCTTTATCCCCAGGCATTCTCCGGCGCGCATCCTCTCGAGCATTTTTTCCCACCGGAATCCCACGCCGTCGTCCTCCACGGTCAGCTCCGCATGGCCATCGCTCCCGTGCAGGAAGACCCTTACTTCCCCGGCACGCGCGTGGCGCGCCACGTTGGAGAGCGCTTCCTGGGCCACCCGGAAAAGGGTGGTCTCCGAGAGCGGGTCAAGGCCGCCGAGCTCTCCCCGGGCGTGAAAACGGGTCCGCACGCCGTTCTCCGCCCCGAAGCGTTCCAGGTAGGAGGAGAGGGAGCTCTCCAGCCCCAGTACCTCGAGCGAGGAAGGGCGCAGGTCGGAGATGAGGCGACGCAGGTCCCGCATGCCTTCGCGCGCCTCTTGCCTTATTCCTTCCAGGTATTCCCCTGCCCCCGGAAGGTTCTGTATCCGTTTAGCGAGATCGTCCAGCTGGAACATGATGTCCAGGAAATAGGGGGCGAGGCCATCGTGCAACTCCCGGGAAACGCGTATCCTCTCCTCCTCCTGCGCGATGGAAACGGCACGGGCAAGGCGTCTCAGGCGCTCGCTCTTCTCCTCCACCTCCTTCACCAGCTGTGCGTTGCGCAGGGAGACCGCTACCTGGGCGGAGAGCGCCGCCATGCCGTCCAGCTCCTCGACGGTGTAAGGCACGCGGTCCAGCTTGCTGCCCAGCACGAGCATCCCGACCCTCTCCCCGCCTACCTCGAGGGGCACTGCGATGGTTTCCGCCTTGCGGCTGCGGCGCCATATGAATTCCCTCACCACGCCGGCTCCCTCGTGCACTCGCACGATGCCCAGGTCCAGGAAGGATATCCTGCAATGGCCCCGGTCCACGGATTTCCCTATCCTCCAATAACTGGAAAAGTTCCCGTTTAGGGAATCGATGGTTAGGGATCCCCGCCACTCCCTTAAAACGATGCCTTTGTGCACCTCGTCGCGGCACCTTTCGGCGCTGTGTCCCTCGTGGGAGGACATCCCCAGCAATTGATAGTGCCCGCCCTCCCTCTCCCGTTCCAGCAAGGCGCTCACGGTGAGGCCCAGAGATTCCCTCAGCGCCCTGACAACATCACGGGCCAGTTCGCCAGGGTTCCACACGGTGCGGATGGACAGGCCGAGCTCCTGCAGCAGCCCCTCGGCCCTGGCCTCGCTTCCGTAGATGTGATGCGAGATGAACCTCTTCGCCCATGCTACCTCAGCGGGATAAGCCATGACCAGCGGCGCGGCGCAGACAAGGAAAAGGGAAAAGTAGAGCCAACCCGCCTGCAGCCCTATCCCGTAGGTAAAAAAGGCGTAGAGCAGGTAACAGACAGGCAGGTTAAAGGCCATGGCCGCCGCGTGCGCCATGGTGTTCTTGGCTGCAAGCCGGTAGTCGAGGAAAAGGCCGTAGCGCAATATCCCGTAGGCGAGCATGATGACGAAGACGATGCTCGCCTGTGGGGTGCTCACCTTGGCGTTCCACTTCAGGTTCTGCACCAGGTTTGCCGCGAGCATGGGGAAGGGAGCCAGCGCTAGGATGAAGAGGCCCCTGCGCGTGGGCACGGTGTCGCTCCGTTTGCCCTCCCACGCGAAGAGGAGAGACCCGAGGATCACATAGCAGAACCCCAGGGCGGTCAGGATCCAGAAGAAGGGCGTGCGTTCCACGTCGAGGCCGTACACGCCCCCCGTTATCATGTAATCCGAGTAGACCAGGCGGCTGGCGTAGAGGAGGACCAACCCCACTAAGAAGGGGGCATAGATGGCGGTGATGGTGGTGGCGGCCGGAAGGGCTTCCTTTACCGCCTTCCTCGTCCGCGGAAAGAAAAGGGCCAGGACGAGGTAGGTGGGGACCAGGGGCAGTTCGCCTATGCCCTGAAATTTGGTCCAGAAAATCTTGGCCTCCAGGGTGGATACGCTCGAGGTCATGACCTCACCCACCGCCCACATCGCCAGGAACAGGGTCATGAGGAGAAAAAGGGTGTTCACTGTCTGGCGCCGCCCCTTGAGGTACACGTAGAAGCCGATGGCCGGACTGAGAAGCCCGGAGGCCGTGGTTATCGCCCTGGAGATATCGCCGCCCATAGGGAGATTATACCATCATGTGTCCACGTTCCAGCGCTTGACGCCGCTTCTTGAGGATAGGGCGAAGAGGACGATGCCTGGCCGGGCGGTACTTGCGCCCTCGCAATCCCCTTACCAGGGCGGTGGCCTGGTGGGCCTGTTCGGCGGCACGTAGATCTCGACGCCCCTGAACTGGATGTCGGTGGGCAGCAACAACAGGATATTGCTCGCCCTATAGGCGCGT